>NZ_CP092368.1 GCF_025021925.1 Wolbachia endosymbiont of Howardula sp. | reverse complement strand
GGTTCTGGTATTGTTTCTGAGATATTGGAGTAAGAGGTGAGTTATAAAAAGCATGAAAGAATAATAATGCATGAGGCGATACAATCTCAGGGAATGTTAACTTTAAAATCCTTTGATTGTCGTGTATTAGAGCTTTGTGTACGCAAATGTATTGAAGACTTAAAGCGATCTGATGTCAAATTATCTGGTCCTATTGCACTACCTAGAGAGAATTCTAGGTTTATTGTTGGAAGATCTCCTCACGTAGATAAAAAATCTCGTGAACAATTTGAGAGAAGAACTTCAAAACGCTTAATTGTATTACATAATCCTACTCCTGCAATGATTCAAATGCTAACACAAATAATTACAAATCCTTATTTTCCAGCTGCAGTAGATGCAAGTTTTAAAGAAGTAAAGATTAAGAAAAAATTAACAGTACGAGAGAAAGAGTAATGAGAAGAATTAATCCCTTAATAAGGCTTGGATTATTAATGGTAAATATTGGTCATACAATGATATATATCAATAATAAGCGTAGCGCTGTCACTCTCTTACATCTTAAAGAAACATGTATTATTGATATCAAGCAACAAAGTAAATGTGGTTATAATGCAGTAGTACTAGGTACAGGAAATTATAATAATATTGCAAAACCTCAATGTGAGTATCTTAAACAAAGAGGTATCACTAGTAAATATAAATTATATGAAAGTAGAATAAAAAATCTGTCTGAGATAATAATTGGAAAACAATTAGATGTTAGTCATTTTTTAGTAGATCAGTATCTTGATATTACTGGTTTTACTATAGGTAAGGGATTTGCAGGTGTTATGAAGCGACATAATTTTAGTGGTATGAGAGCATCTCATGGTGTATCTATTGCACATAGATCACAAGGTTCAACAGGTCAGTGTCAAGATCCAGGACGTGTATTTAAAGGTAAGAAAATGGCAGGACATTTAGGTAATAAAAGGATTACCGTACAAAATATGAAGGTATTGCATATTGATCATGAAAATGGTATTATTGCCGTGAAAGGTAATAATATTCCTGGATATAAGAATTCTTATGTATTTGTAAGAGACGCAGTAAAAAAGACTTTACAGAGATCTTTTTGCAATGAAATTACTGATAATATGGTAAGCTAAAATGGAATATACATTGGTAGATTTATACAATAATACAAAGGGGACTATTACACTTAATCCCTTACTTTTTTCTATCAAAATAAAATTTAATATTCTACATGAAGTAATAAAATGGCAATTAGCTAAGAAGAGAGCAGGTACACATAAAACAAAATGTATTGGAGAGATTTCTGGCACCACAGCTAAGCCTTATGCGCAGAAGCGTACTGGTCGTGCAAGACAAGGAAGCTTAAGATCTCCACAATTTAGAGGAGGAGCTGTTATATTTGGTCCTGTCGTACGAAGTCATGCATATTCTCTTAATAAAAAGATCCGTAAAAAAGGTTTAAAAATTGCATTATCTCTTAAATATTCTAATAATCAATTAGTGATTCTTGATACATTAGATACTAAAATATATAAAACATCTGATATATCTCAATGTATAAAAAATTTTCACTTTTCGACTTTTTTAATAGTAGGTGATTATACTCAGAATTTAATAAGAGCGACCAACAATTTACATCATGTCAATTTAATTAAACCTATTGGTTTAAATGTCTATGATGTCATGAAACATGACTGTATTATGTTGGCAAGTAATACTTTAGAATATCTTGAAGAGAGACTGATATGATTAAGTATAATTCTATAATAAAATCTCCCATTATTACAGAAAAGACTTCTTTTTTAAAAGAAAAGTATAATAAGTATTCTATACATGTTTTTATAAATGTTAATAAATATCAAATAAAAGCAGCTATAGAATCTTTATTTAAAGTGACAGTCTCTGCTATCAATATAGTAAGAGTACAATCTAAATCTAGAAGATTTAGACATATTAAAGGATATGAAAAAAGAAAACAGAAAGTATATTTTTCTTTAGTGAGTGGTCAGACATTAGATATTATGAGTGTGTAAAAAATATGAATGTCAAAATTTTTCGTCCTGTTACCCCATCTTCTCGTGGTACTATCTTAGTCAAGAAAGATTTTCTATCACAAGATAGACCAGAGAAGAAACTGACCTGTGGTAAAACAGCTAGCGGTGGAAGAAATAGCTATGGTAGAATTACTACAAGACATAAGGGAGGAGGGCATAAAAGGAATTATAGAATAATAGATTTTAAGCGTATTAGAAACGATGAAGCTGTAGTTGAAAAAATAGAATACGATCCTAATAGAAGTGGGTTTTTAGCATTAATAGCATACAAAAGTGATAATTCTACATCTTATATTCTTGCACCTCAGGATTTACATCTTGGTGATGTGATTTTATCATCTAATAATGCTGATATATTACCAGGTAATTGTCTTGAATTAAAATATATTCCCATTGGATCATTTGTACATAATATTGAGTTAAAACCAGGAGGCGGTGCTGTGCTTGCGAGATCAGCAGGTTGCTATGCACAAATTATTGGTCGTGATGGTCAGTACATATTATTAAGATTAAGATCGAGTCAAATGCGATTAATTTTATCTACTTGTAAGGCAACTATAGGGATAGTCTCTAACCCTAATCATAAAAATAGAAAATTAGGGAAAGCGGGAAGAAAGAGATGGTTAGGGATCAGACCATCCGTACGAGGAGTTGCAATGAATCCAGTAGATCATCCTCATGGAGGAGGAGAAGGCAAGACTTCTGGTGGGCGTCATCCTGTTACACCTTGGGGAGTTGGTACAAAGGGTAAAAAAACGAGAAAGAAAAATAAATCTAGTAATAAATATATAAAACATTTAAAAAGGTGAGTTTATGAGTAGATCGGCATGGAAACCTCCATTTTGTCATCCTTCTATATTGAAATCTGTGAATAAAGCTATCACACAAGGTCTAGTCAACGTCTCTATCAAGACGCGTTCCAGAGCTTCTGTCATACTTCCTAGCTGTTTAGGACTAAGATTTGCTGTATATAATGGTAAGAATTATATTCCTGTTAATATTAATGATCAAAATATGATTGGTCATAAATTTGGTGAATTTTCGCCTACACGTAAGTTTAATGGACATAGTGGTGATAAAAAAGCAACAAGAAGGTAATTGACATGATGCAAAATAAAGACATAATAGTTGAGGCGAGTGCTAGAATGATTAAATCAACACCTCGTAAGTTAAATTTAGTTGCTGGATTAATACGAAATAAAAAAGTAGCATTTGCTACTATGCAATTGCAGTTTTGTACAAAAAAGGCAGCAGAACTGATAAATAAAGTATTACATTCAGCTATTGCTAATGCTCAATATAATTGTGGGTTAGATATAGACAATTTATATATCAAAGAAGTTTTAGTAGGTAAATCTTGTATATTACGTAGAATTAATCCAAAAGCAATGGGAAGAGCGAATAAAATTGCTAAACGTTATAGCAATATTTGTATTAAATTACAAGAAATTGTTTAATTAAGATAAATAAAAATTTACAATAAGATAAAGATGTAGAAAATGGGACAAAAGGTCAATCCTATAGGATTTCGATTAAAAATAAAAACTTCTTGGAGCTCTATTTGGTATGCTAACAAGAAAGAATATATACAAAAACTACATCAAGATTTATGTATTCGAAGTTATATTAATCAGTCTTTTAAGCATGCTGGTATTTCGAAAGTAATCATAGAGCGTAAAATTGATATTATATGTATTACAATCCATTGCGCTAGACCTGGTATTATTATAGGCAAAAAGGGATCAGATATTGATAAGATTAAGAAAAAAATATCTGAAGATATAAAAGATACTATAGAAATAAATGTGATAGGTATTAAAAGACCTGAAATAGATGCAACTTTAATCTCAAATAGTGTTGCACAGCAATTAGAAAAGAGAGTCTCATTCAGAAGAGCAATGAAAAAAGCTATTCAAAGTTGTTTAAGAATGGGTGCTAAAGGTATTAAAGTGAGTTGTTCTGGACGTCTTGGAGGTGCTGAAATTGCACGAACTGAGTGGTATAAAGAAGGACGATTACCTCTTCATACTTTACGCGCTAATATAGATTATGCTTTTTTTGAAGCAAAAACTATATATGGTATTATAGGAGTGAAAGTATGGGTATATATTGGAAATTAATGATTAATATTGAAGGCTAATAATAATAATAAAAAAGCAAAATGTTTATTCCAAAAAAAAGTAAGTATAAAAAGATGTTTAAAGGACGCATTAAAGGCAATGCGAAAGGTGGTAGTATCTTATCTTTTGGAGAATATGGTTTAAAAGCTCTTGAATCAAGTAGAATTCATTCTAAACATATTGAAACGGCTAGAAGGGTAATTTCTAGAACATTAAAGCGGTCTGGTAAAATATGGATCAGAATTTTTCCTGATTCTCCTGTTAGTAAGAAACCAGTAGATGTGCGCATGGGCAAAGGTAAAGGAAGTGTTGAATTTTGGATCTTTAAAGTCACTCCAGGTAGAATTTTATTTGAAATTAGTAATGATGTTCCTATACAATTAGCAAAATTAGCGCTTGAAAAAGCAACTGCAAAATTACCTATAAAATGTAAATTTATCTCTAATATAGTTATAGATAGATAGATGGAGAAATGCATTATGAATATAAATAATATAAAATTAAAACCTGCAAAGGAACTTCTCAATATATTATCAGATTTGAGAAAAGAATTTGTGAATTTAATGTTTCAAAAAAAAGTAGGGCAGTGTGTGAATATTGCACGTTTTGGTGTGATTAAAAAAAATATCTCGCATATTTTAACTATATTAAACGCTAGAAAAAAAGAGGAAAAAAAGAATGTCTAAAAGGATTTTTTGTGGTACTGTAGTCAGTAGTAAATGTGATAAAACTGTAAAAGTATCTGTATTGAGAGTACATAGACATGGAGTATATAAAAAAGTGATTAAACAATATAAAAAGTATACAGCGCATGATGAAAAGAATATTTATACAGTAGGAGATAGAGTAATCATACAAGAGTGCAAACCTATTGCTAATACTAAAAAATGGTCTGTACTCAATTATGTCGCACACTAGATTAAGAAGTTTACAGGAAATTAATATATGATTCAAAAAAACACTCTCCTTGAAGTTGCAGATAATTCTGGGGCACGAATGGTTCTTTGTATTGGATTATTAGGTGGAAGAAAAGTTGCATCTATTGGTGATACTATTATTGTATCTGCTAAATCTATTATACCTCGCGGTAAGATTGAAAAAGGGAAAGTCTATAGAGCTATTGTGGTAAGAGTAAAAAGTCCAATTCGCAAATCGGACGGTTCAGTGATACGTTTTTCTAGCAATGCTGTAGTATTAATTAACAATCAAGGTGAACCACTTGGAACACGTGTATTTGGTCCAGTAAAAAAGTTGCCTTCAGGTACTTTTATGAAGATTATGTCTCTCTCTACAGAGGTATTATAATGAGTGCTAAAATAAAAAGAGATGATACTGTAATAGTATTAACTGGTAAAGATAAAGGTAAGGTGGGAAAAATCATTAAAATTATTACTTGTAATACAAATTGTAAAGCTATTGTTTCTGGAATAAATGTATATAAGAGACATACTAAAATGCAATCGGATCATGCAAGTGGCATTCTAAGTAAAGAATTAGCTATAGATATATCTAATCTTGCATTATTAGATCCTAAGTATAAAACACCAACTAAAGTAGGATTTACTATGATAGATGATAAGAAAATGCGTATTGCAAAACTTTCTCAAGAATTGATAAAAAATTAGATTGATATGTTTAAAGAACTATATAAAAATCGTATAATACAAGATTTAAGCAATTCGCTTCATTATAACAATATAATGCAAATACCTAAACTTGTAAAAGTATGTATCAATATGGGAGTGGGAGAGGCTGCTCACGATAGTAAAGAAATTACTGAGCCTTTTAATAATTTGTACTTAATTACAGGACAAAAACCTGTATATACTACTGCAAAAAAATCTATTGCTGGATTTAAAATTAGAAAAGGAGCTATAATAGGATGTAAAGTCACTTTACGCAGGGAGAAAATGTATGAATTCTTAGAAAGATTAATATATATTGCATTGCCTAGAGAAAAAGATTTTAAAGGATTTACTATAAAGCAATTTGATGGTCATGGAAATTTTGCTTTTGGAATAAAAGAACATATTTCATTTTTAGAAGTAGATTATGATAAAGTAAATAAAGTAATAGGAATGGATATTAGTATCATTACTAATACATTATCTAATCATGCAGCAAAAGAATTGTTATCAGCTTTTAGCTTTCCATTTTCCGATTAAAATATAGAGGATATACAATATATGGCCAAGAAATCTGTAATACAAAGAAATCTTTTAAGAATCAAGTTATGTGACCAATATGCAGAAAAAAGGAGTAAGTTAAAGCAAATTATAAATAATAAGAATATCACTATTAGTGAAAGATTTGCTGCGCAAAATAAAATAATAAAAACGTTACCTAGAAATTCATCTAAGACTAGAATTAGAAATCGATGTATTGTGACTGGAAGGCCAAGAGGAGTATATAGAAACTTTGGTTTATGTAGGATTGTTTTACGAAGTTTATGTGCTTTTGGACAGATACCAGGGGTAGTAAAAGCTAGTTGGTAATATAAATTTTAAAATTTTTACAGAGGAAATTGTTATATGTCATTATCTGATAGTATTGGAGATTGTATTACAAGAATACGTAATGCTCAATTAGCTCTACATAAAAATACTCCAGTATCATATTCGAGAATGAATGAAGCTATCTTAAAGATTTTAAAAAATGAAGGCTTTATTACTAACTATGACAAAATAGTCTCACATAAAGTCCCTGCTTTTATTATTACACTAAAATATTATAATAGAGAACCAGTGATTAGTAATATTTCAAGAATTTCTAAACCTGGCTGTAGACGCTATTCTCAATATAAAGACATGTCTAAAGCGTGCAATGGACTAGGAATCTTCATAATCTCTACATCTCAGGGAGTTATGACAGATCATAATGCACATAAGTTAAAGATAGGTGGAGAAGTTTTATGTCATGTATTTTAAATGAAAGGAGATCTCTATGTCTCGTATAGGCTCTATTCCTATTAATATTCCTGATGGTATATCAGTCACGAATATTAATAGTACATTATCCATAAAAAGCATTCAATCATATCAAGAAATTGATCTGATAAGAGGTCTAATATGTGAAATAGTAGATAATAAGATTCTTTTATCCATTGATCAAACTAAAAAAGAGAATTATAATAAGCTGAAGCCTATATGGGGTACTTATCGCAGTAATATTTATAATATCATTGCAGGTATGGTCAGTAGTTTTTCTGTTGCACTTGAGATTAATGGTGTTGGATATAAAGCTGAAAGAAATAATTCCTATTTAATTTTATCTCTTGGTTATAGTCATAGTATTTTTTATAAAATACCTCAAGGTATAGAGATGACATGTATTAAATCAACTCATTTATTAGTCTCTGGAATCAATAAACAAAAAGTTTTTATGATTGCATCTGATATATGTAAATTGAGAAAATATGATCCTTATAAAGGTAAAGGGATTATAATAAAGGGAAGAGTTATGTTGCATAAAATTGTCAGTAAAAAGAAATAAACATGAACAGAGTATATAATTTTTTAAGTAGATGCGAAAGAAGGAAATTACGTAGCAGAAAGAAACTACATAACGCAGTAGCAAAACGTTTGCGTATTTCCATATTTAAATCTAATAAACATTTCTATGTACAATTAATTGATGATGAAAAGAGAGTGACTATAATTTCTGCATCTACACTAGATCAGAAAATCAAAGATGCTTGTAATAGTCAGGTCAATGCTAACGCGATAAAACATGTTGCAGCTCTGATGATTGAGCGTCTTGCTCATATTACATTACATAAAAAAGTATTATTTGATCGTGGTCCATACAAATATACAGGATTAATCTCTCAGTTTGCTGAAACTTTAAGAAGATCAGGTTTGGAATTTTAAGGGTATATTAGGATGAATGTAAAAAATTTACAAAGTAATAACGATTTATCAGAACTCTTAGTCTCAGTACGAAGGGTCACAAAAGTTACCAAAGGTGGTAGAAGATTCTCATTTTCAATTTTAGTTGTAGTAGGAGATGGACGTGGTAGAGTAGGTTGTGGTCTTGGAAAGCATGCAGAAGTGACAGAAGCACGATTAAAAGCTGTGAATTCTGCGAAAAAATCTATGATTAGAGTATATTTGCGTGAGAGTAGGACATTGCATCATGATATAAAAGCTAAATTTTGCTCTGGACATATCATCTTAAGAAGTGCAAGAGCTGGCACTGGTATCATTGCTGGTGGTGCTATCAGATCTGTTTTTGAAGTATTGGGCATAAAAGACGTAGTGGCAAAATCTACTAGATCAAATAATCCACATAACGTAATATGCGCTGTGTTTAAAGCTTTTAATAAGATGCTTTCTCCTCGTCAGATTGCAAATAAAAGAAATAAAAAGATTAGTGAGATTATAAGTAATAGGTAAGAAATGAATAGTACTATAAAGTTAAACATGCTTTTTACTAATCTTACAAGAAATAAACAACCTAAAATACTTGGTAGAGGTATAGGTTCTGGTAAGGGCAAAACATCTGGTAGAGGACATAAAGGGCAAAAAGCTAGAAGTGGTTCTGCTATAAATGGTTTTGAAGGGGGGCAGCAATCTATATATACAAGATTACCTAAAAGAGGATTTAAATCTTCTTCATTACATAAAATGAAATATTCTATAATCAATACTGGAGATATACAATATTTAATAGAGACGAAAAAAATAGAGGAAGGTGCTATTATCAACAAAGATCTATTATATCAATTTCATTTGATTAGATCAATGAATACTAAAGTAAAATTACTCAGCAAGGGTCATTTAGATAAAAAATGTATTATGCATATAGCATCTGCATCAGAATCTGCTAAGCAAGCTATCACTGCTTCTGGTGGAATGATTCATTTAATATGTAAAGCATGAAAAATAAATTCAAATCTCATGCTTTTAATCATGCATTATTACATAAAGATGCTTTATTAAGGCGTATATTATTTACATTAATTGCTTTGATTTGTTATCGTTTAGGTACTTACATCCCTATTCCAGGTATCAATCTGGATCTCATTCATGATCTTTTACCTAAAGAAGGTATGGGAGTATTTGGAGTATTTAATTTATTTTCTGGTGGTGCATTATCTAGAATGACCATTCTATCCTTAAATGTTATGCCATATATAGTAGCTTCTATCGTGATGCAACTATTCTCTTCTGCCATTAAGGGAATAAATGAAGTAAAAAATGATGGAGAATTAGGGCGTCGTAAAATGAATACTTATATACGATATATTACAATATTATTTTGTCTATTTCAGTCTATTCCTATTTTAATAGGGTTAGAAAATATGAATAGAGATGGATTATTCTTGATAATAGAGCCAGGAATAATGTTTCGAATTATCGGTGCATGCAGTCTTTTAGGTGGTACAATATTCTTAATATGGCTTGGTGAACAAATCAGCTCTAGTGGTATAGGCAATGGTATCTCATTAATCATTTTTACTGGTATCATATCAGAATTACAAAGCGCCCTATCGTCTTTACTCACATTAAATAAAAATGGCAGCATCTCGTTTTTCTTGATTCTATGTGTATTAATATTGTTTTTTTTATTACTACTGCTAGTTATCTTTACAGAAGCTTCTTATAGAAGAGTAATGGTACAATATCCAAAAAAACAATTTAAAAAAGTACATCATGATGATTACACTTATATTCCACTAAAAATTAATTTATCTGGCGTTGTGCCAACTATCTTTGCTAATGCACTTTTGCTTACACCTATTTCAATAGCAAATTTCTATAAAGGTCATCCTTATTCTGAGTATATTTTAGATTGTCTTGTAACAAATAGAGCATGTTATATAGTAATATATCTAATACTAATAGTATTTTTTAACTTTTTTTATTCTAATTTTATATTTAATTCGCAAGAAAATGCAGACTTTCTAAAAAAGAATGGAGGCTTTATTCCTGGTAAAAGGATTGGCAAACATACCGCTGACTATCTACAAGATATTGTATTTAAATTAACATTTATGGGATCTGCATATTTAGTGATTATATGTATAATACCAGAGATTATGCGATATAAATATCACATACCATTTATTTTTGGTGGTACAAGCTTACTCATTATAGTCAATGTGATTACTGATACTATCATGCAAATACAATCTTATATTTTCTCGCATAAATATGATAGTATGATAAAAAAGTATGAGTCTAAAACTATCAAAGTAAAATGATAATCACAATTTTTGGTCCTCCTGGATCTGGTAAGGGAACTCAAGCGCATTTATTAAAAATAAAGTATAATTTGAAATTAATTTCAATGGGTAATTTATTAAGGAATATTATTGCCACAGAAAATACATTGGGAAAAAAAATAAAAGATACAGTTGAATCTGGACAATTAATTCAAGACGATATTATTTGTGAATTATTGCTCACACAAATGAATCATGAAGATGAGAATTATATATTAGATGGCTTTCCAAGAAATATAAGACAAGCTAACTTTTTGACTCAAATTTTACTAGAGAAAAATCATAAAGACATTGATATAGCAATTGTACTACAACTCAGCGATAGAATAGTGATTAATAGATTAAATAATCGACTCATTTGCTTAGATTGTGCCAATATATATTCTATATCATCTTTTAAAGAAAGTAATAATAAATCTATATGTATCAAATGTCATAGTTCAAGGATAGAAAAGAGAATTGATGATATAAATATAGAGACAATTAATAAAAGAATACATGAATATTATTTTCAAATGAAGACTTTGAAAACATATTATAGTAATCAATTAGTTATCATAGATGCTCAACATAATGTTGATCAGATCATGCAGAAAATTGAAAGTGAAATTTTTATTTCAATTTAGTTTGACTCTTAATTGTTATATGTTATTCTAAAGAATTGCTGTTTTTAGAGAATTAGGTTATCAGTAATGCGAATCGCAGGTGTTAATGTTCCATTTAAAAAATGTACTCCTTTTGCATTAACTTATATACATGGTTTGGGAATTAAAACAGCACATATTATATGTCATGCATGTAACATTGATGAAAGTACACGAGTATCAGAACTAACAGAAGAAGATATAAAAAAGATCAATACTTTTATTAGACAATTCTATGTTATAGAAGGTGAGCGCAGAAAAGAAGTAGCTACTGATATAAAATCTTTAATTGATTTAGGTTGTTATAGAGGTCTTAGACATAGAAAATCATTACCTGTTCGTGGGCAAAGAACTCATACTAATGCTAAGACTCGTAAAGGTAAATCGCGTTTGCCTATTTCTCATAAGAAATGATTTTGTTATTTTTGCAACAATATAAATGAAAAAAGTAAAAACATTGAATAAGAGCACTAAAAAATTTATTACTGGTGTAATTCATATTCGCGCTACGTTTAATAATACATTTATCAATGTAACTGACGTTTATGGAAATACTCTATATCAAACTTCTGTTGGTGAGCATGGATTTTCAGGATCTAGAAAATCTACTCCCTATGCTGCAGGCAAGACTTCTGAACATGCTGCAAAAATTGCAGTAGACAAGTTTGGTATAAAAGTTGTTAGTGTTATCATACGTGGTCCTGGTTTTGGTGCAGAAGCTGCAGTAAAAGCACTGCAGAGTTATGGATTAACTGTTACTTCAATTGCAGATCAAACAGCAATTCCTCATAATGGTTGCAGACTAAGAAAAAAAAGAAGAGTATAAGTTAGAGTATAGGAAATTTATATGCATAATAACAATGAAACGATTATCTCTCACAGTTTAGATAGATTAACTCAACCGAGTGCAATTAAAGTTATTTCAGGTGATGCTATTGAAAAAAGTGATGTCATATTAGAACCACTGGAAAGTGGCTTTGCGTTAACTTTAGGAAATGCATTAAGGCGCGTGATGTTATCCTCACTCAAAGGAAATGCTGTGTATGGCGTGAATATTGAAGGAATTTCTCATGAATTTACTTCACTGCAAGGCGTGAGAGAAGATATCACTGATATCATACTCAATATAAGCATGCTGAGATGTCAATTGCATGATATCTCTCATACTACTCTCACTTTACATGCTAAGGGTCCTTGTCAGGTATTTGCAAGTATGATAGATATAGATACTCAATGCGTTATCATGAATAAAAAATTGCTTATATGTACTCTAGGAGAAGAAATAGATTTTAATATGAGAATATATGTATCGAGAGGTAAGGGTTATTTACCTGTATCAAGATATAAAGAGAATGAATTTTTAAAATTTATTCATGAGCAAGATAGAGTGAATTTTATTCCTGTGAATGCATTATATAGCCCTATTAAAAGAGTATCTTACAAAATAGAGAACAGTCGAGTTGGTCAAGTGACGGATAAAGATAAATTAATCTTTTCAATTGAAACTGATGGTACAATTTCACCGATTCAAGCTCTTGATTATTCTGCTAAAATATTGCAAGAACAATTACAACCATTTATTATGGCTGATCCTTCTTATAGATTTTCTCATGCCTCTTCTTATTATAATATCGCTACTAAAGATTTAGGGTATGATCCAGTATTTTTACGCAAAGTAGATGAGATGGAATTATCTGTAAGATCTCATAATTGTTTAAAAAACGAAAAGATTACTTATATTGGTGATCTTGTACAAAAAACAGAAAGTGAAATGTTAAGGACTGCTAATTTTGGTAGAAAATCTCTTAATGAGATTAAAGCAGTATTAAGTAATTTTGGATTATCTTTAGGTATTTCTATACCAAACTGGCCACCTAATGATATAGAGGAATTGGCTAAACAACATGCTGATGAAGATAGATGATGCAATTAGGTAATATATGAGACATGGTATAAGAACAAGAAAACTTTCCAGATTTACTCAACATAGATTATCTATGTTAAAAAATCTCTCTATTTCCTTAATCAATCATGAGCAAATTATAACTACTTTATCAAAGGCTAGAATATTACGTCCATATATCGAAAAATTGATTACAATTGCTAAAAATAAGTCTTCTTTATATGGCAGAAGACTTTTGCTATCACGCTTGCATAATAATAAGTTAGTAGTTAATAAATTATTACATGTTATGGCAGAGCGTTATCACAATCGTCCAGGAGGGTACTCTCGAATCATTAAGTTTAATATAAGAAAAGGTGATTGTGCTAAAATGGCAGTGATTGAGCTAGTAGAGAGAGATATTTTAGCAAAAGGAAAATCTTATAATAAGACTCATGAGATAACATAATTTCCTATTTCATTACACTTTATATCTTCATCACTAATGCAAAAATCTTTATGCAAGTGAGTCATTAATATTTAATTTAATTCTGATATATAATATTTATAGGTTCACAATTATGAATAACATTCAAGCTCATTACTTGATTACCTCATATGCAAATATCTTATTTGAAATATCAAAATATCAATTAGAGATATATAAACAAGAAGCAAAAATGCTATTACATTTTTTACGTAATCAAGATGATATTTTTCATTTTTTATCTCATCCTAGAATATCTTATACAATGAAACAAGAACTTATCTTGATTCTCAAGCAATATATTAGTGATCAATTTATCAAGTTTATTATAATTGTCTGTATAAATAAGAGATTTAATTTATTACTTGCGATATTAGAAAAGTTCCTATATTTTGTACGAAATAGTCAAAACGAATTTGAAATTATTATTATATCTGCAGTTTTATTAAATAAATCTGATATTCAGTTGATTACTGAATCTCTCACGTTTCTTGGTGTTATTACAAAAGTGAGTAATGTAATTAATCCTACTATACTAGGTGGTTTTATAGTAAGATATAATTCCTACTTAATAGATCGCTCATTAAAAAGCTATTTAAAGAGATTAGTTCACTTAAGTCAAACTGAAATATTAAAAAATAAGGAATTACTATGAACACTAATATTAATAGCTCTGAAATAGTTAATATAATACGAAAAAAAGTTCAAGAATTTAACTATCCCATAGAACATCAAAATATAGGAGAGGTAATTTCCGTAACTGATGGAATTGCATTAGTATACGGTATGGATCAAGCAAAATTTGGCGAGAAAGTATGTTTTGAGAATGGACTAAATGGCATAGTACTTGATTTAAATCATGACATATCTAGTATAGCAATACTTGGTCATGATCTAGATATCCAGGAAGGTGATACAATAAAGTGCAGTGGTGATGTGATTCAAATTTCTGTAGGTTTTGAATTATTAGGCAGAGTAGTCAATGCATTAGGAGAACCTATAGATGGATTAGGAGAGATAAAAACTTTCAATAAGATGAACATAGAAGCTCAAGCTCCTGGTATTATTGATCGTACTTCTGTTCATGAACCATTACAAACAGGAATTAAAATTATTGATTTACTAGTACCAATAGGTAGAGGACAGAGAGAATTGATTATTGGAGATAGACAAATTGGTAAGACAACTATTGCACTTGATACTATAATCAATCAGAAAATTATTAATGATCAAGTAGAGAAAAAACAAAAAATGTACTGTATTTATGTTGCTATTGGGCAAAAAATTTCCACAGTTGCAAAAATAGTAAATCAGTTAAAAGAAAGTGGAGCGCTTGAATATACAACTGTAGTTGTATCAGGTGCATCTGAAAGTGCGCCTATGCAATTCTTAGCACCGTATGCTGGTTGTACTATTGGAGAGTATTTTCGTGATAATGGAATGCACGCTCTAGTAGTCTATGATGATTTATCTAAACATGCTATATCATATCGCCAGATGTCACTACTTTTAAGATATTCTCCTGGACGTGAAGCATATCCTGGAGATATCTTCTATGTACATGCGCGCTTACTTGAAAGAGCTGCTAAAATGTCTGATCTTAAAGGAAATGGCTCATTAACTGCTTTACCAATTGTAGAAACGCAAGCTGGTGATGTATCTACATATATACCAACAAATGTTATTTCAATTACTGATGGACAAATCTTTCTTGATACAGAACTTTTTCATAAAGGTTTTCGCCCTAGTGTAAATATAGGTTTATCTGTGTCTAGGGTTGGATCTGCAGCACAATTATCTTGTGTAAAACAAGTTGCTGGCTCTATAAAACTTAGTTTAGCTCAATATAAAGAATTAGAGGATTTTTCAAAATTTGGTTCTGAACTAGATATTAGTCTACAACTTGCCCTAAATAAAGGTCAATATCTAGTTGAATTATTAAAACAAAAACAACATATCACTATGCCCATAGAAGAACAAATTTTGATTATGTATATTTTTTCTAACTTATATAATCTTTTAAGTCAAATTCAAATACAAGAGATTACTAAATTCACGTATGAATTTATTGAATATTTTCATACTTTATATCCTGAGATGTTAAAGCAGTTGTCAAATGAAATCACTGATGATATAAAGAAGAAGATTGATAATACTATGCAAAATTTTGTTACTAATTTTAATCGCTTATAGTTTTTGGGTCTTATGATGCATTTTTCGATTATTCATAGATTTCCTATTACACAGGAAGGTTTGCAGAATATGTATAATGAGCTTGCAAAGATAAAAGAAGAAAAGCCTCATATTATTCAATCTATTTCTGACTCTCGTGATCAAGGTGATTTATCTGAGAATGCAGAATATCACGCAGCGCGAGAAAAATTAGGCTTTATTGAAGGTCGTATTATAGAGTTAGAACATAAAATCGCACATGCTGAAGTTATAGAAATAAATAATTTATCTGGTGATATTATTATGTTTGGTGCAACTGTAACATTGAGAATACTAAATGATGATACAAAGATTATAGAATATATTTATAAGATAGTCGGTGAATATGAAGTTGATATTGCAAATAATTTAATCTCAATTCACTCCCCTATAGGTAGTGCTTTAATAGGTAAAAGAGTAGGAGATGATGTTGAAGTAACAGTGCCTAGTGGAGAGAAATTATACAAAGTCATTAAAGTTGAATTTAAGTAATACTATATGCATAAGATCAAATTATATTTTAATTCTCATGACTAATTTTAGAACATCAATTTCTTCGATTACAGATATATTAGATGAAGCAATTGCAGGTAAATTATTTATTATAGTAGATGATGAAAATAGAGAAAATGAAGGGGATCTTATTATATTAGCAGATAAAATCACTCCAAAACATATGGCTTTTATGATTAGATATGGTACTGGTATAGTATTTTTAGCTATGACTAAGTTACATATGATTAAACTCAATCTTGGATTTATGCATCAGACTAATGTAGAAAATCAAGTACATCATACTGCATTTACTACTTCAATTGATGCGCGTTTTGGTATTACAACTGGAGTATCTGCATATGATAGAACTCATACTATACATATTGCTATTAATGATCAAAGCACTCAAGATGATATTATTACACCAGGACATGTTTTTCCTACTATTGCAAATGATGGAGGAGTCTTAGTAAGAAGAGGACATACTGAAGCAAGTGTTGAAATAGCAAAGTTAGCAGGATATACTCAAGCAGCAGTAGGATGTGAATTAATTAATGATAATGGTACTATGATGCGTTTACCTGAAATATTTGCTTTTTCGCAACTTCATAACATTAAATTTACTACTATTGATACAATAGTCTATTACTTAAATAATATACAATCTGAATAACTTACATATCAAAAATAAATGAATAAGGGGATCTACAGAGATATAGTATTATTTGATTCTACATAAATAATCCTCCATTTATATTTAATACAAATCCTGTAATATATTTTGCTTCATCACTTGCTAAAAATAATACTCCATATGCTACTTCTTCTCCTGTACCCATCCTTTTCATAGGAATATTATCTAATATTTTCTTCTTATGTTCGATACTGAGCATTTGAATGATATTAGTATCTATAAATCCAGGAGCAATACAATTGACAGTGATATTACGACTTGCTACCTCTCGTGCTATAGATTTACTCATAGCTATGATTCCAGCTTTTGAAGCTGCATAATTAGCTTGTCCTGCATTACCAGTCAAAGCAATAATTGAGGAAATATTAATAATTCTACCCCAATTATTCTTAATAAGTATTTTAGATGCTTCTTTATTAAGCTTAAATGTAGCAGTTAAATTCACATCGATGACTTTTTGCCATATATCATCATTCATCCTAAATATAGAACTATCCTGTACAATTCCTGCATTGCACACTAGACCATCAAATCCATTCATTAAATGACTAGCCTTACTTATTAGCTGAGTGACTTCTTCAAGATTACATAAATTACACAGTAACATATCAATATTATTTTTATATTGCATTACTATTTTTTCAAGAATTTCTCTTTTTGTGCCAGAAATACATAAAGTAGCACCAGCTTCATGCATTATTTTAATAATTGCTTGACCTATACCACCTGATGCACCTGTAATTAAAAATTTTCTACCTTCTAATCTAAACATTATCACTTCCTAATTAATATCAAATTTACAAATTAGAATTTTGAATTAAAAATATTCTGTATTCTTGATTATTAATATCGCCTCATAATCAGTATGACAATCATTAAAATACAAAATCTTATATGAATCAATATAAATTGTACTATCATGAAAATGATATTTTCAAGATAGTATACGATACAAATATAAATCTCTTCTTGCAGAATATCGTGAAATATATTAGCATTTATCATGCAACTTTGCTTATGGTGCAGACAAAAGTTATGAGTAAGTTACCTATTATATTAATTACTTTATATTCTAATATAGTCTGCGGCATGCAACCTTCTACTTGGACGTTTGGTTTTCCGACTCCTGCAACTGAAATAATGGAACATGTGATTAGTGCTCATTCATTTGTTATGATTGTGATGATCAGCATTATGTTATTCATATGGATTTTAATTGCTTATATAATATTTCGCTTTCGAAAAAGTAAAGTCGTGAATATTAGCAATACTACACATAGCACTGCTTTAGAAGTAATTTGGTTTATTATACCTACTATTATTATAGGAATATTATCATTCAAAAATGCACAATTAATAATATTACAAGATAAAATTCCAAAAACAGATATTACATTAAAAGTAATAGGACATCAATGGTATTGGAGTTATCTCTATCCAGAGTATAATAATCTATCTTTTAATAGCTATCTTAAAGATGTAAATGATTTAACCGAAGAAGGAGATCTGAAATTACTATCCGTTGATAATAAAGTGATTTTACCTACGAATACTAATATTCTATTACAAATCATATCTGCAGATGTAATACACAGTTGGGGGATATCTGCGTTTGGTATAAAAATAGATGCAATTCCAGGTAGGCTCAATGAATCTTGGTTTAATATCAAAACTCCTGGCACTTATTACGGTCAGTGTTATGAATTATGTGGACCAGGACATGGATTTATGCCAATTGTTGTTGAAGCAGTGAGTAGAGACGAGTTTGATAATTGGATTGAAGATATAAAATTAAAAGGAATTGAGTGAGAATGAAAAATGCATAATACCCCAAAAGGAATAAAACGATGGCTTTTATCTACTAATCATAAAGATATCGGAACATTATATATTATTTTTTCTATATTAGCAGGAATCATTGGAGGAGGATTATCTATTATAATTCGTACTCAGCTAATGCATATTAATATCCTAAATAATAACTATCAATTATATAATGTATTAATTACTGGTCATGCATTAATCATGGTCTTCTTTATGATCATGCCAGCATTAATGGGAGGGTTTGGAAATTGGTTTGTACCTCTTATGATTGGAGCACCTGATATGGCATTTCCTAGAATGAACAATGCAAGTTTTTGGTTACTATGTACTTCGTTTATATTATTAATTATTTCAGCATGTACAGGAGAAGGGTCAGGTACTGGTTGGACTCTATATCCTCCATTATCATATCCTAATTCACATCCAGGAGCTGGAGTAGATATTGCAATACTCGCGTTACACATAGCTGGCATTTCTTCAATTATAGGATCAATCAATTTTATTGTCACTATATTAAATATGAGAATACAAGGTATGAGTTTAACTAAAATGCCGTTGTTTGTGTGGTCTATTTTTCTCACATCATTTATGTTAATTGTAGCATTACCAGTGCTTGGAGGCGCTATTACTATGCTACTCACTGATCGTAATGTTGGAACAACCTTTTTTGATCCTGCAGGTGGTGGTGATCCTATATTATTTCAGCATCTTTTTTGGTTTTTCGGTCATCCAGAAGTGTATATCATAATATTTCCAGCGTTTGGTATTATCAGTCAAGTGATATCAACTTTTTCTCATAGACCTATATTTGGTTATATAGGTATGGTGTATGCTATGATAGGAATAGCAGTACTTGGTTTTATAGTGTGGGCACATCACATGTTTACTGTTGGTCTAGGAGCTACAGCAGAAGTCTTTTTTAGCATTCTAACATCTTTTATAGGTGTCATTACTGGTGTCAAAGTTTTTAGTTGGATTGCTACTATGTGGGGAGGAGCGATTGAGCTAAAAACTCCTATGCTTTTTGCATTAGGTTTTATATTTATGTTTGTAGGTGGTGGTATCACTGGGATCACCCTTTCTCATAGTGGAATAGATAAGGTATTGCATGATACATATTATGTTGTTGCTCACTTTCACTACGTCATGTCACTTGCTGTATTATTTGCAGCTTTTGCTGGATTTTATTACTGGATTAGTAAAATGTCTGGTAAGCAATATAGTGAACCTTTAGGGCAAATTCACTTTTGGCTCACTTTTATTGGTACAAATATTACTTTTTTACCACAGCATTTCCTAGGATTAGCTGGTATGCCTAGAAGGATTCCTGATTATCCAGATGCTTTTATTTTATGGAACTATATTTCTTCAATTGGTGCATATATTTCTTTTATTTCAGTGATATTCTTTTTATTTGTCGTGATTTATCTTTTTAAATATGGTACAAAAGCTGGAGATAACCCTTGGGGTGCTAATACCTTAGAATGGACATTATCTTCTCCTCCGCCTTTCCATTCTTTTGATATACCACCAGTAATATAATTAAGAGTATAGGAGGAGATTATGTTATATGTTATATAAAATAATGTGATTATCATTGATATATGGCATTTAATAAAGCCAAGAATAATATATCTTGTAGTGTTTACTACATTGACTGGCATGATTGCTACACAAGAAGAATTTAATTCTATACTTGTGATAAGCTCTCTTACATGTGTTGCACTTGGATCGGGAGCAGTTGGTGCTATCAATATGTGGTATGATAGAGATATAGATATATTGATGGAGCGTACTAAAAATAGACCTATACCTGCAGGTAGGATTTCTCCAATACTAGCTCTTACATTTGGAACGATCCTTGGAATTTGTTCAGTACTAATGATGGCAATAACAGTCAATTATCTTACTTCTGGCTTATTAGCATTTAGTATGTTATTTTATGTTTTTATATATACTATTTGGTTAAAAAGAAGTTCTCCGCAAAATATTGTGATTGGTGGTGTTGCTGGAGCCTGTCCTCCAATGATTGGATATGCATCTATTACTAATTCTATTAGTTGGGAAAGTATTATTTTATTTCTTATCATTTTTTTCTGGACTCCTCCGCATTTCTGGTCACTTGCTTTAAATAAATCGTCAGATTATATACATGCATCAATTCCAATGTATAATATTGTATATGGTGCAGAACGCACAAGAAATTGTATCTTTAAATATAGCATATTATTAGTATTAATAAGCTTTTTACCGACTCTATTCTTAAAAAAGCCTTTAATATATATTTGTCTTATCTTTTTTGTCAATTACATGTTTATTTGGCATGCTATGTCAGTACTGAAATATAGAGATTATAATGCACAGCAAAAGATGTTTGTTTACTCAATTTCTTACTTATTTTTTCTATTTAGTAGTATTATTTTTTGCTCTATTACTATCTGTTAACCATCAATTTATGATAAATAATAGATAGTATGTTCTACTGTTTATTTATATTGTAATTGTCATTATAATTTTTTCATTATATGATATAATATAAAAGCGATAGTATCTAAAAAAAAATTTTTTCTATTTTTTCTAGAAGCGTGTTACATGCGAAGTATATATTTAAAATGAATAAAGAAAAAGTTATAATATATACAGATGGTGCATGCTCTACTACAACTAGATCAGGAGGATGGTCAGCAATCATATTATTTTACGATCATAAAGAATGCATTTCTGGCAGAGAAGAAAATACTACAAACAATAAAATGGAATTAACAGCTGTAATTAATGGACTCAAAGAATTAAAATGTTCTCATAATATATCCTTATACACGGATAGTCTATACGTGAAATATGGTATTACAGAATGGATAAAAAAATGGAAAATAAATGGCTGGCAAACAAGTAATAAAAAGTCAGTAAAAAATATCAAACTATGGCAAGAATTAGATAATATCGTATTATATCATAATTCAATCACTTGGCAGTGGGTAAAAGCACATAATGGTAACAAATATAATATGGAAGCTGATGATTTAGCGCGAAAAGCAATCATCACAAAGTTATCTCATTCCTCATAACTTAAAAATTAATACACATAACATACATAAAGCATAGCAATTCTCAATCCTCTATTTAGTTTATACTCTTCGTTAGTGCTAAATTTCATGAAAAATCTCTCTATAAGAATTTTTAGAAGATAATAGAGATTCACATTATAAAAGAGAAATTTTCTTTAAGAGAGATTATATATATAAAAAAAGATATAGACATAATAGAAGATCATGATAAATAATGTAATATTCTATATAATTAAGAGTTTTGTATGATAACATGAAGATTCGTGTAGGAATAAATGGGCTTGGTAGAATAGGAAAAAGTATATTACGTGCTATTCATGAGATAGAATTATATAACCAACATATAGAATTAATATCTGTCAATGGCTCATTGAGTGCTGAGCATCATGCACATTTCATCAAATATGATTCTGTGCATGGTATATTTAACGGTCGTATTCATTTTAATAATCATGAGAATTGGTTATCTATCAATGATAAAAAGCTATTGATATATCGAGAAAGAGACCCTAAAAATATTCCTTGGAATGTTGATGTGGTTCTTGAATGTACTGGAGCATTTAATAATCGTGCAGCAGCGATAAGACATAATGCACAAAAGGTAATTATTTCTGCGCCTGTTTTAGATTCTGATGTCACTATAATTTATGGTGTAAATGATGACATGCTCACACAAGAACATAGAGTAATATCAGCAGGATCATGTACTACAAACTGCTTTGCAATAATTGCAAAAATTCTACATTCTCATTTCAAGATAAAAAGTGGTTTTATGACTACTATACATGCTTATACAAATGATCAAAATATCCTTGATGGTAATCATCATGATTTATACAGAGCTAGAGCATGTGGTTTATCTATGATCCCCACGACAACTGGTGCAGCAAAAACAATTGGCAATATTATTCCAGAATTAAAGGGCAAAATAGATGGTACTGCTATTAGAGTACCAGTAAGTAATGTATCTCTAGTAGATTTTACGTTTACTGTTGCACAAGAAGTATCAGTAAAAAAAATCAATGCAGTCTTCCAAGATCTTTCACTCTCCTCTACAAAATTTAATATATTATCACATGTTTTATCTACATGTGATCAACCTTTAGTGTCAATAGATTTCATTCATAATCCGTATAGTGCAATTATAGATTTAAGAGGTACTCATGTTACAGGTGATGTATGTAGAGTAGCAGCATGGTATGACAATGAATGGGCTTTTTCCCTCAGAATGTTAGATATTGTACTATTATGCTATGGTAGAAATAGAGCATGAATAATAAGTTAGATAGATATTCTTCATTATATTCATCCTTTTATGAACATTTTGCAGAATTAAGAAGAAGAGTCATATTCTGTTTTTTATTTTTTTGTATCACTTTTAGTATATGTTATTTCTTTAAAGAATATATATATTATTTTTTACTTGCTCCTTTAATAGCAGTCACAAAAAATAGCAACGATTTTTCTCTCATTTACACAGATTTAACAGAAGCATTTTTTGTGTATCTCAGAGTGGCAATAACAAGTGCATTATTATTTTCTTGTCCTGTTTTTGCATGGCAATTCTATATGTTTTTAGCTCCTGGCTTATATAAAAGTGAGAAAGAAGCTTTATTACCATATTTAATTGCAACTCCTCTACTATTTGCGATAGGAGCGACTGTAGTATATTACTATATCTTGCCGTTAGCATGGAAATTTTTTATTGCATTTGAACACAGCGGTCAATCTTTTGGAATACCTATAGAATTTATGCCATCAGTAAGTGAATATTTAGATCTTGTATTACAATTTATGTTTGCATTTGGTACCGCATTTCAAATACCTGTGATTCTTACGCTTATGGTGAAAGTAGGATTTTTAAGTGCGCATCATTTATCTAGTAAACGTAGAATTGCGATAGTAATAATTTTTATTATTGCTGCTATTTTAACACCACCTGATGTTGTAAGTCAAATAGGACTTGCAATACCAATGTTAATGTTATATGAACTTTCTATTTTAATATGTAAGTATATTGAACAAAAGAAATAGATGAAACTTCATGAGAGAGAAGAATTATGGTTAAAATACCTACTACCTAAAAGGTAATATCATGAATGCTAAGATTCAGGAATTTTACTTTACTTATTATTTATAATTCTGGTATAGTTTTATTAGAAAACTATATTATTTTAGTAAAAATGGCATTCTTAAGTGTGAGAGAGGCTCTATGTATAGCACTTAGAGAAGAAATGCAGAATGATCCTAATATATTTATAATAGGACAAGAAATTGGAGAATATAATGGTGCTTATAAAGTTACAAAAGGACTCTTAAAAGAGTTCGGATGCGATAGAATTATCGATTCACCAATTACTGAACACGGCCTTACAGGCCTTGCTATAGGCGCATCTTTTGCTGGCTTAAAACCAATTGTTGAGTTTATGACTTTTAATTTCTCTATGCAAGCCATTGATCAAATTGTAAATTCTGCAGCGAAAATTCATTATATGTCAGGTGGACAATTGGGATGCTCAATAGTATTTCGCGGACCAAATGGCGCATCATCTAGAGTTGCTGCACAACATTCGCAATGTTTTGCTTCTTGGTATGCACATATACCTGGGCTCAAAGTCATAGCACCTTATTTTGCTTCTGATTGTAGAGGCTTGCTCAAATCAGCGATTCGTGATCCAAATCCGGTCATTTTTTTAGAAAATGAAATAGCGTATAGCCATGAACATGAAGTACCTGAATCTCAGATGAGGAATAAGGATTTTTTAATTGATATAGGGAAAGCATCTGTGATTCGCAAAGGAAAGGATGTCACTATTACTGCATTTTCTTTAAAAATCAGTCATACTTTACATGCAGCAGATTTGCTATACCAGAATGATGGAATAGATGCCGAAGTAATTGATTTAAGAACTTTAAGACCTCTTGACTCTGACACTATTATTAATTCTCTTAAGAAGACTAATAGATTAGTAAGTGTAGAAGATGGATGGCCTTTTGCAGGTATAGGAACAGAAATTTCTACTATTGCTATGGAACAAGGATTTGATTATCTAGATGCACCGGTGATACGAGTAACTGGACAGGATATTCCTTTACCTTATGCTTCAAATCTAGAGAAAAAAGCTTTACCACAAGTAGAAGATATCATATCAGCTGTACATCATATTGTAAATCATAATAATCAATTCTCTCTTTAAAGCACATAGGATATTATTAATACAAAAATTGTCTATCAATTATGCGTTCATTTAGAGAATAGTCCTTATTAAAAAGAAGAGTCATTGTACTCTCATGATCTTTTTGTATTTTAATCTGTGATATATTATGAAACTCTTTATAATCTGAGACTACAAGTACTGGACGTTTTTTTGTATCATGAATGTCAATTTGCACTATTTTATCATTTGGTATAAGAGCTCCATTCCAATGTCGTGGATAATAACTATTAATAGAAGTTAGCGCAAGTAAATTTGAATTTAATGGTAATATAGGACCACCTGCAGAAAAATTGTATGCTGTACTACCTGTTGGAGTAGAGAGAATGATACCATCACCTCTCAATTTTTCTAATTTTAGTTTACTATTGATAGTGATATTCATTTCTACTATTTGATTTGTTTTTCTAAAAATATATACTTCATTGACTGCTATATATTGACAACTATTACCATTTATATCTGATATCTCCATCTTTAGTAATGTTAATTGTGTTGAAGTGGCATATTTAATATGATTGATCAGTTCTTCACAGCGATCGACACATTTATTCATTAAGAATCCAACGTTACCAGTATTAATGCCATATATGTGTGTGTGTCTATGTTTAATAATATAATTATGTAAGGTACGTAACATAAAGCCATCACCTCCTACAACAATTAATAAATCGACTTTAGATCTATTATCTTGTTTCACATTAATAAAATTCAATTGTTCTAATAATTGAGAAATTCTTCGTGATTTTGGGAGATGAGAAGCAATATATCCTATATTCTGATACTTATGCATCTTTCATCATATATAAGATAAATAGAAAATATTAAAATATGTCTCCATATTTATTATTAAATTTAGCGAGCTTACTAGCTTTGCTCAATGACCCACTTGTCAATGTTTTCGTCCATGCAGGATGTGTTAATGGATCTCTATCAAGTTTTATTCGATTTCCTTCTGTACCATAAGTAGAACGTGTCTCAAATTCTTGTCCATTAGTCATTACTATAATGACTTTATGGTAACTGATTACTGCTTTGATCATGTTTTTTTAGTCCTTGATGAATTAATATTCTTGTAAATTTGCTTCATAAAGTCAACAAATTATTTTAATGGATAATGACAAAGATAAATAAAACAGTATATTTAATTACATACAAAATAAATGATGATTATTTTTGCATTTCCAGGTCAGGGTTCACAGTTTATAGGTATGGGACAAAGCTTATATACAGAATTTCCTATTGCGAGACAAGTCTTTGATGAAGTAGATAATATTCTAAATCGCAAATTATCTAATATCATTTTTCATAGCTCTCTTCAAGAATTAACTAATACGGAAAATGCGCAACCAGCTATTATGGTAGTATCAATAGCAATGTTCAGAACTATGGAATATATTTATGGAAGATCATTATTTTCTAATTTTAATATCAAGTATGTCTGTGGTCACTCAGTTGGAGAATATACAGCGCTATGCGCTTCGGGAGCTTTAACACTTGAAGATACGGTTAAATTATTACAAGTGCGTAGTATAGCTATGTCAGAAGCTTCTGCAAAAGCGCAAGGTGGTATGATAGCATTATTAGGAGTAGCAATAGAAAAAATAGAACAAATATTGAAATTGGAAAATATGAATGGTATTTTATATGAAATATCAAATGACAATGGTGCAGGACAAGTAGTAATCAGTGGCACTATAGAAAATCTTCATAAACTACCTGATATTTTGAGAGAAATTAGTATCAAAAAATTAATTAAATTACAAGTTAGTGGACCATTTCATTCATCTTTAATGAAACCTGCAGATAATACAATTTTAGAATATTTACATGATATTAAAATATCAAGTCCTATAGTACCGTGTATATCAAATGTGACTGCTCAAGCAGAAAATGATCCACATACTTTAAAAGTACTACTTGCAAAACAAATTCTCAGCAGAGTGAGATGGAGAGAAATGGTAATATATATGAAGAATCATGGAATTAATACATTGGTTGAAATTGGTCCTAAGAGAGTTTTATCACATTTAGTAAAAAGAATTGATTCATCAATCAAAACTATTAACATAGAGAATGTTAATGACATGAAAGATTTCTTTAATGAACTCATTATATGATAGAATCAGTCATCAGTAATGACATACCAGTCATCTCAGATGGTTGTGGAATTTTCAGCAATTGTAGAATAGTAGGCGCAATATCAGATAATTTACCATCTTTTAAATTCATATTATGATATGCATCATAGCATATAATAAATGGTACTGTATTTAAAGTGTGAGCTGTATGAGATGTATTATTTATTTCATCAAACATACATTCAATATTACCATGATCTGATGTAACAATTAGTGCAGTATCCTGTACTTCTTGAGTAGCATTCAACACTTTTTTTATACATATATCTACTGCTTCTAGTGCTTTCTGAGCAGCTATTATTTTACCTGTATGTCCCACCATATCAGGATTAGCAAAATTTACTACTATCAATGAAAATTCTTGAGAACGAATTTTTATAATCAGATGTTTTGTCAATTCAAATACAGACATTTCAGGTTGTAAATCATAAGTTTTGACTTTTGGTGAAGCAATCAGAATTCTTTCTTCTCCTAAAAATGGATCTTCCTGCCCACAATTAAAAAAATAGGTAACATGAGCATATTTTTCAGTTTCAGCAATACGTAATTGCCTAAGTTTGTTTCTTGATATGACTTGTCCTAAAGAATTAAAACATGATATAGGAGAAAAAAGATATGGCATTTGCAATCCTTTTTTATACTGTGTCATACTCAGAAACTGAAGGCTATTAGCATGTTTATTTAATATATTTGTTTTAAGATCCGTTAAATTATTATACATTCTAGTATCTTGTTTCTTTAATAGCATGCTTGCAAGTTGCATCATTCTATCAGCACGAAAGTTAGCAAATAAAATACCATCTTCCTCTTCAATGCCATTATAATCTCCTATGATTGATGGATGAATAAACTCATCACCTATATTATTATGATAGTTACTATCAAGTAATAGCATAACATCTTTATAAGATCTTCCCTGTGCAAATACAATTGCCTTATATGTTTTCCTAGTTCTTTCCCATCTATTATCTCTATCCATTGCATAATAACGTCCAGAAATAGTAGCAATTCTAATATCTTGATCCTTTACTTGATATATAAAATCTTGAAGATACTCTTTTCCTGAATTAGGAGGTGTATCTCTTCCATCTAAAAAAGCATGTATCATAACTTTGATACCATGTTGTGCAATTTTATTTGCTAATATAGCAATATGCTTATGATGTGAGTGCACTCCACCACTTGATATTAATCCTAAAAGATGACATATACCATTTTTATTTTTGATATTATGAATAAAGCGTTGTAAATTAATATTATTATCTATAATGTTAATTTTTTGATTAATACGTTCTAGACTTTGCATTAGCACTCTTCCACTTCCGATATTCATATGACCTACTTCTGAATTACCAATCTGGTTTTTTGGTAGCCCAACTGCTAGTCCAGAAGCTAATAAATTACATTTTGGATAATAAGAGTTAATATAATTCCAACAAGGTAAATAAGCACTGCTTATCGGATTATATATATTATTCATGATACCATTTCCCCATCCATCTAATATACATAATACGATTGATTTGACATGCATATAATTTGTTATAAAGAAAGAGAAGCTCCCCGGGCCGGATTCGAACCAGCGACCAATTGGTTAACAGCCAACTGCTCTACCACTGAGCTACCGAGGAATAAAATGATCCTATTTTATCATATTGAATATTGCTTGTACAAGTATTTTTCATTCTGTAATTTTCAATTACAATATCATATAATAGATCAAAAAACTTTAATGGTAAAAACTTCTTATGCCAGTAAAAAACATAGCAATATTATTTTTATTTGCGTATTCTATAATTTCTTTATCCTGTAAAGAACCACCAGGTTGAATAATAGCTTTAATATTCTTCTTTTTCATTTCTATTATACTATCTGTAAATGGTAAAAAGGCATCTGAAGCAAGAAAGGCGCCTGTACATTGAGTACCTGCCTTCTGTAATGCAATCTTTACACTCTCTATTCTACTTGTTTGTCCTGCACCTATACCAATAGCGCAACCATTTTTTGCTATTACTATTGCATTGGATTTTACATGTATACAAACATGCCATGCAAAGATTAGATCTGTCATTTCTTCTTTTGTAATAGAATGCTCTGTTACTTGTATGAGTTCTTGTGGAGTAATAATATGGTGATTAACTTGTTGTACTAAAAACCCTCCTGTTACATTTTTAGCATGATATATCTTATTTTGTTGAATAGATTGATAAATAATAATTCTCAGGTTTTTTTTGCCTTTTAATATTTCGAGTGCATATGTATTAATTGAAGGAGCTATTACTACTTCTAAAAAGATCTCATTAAGAGTGCGAGATAATTCATAATCTATTTCTCTATTAATACTAACAATCCCTCCAAAATTACTGATTTTATCAATTGATATAGCTTTTTTATATGCGTCTAAAGCATTATGACCTATCGCGACTCCACATGGATTATTATGCTTTATAATGACTGCAGAAGGCTCTTTAAAATGAGAGATAATGTTTAGTGCAGATTCTATATCTAAAATATTATTATAACTTAATTCTTTGCCATGTACTTTCTCCAGAGGATATTGAGATAATCTATTACTATAAAATGCAGCTTTTTGATGTGGATTTTCTCCATATCTTAATTCTTGTGCTTTATATCCATATAATGTAAAAAATTCGGGTAAATTGTTACTTACATTCTTTTCTGTAAACCAGTTGTAAATATTACTATCATAATATGCAGTTAATGCAAATGCCTTAGTTGCTAAATATTGTCTATATTGTAAGGTAGTTTTATTACCATTTTTTGTCATCTCATGAATGATGGTATCATAATCCTGAATACTAGAAATTACAGAAGTAAAAGAAAAATTTTTTGCTGCAGATCTAATTAATGCCACACCACCAATATCTATTTGATCTATAATTTTTTCTTCAGTGCTATGATTATTTACTTCATCCCAAAACGGATATAAATTCACCACAATGAGATCAATAGGTATGATACCTAGAGTATGTATTTCATCTTTATGTCTCTTTCTATCACAAAGTATACCGCTATGAATTTTAGGATGTAGTGTTTTGATGCGTCCTTCTAGCATTTCTGAAGATTGTGTATAATGTGAAATCTCTTGTGCTTTTATTCCTGCAGCAAATAGAGAGTTATATGTACTACCTGTTGCAAGAATCTCTATTCTTTGTTGCTCTAAAAAAGATGCAAGTTTTATGATATTAGTTTTGTCATATACTGACAGTAATGCTCGTGTGATTTTCATTATATTTTTTCTAAATATCAAAAAAAAGGGTATTGTACTTGTGTACAAAAAATCTCTCTCAGATCATATGAGGATCTATGAAATTTTTCAAGTGACGAATGATAGAATACATTAAATGTATATAGTATATCAATACATGCTTCATGAATTTTTTAATCTATTACGTTATTCATTATATTAATTTTAAATCCACGCAGAAAATTCGAAATCTCACATGGTCTTCTTCCTTCCATATGTACAACTTTAGGCACTAGGATACCTCCTTTTAATCTGATATACATCTTGTTATTCATAATGGCACCATAATTCGCATGAGAAGTATCCTGAGAATATTCAGCATCAAGTAATATAATACGTATATTATTTATTTTGACAAATGCTTTTGGATAGAATGCTTTTACTTTTCTATAAGCCTGCTGACAAGCATCAGTAGAATAAATTTGATTATCTTCTATCTTACTTGCATAACATGCATTCTGATGATCCTGTTGCACAGGCACTTGTTGTTCTATCTGATTTAGTACTTCAAGTAATATATTTCCACCTAACTCAGATAATCTAGAATGTAAGGATGAATAGTTATCATGTTGATCAATGAAAATTTTTTGTTGTTTTAAGATAGGACCAGAATCTAAGTCTTTAGTCAATTGTATAATTGTGACTCCTGTTTCTTGATCTCCAGATAAGATGACATTTTGTATAGGAGCAGGTCCGCGCCATCTTGGTAGTAATGAAGGATGAATGTTGATACATCCATATTTTGGAATGCTTAAAATTGATTGTGGTATCATGATGCCATAAGATGCTACAATGACAATATCTGGTTGCAATTTTATAAATGTTTCTTGTGTGTCTATCTCGTTGAGAGATGTAGGAGTATATACTGTAATTTTATGATGATCAGCAATAGCATGAATTGATGATTTTACCAATTTCTTTCTATGAAAATCACTGCTTATTTTCTTAGTATATATTGCTAATACTGTTCTCTGTGATTTTAAGAGCAAGTTCAGAGGAGTAATAGCATACTGCGATGTGCCCATAAAGATTACTCGCATGATAAACTATCTTTCTTGTGATTGTGTTGTGATTAGTTTATCACTGACAATTTTAAATAACTGATCAAAATTTTCTTGATAATTGACAGAGAGTTCAGCAAGCATTTTTCTATTGATAGACAGATCCATAAGTTTAAGGCCATATATAAATCTACTGTAAATCATACCACGAGCTCTCACTGCAGCATTAATTCGAATAATCCACAGATTTCGAAAATCCCGCTTGCGATTTCTTCTATCTCTATAAGCATACTGTAATGCTTTTTCTACTCTTTGCAATGCAATTCTATAACAACTTTTTGATCGCCCTTTATAACCTTTTGCTAATTTCAATATCTTTTTATGACGAGCATGAGTAGTTACACCACGCTTTACTCTAGACATTTATATTTCACCTCCATTTCTATGCAATACCGTAAGGCATATATAGCTTCACTATACGTGCATCAGCTTTACCAAGAATTACTGTCCCGCGTTGATTGCGAATATTAGCTTTGCTTCTCTTAATCATACCATGTCTTTTGCCTGATTGAGTTGCAATCACTTTACCATGAGCTGTCAACTTAAATCGCTTTTTAACAGAAGACTTAGTTTTTAGTTTTATTTTTTTCATATTAATTATATACTTATTGTATTAGTATTATTACTCTGAATTGCACAATACGCTCTTGATTATAAAATTCCTTTAAGAGGGATGCAATAGAAATCTGTATTGTACAGTATATATCTCTCTCTAATATAAGATATATTATAAATTTAAGCCTCTTTCAATTAATGAGTTTTACTTTGTACTAATACAAAATTTTTTTTGCAACGCGTATATCTTTGAATTTTATTGCAAGATTTGTGATTTTTATCATATCAACTCTGTATACTCCAAATTTGGATATCATGATAAATATCAAATTAAGTGCAATTATTAGTGAATAATAACTTTCAAATTAGTGTTGTTATTCAAGTATTTTATTTTATATATTTGTATTAGTTTTAATATTCTTTAGAATTTTTTGATTTTTAACTTTTATAATTGGATTGATCGTGTCTTGATGTATTGCGGTATTTAATACTTCAGATATTGCTGATATAAGAATTCTTACTTCAACTTTTGGTGCTATTGCTAGTAATAATTGTCCATGTATTTTATCAATTTTATTGATAGTACCGATTATTCCACCAGTAGTAATAATTACATCACTAATTTTGATTCCATCTAAAATCTTTCTATGTTCTTTTATTTTTTTATGATGTGGACGAATCACAAAAAAATAAAATACTATACATATTAAAATTAAAGGAATAAGATTAGCAAAAGAAGTAGTAATATTTGCGATACTTCTTTCTATCCACTGCATATCAGTTAAACATTATTCAATTACCAATTCTATATTAGCATAATTTATTATAATGCGCGAATAAAAAATTAATTTAATTTAAGATTTATAATATTAAATTTTTATAAAAACATAAAAGACTAAAAATGAGCGTGATATAAGTAATTCTAGAGAAAAATTTGATAACTGTGATAGTAAAAATTCTGAGAGAAATTTTGTGAATATAGTCTTCACAAATAATCTGTATTCCGATCAATGAATGCCAAAAAATATAAAATAGTAATATTGATAAAAATAATAATTCTAAAGGATGAGTAATAACTTGAGAGAGAATATCAGATAAAGAGAGAGGTATATAGAATATATAAAAATATAAGTATAGAAATACAGAAAAGAAACATAACAATACAATAGCAGTAATACGCTGTAACCACCAATTACGCACTGGATTATTCATATAAATATCATGATAAATGGTATAATACTAAACAGTAATAGGATACCCAATAAAATGATACTCTTCAAAAAATCATTGGGATCTAAATGCATTCCAATGCTCCACATCAAGTAACGAATACCATTAAATGAATGATATATAAAACATAGAAAACATATAAAGTATGTTGCTATTCTTACAACAAGATTTGAGAATAACATATTGCAATATGTCAAAATAAGGCATTTAGGATAAAAGACATATAATATAAAGCACCAAGATAAACTAATTAGTAAAAGGAATAACAAAATTCCAGTACACCGATGCATGATAGACAAAAGACTTGTAATATGTATTTTATATATTTGTAAGTGAGGAGAAAGAGGTTGATCACTCATAAAGTTAGTTACCTGGTAGAGAAATGTTAAAGTAGAAGTAAAGACAGCAGTATCGTATATAAAAACATCTCCATGATAATGAGAAATGTATTATACACACAGCTTAAGGAGGTAATCCAGCTGCAGATTCCCCTACTGCTACCTTGTTACGACTTCACCCCAGTTACCAATCCCACTTTAAATAACTCCCTCCTTGCGGTTAGGTCGTTAGCTTCGAGTGAAACCAATTTCCATGGCGTGACGGGCAGTGTGTACAAGACCCGAGAACGTATTCACCGTGGCATGCTGATCCACGATTACTAGCGATTCCAACTTCATGCACTCGAGTTGCAGAGTGCAATCCGAACTGAGATGACTTTTAAGAGATTAGCTTAGCCTCACGACTTTGCGACTCGTTGTAGTCACCATTGTAGCACGTGTGTAGCCCACTCCATAAGGGCCATGATGACTTGACATCATCCCCACCTTCCTCTAATTTATCACTAGCAGTTTCCTTAAAGTGCCCAGCATTACCTGATGGTAACTAAGGATGAGGGTTGCGCTCGTTGCGGGACTTAACCCAACATCTCACGACACGAGCTGACGACAGCCATGCAACACCTGTGTAAAATTCGGTATAAACCGACCCTATCTCTTCAGATAGGAATAATTTTCATGTCAAGGAGTGGTAAGGTTTTTCGCGTTGCATCGAATTAAACCACATGCTCCACCGCTTGTGCGGGTCCCCGTCAATTCCTTTGAGTTTTAATCTTGCGACCGTAGTCCCCAGGCGGAATGTTTAACGCGTTAGCTTTAATACAGAAAGTCAACTTCCTATATTTAACATTCATCGTTTACAGCGTGGACTACCAGGGTATCTAATCCTGTTTGCTACCCACGCTTTCGCGCCTCAGCGTCAGATTTGAACCAGATAGACGCCTTCGCCACTGGTGTTCCTCCTAATATTTACGAATTTCACCTCTACACTAGGAATTCCTCTATCCTCTTTCAATCTCTAGATAAGCAGTTTTAAAAGCAGTTCCAAGGTTAAGCCCTGGGATTTCACTTTTAACTTACTAATCCGCCTACGCGCCCTTTACGCCCAATGATTCCGAATAACGCTAGCCCTCTCCGTATTACCGCGGCTGCTGGCACGGAGTTAGCCAGGACTTCTTCTGTGAGTACCGTCATTATCTTCCTCACTGAAAGAGCTTTACAACCCGAAGGCCTTCTTCACTCATGCGACATAGCTGGATCAGGCTTTCGCCCATTGTCCAATATTCCCCACTGCTGCCTCCCGTAGGAGTCTGGACCGTATCTCAGTTCCAGTGTGGCTGATCATCCTCTCAGATCAGCTATAGATCGTCGCCTTGGTAAGCCATTACCCTACCAACTAGCTAATCTAGTATAGGCTCATCTAGTAGCGATAAATCTTTCCCCCATAGGGCGTATAAGGTATTAGTTCTTGTTTCCAAGAATTATTCCTTACTACTAGGTAGATTCCTATATATTACTCACCCGTCTGCCACTAAGTGATACTTTACAGCATCACTTCGTTCGACTTGCATGTGTTAGGCTTGCCGCCAGCGTTCATTCTGAGCCAGGATCAAACTCTCAAATTTTGACTTCAACTCTATAATTTAAATTGAAGTAACTTCGGATAAATATCCGAATAAATAATTTAGCTTAATACTGCTGTCTTTATTTCTACTTTAGAAATATGATTTTTATAACTATTCAAACATCTCAATTAGGTTTTAATTGTTATAACATAATAATTCTTATGTCAATAGATTTTTATATGCACTTTATTAAAATACAGAATTGTAGTTTTAATATGATAATAATTTTAAAAAAATATTTATTTATCTTAGCCTGTATTTAGGATAATTTACTCGATAAACGTTTATTGTACAGAATTAAATTCTGATTAATAATGACCTAATGTAATGACCTAATGTAATGATATATCATTGTTTTATGTATATTATTGTACTGTTTTTCTTGTAATAAACTCTTCAAATTAGAATTTGATATTTTATGTTATCGTCTCATAATCTATAATTGAGTAATTAAAAAGAATTTATCATGTGTAATTTTTTAATATGCATGATCACAAAACACAATATGTCATGATTCTGATAAAAATACCTTAAAATATTAGCAATATAAATAGCATTCTCCATAGAATGATTACTATAAAGATAATGATATTATAAATTATTATTACAATGACTGCACAGCAAATACATAGAAAGATATGGTTATATGGTAAGCATACATGTATCTCAGCACTACAAAATAAAAAGAGAAGATGCATTAAGATATTAATGACAGACGCTACTTATCATGGATATTATCAAAAGATCAAGCAATTCATAGAAAATAAATGTATTACACTAGAATTAGTACAAAATATATTTCTTAATAAACTTTTTCATGGTACTTATCATCAAGGTATTGCTTTAAAAGTGGATAGTCTTATTATGAATAATTTGAATCTTGCAGAAATAGCTAATAGATCGCATTCTACTATAGTCATTTTAGATCAAGTAACAGATATGCGTAACATTGGTTCTATTTTAAGAACTGCAGCTTGTTTTAATGTAGATGTATTAATTTTACCTCGTCATTATTCACCTAATGAATTCTCATTACTTGCAAAAGCAGCAAGTGGTGCACTAGAAAATGTTCCATTATTATATGTGACAAATATAGTGCAAACTATAGATTCTTTAAAAGAAATGCATTATTGGTGTTATGGCTTTGATTGTAATGTAGGAGAAAATCTAGAACATATAGTCTGTTTTGCAGATAAAAGGGTAATTATTTTTGGTTCTGAAGATCGAGGCATCAGAACACTAGTAAAAAGTCACTGTGATTATCTCTTAAAGATTCCAACTACAAAAGTTGTGAATAGTTTAAATGTATCAAATGCTGCAGCAATAGTTTTATACTCTCTTTATGTGAAGACATGATTATAAAATCTCTTTATGTGAAGACATGATTATAAAATCTCTTTATGTGAAGACATGATTATAAAATAAAGATTTTTCTACTTGATAGAATAATTTTTTCACATTATAATTTTAATATTATCATCATAAGTGAAGGAGCTATAATCTATGTCTTATATAAATGAGCAAGATACCTACTCTCAAAGAATTTACTATAATGTAGGATTAAAGAATTATCTTACGAAAGTATATAACTATATGGCTATTGCATTAGGCATTACCGCAATTGTTGCCTTTCTAACAGTTTTTTGTGGCCTTTTTCAAATCATTTATTATACCCCTCTCTTATCACTGATAGTAACATTCTCTCCAGTAGTATTAGTATTTTACATGTCTTATAAGCTACAAGATCTCAGTTATCAGTCTACAGTAGTTATGTTTTTTCTATTTTCTGTATTAATGGGTTTCTCTTTATCATATGTATTTATTATTTATACCACAGAAAATATTACAAGAGCATTTTTAATTACATCTATTATGTTTAGCTCGATGTCTTTATATGGTAATATTACAAAAAGAGATCTGACAAGTATCGGCTCTTTTTTATTGATGGGTATTTGGGGATTAATCATTGCAACGATAGTGAATATGTTTCTTGGTAGTACTCCAATCTACTTTGCAATTTCTTTAATTTCAGTCATAATTTTTACTTTACTTACTGCATATGATGCTCAAAGGATTAAGGATATTTATTATAAATATAATTACGGCACAGATGAAATAATAACTATTAAACTAGCAATTCTTGCTGCAACTAGTCTATATTTTAACTTTATTAATATATTTCTTAATTTACTAAGAGTCTTCCATTTTTCTAATAATAAAGATTAATCAAAAATGTGTCTTTAGTATCCATTGCCCATAGCACTAGTAAGAAAAGCTCTATAGCATTCTTTTTAATTTCTATCGTGATTTTAATGTTATGTATTAGTTATGCATCTGTACCCTTATATAGTCTTTTATGCAAAACTACTGGTTATGGAGGTACAGTTTCAAAAGATTATAATACTAATATTTTAGAAACTCTAACTCAAAATCGAAAGATTAGAGTACGATTGAATGCTGATATCATGCCTGATCTACCTTGGACATTTCATTCAGAGATCAATTATATTGATGTGAATATAGGAAAGCAAAGTTTAGCTTTTTATTATGCACAAAATCTCTCTGATATTCCTTTGATTGGTATAGCAGTGTATAATGTGACTCCTTTTAAAGCAGGTAAATATTTCAAAAAAATTGCATGTTTCTGTTTTAATCAACAAGAATTACTACCACAACAAAAAGCTATTATGCCAGTGTCTTTCTATATACATCCAGATATTTTGAAAGATGAAAGCACGAAATATTTAAGCGAGATGACTCTTTCATATACATTTTTTAAATATTAAGATAAGACAATATATTGATTGATAAATATCTCTGTTGTGCATTGTATAATCCTCTTATATGTATTTTTAATACAGGCCCCAAAAAGAAGTATTTTTTTCGTATCAGTTTGAAGTATAATGGATATGAGTAGATTTGTGTTTATTTTTTTGAGATTTCTTTAATTCAAATTCACTTATTGTATATATCTGAAGAGATAATGCATGTATTAAATTAAGCTCTTCACTTAACAAGTCATATATCATGCGATGTCTCTTAATAAGTGTCATATTGATAAAAAAATCGCAAATTAACATTATATTTATATGTGAAGATAGTGGAATAGTGGAAATAAGAGGAGAGTTGTAATGATCTATATGTTTATAAGAATCATTTCTGATCTGAACATCAACACAATGTAATGCATCATGAATTTTTTTTTCTATAATCTTAAAAAGATCCATATCTCAGTACAACAAACAAGTAAAGAGTGATATATTAGACTGCTTTTTCTCTCTTCATCTATATTCCCCTTGTTTTTTTTGCTATCTCCTTTATTTTATCATCTATTTTTTATCTTTATCCTTTGTATTATCTATATCTTGATAATCAGAATCTACGATTCCTTCTTTATTATCTGAAGAATGATCATCAGAATGATTATTCTTCGTTGTTTCATCTTTCTGTTGAGATGCCTGATACATAGCTTCTCCAAGTTTCATAGATAATTGAGACAGCGTGGTAAGTTTTTGTTGAATCATATCAGTATGATCAATATTCTCAGATTTACTTGCCTCTTTTAATGCATTTAAGCCATGTTCGATCTCAGATTTATCATGAGGAGTGATTTTATCGCCATATTCCTGTAAAGATGTTTCTGTAGAATGGATTAAATTATCTGCCTGATTCTTTATTTCAATAAATTTTTTACGCTTTTCATCTTCATGTGCTTTTTCTTCAGCTTCTCGTATCATACGCTTTATCTCATCATCAGATAATCCACCTGAAGATTGAATACGTATCTTCTGTTCTTTACCAGTTGTTTTATCTTGTGCAGAGACATGCGCAATACCATTAGCATCGATATCAAAAGTTACTTCAATCTGTGGTATACCTCGAGGAGCAGAAGGGATTCCTTCTAGAGTAAATTGACCAAGTAACATATTATCATTAGCAAATTTTCTCTCACCTTGATATACTTTTATTGTCACAGCTGTTTGCTTATCTTCAGCAGTTGAAAAAATCTGAGATTTTTTAGTAGGAATAGTAGTATTTCGTTCAATTAATGATGTGAAGACTCCACCTAAAGTTTCAATACCGAGAGAAAGAGGCGTGACATCTAATAGCAAAACATCTCTAACATCTCCTTGAATAATTCCTGCTTGTATTGCAGCTCCAATTGCCACAACTTCATCCGGATTTACTCCTCTATGTGGATCTTTACCAAAAAATTGTCGTACTTGATCTATAACTTTAGGCATACGTGTCATACCGCCTACAAGCACAACTTCTCCAATTTGATTATTAGATAATCCAGCATCTTCAAGAGCTTTCTTACATGGCGCTATTGTTCTTTCGATTAAATCGTTTACTAAACTTTCAAGTTTAGCGCGCGTTAATTTTATATTTAAATGTTTTGGTCCGCTTGCATCAGCTGTTATAAACGGTAGGTTTACTTCTGTTTCTAATGCACTGGATAGCTCAATCTTTGCTTTTTCAGCGGCTTCCTTGATTCTTTGCATAGCCATTGGATCTTTACCTAAATTAATACCACTGGTTTTTTGAAATTCATTCAAAAGATATTTCATAAGTGCATTATCAAAATCTTCACCTCCAAGATGGGTATCACCATTTGTCGCTTTTACTTCAAATACTCCTTCTCCTATTTCTAGTATTGAAACATCAAATGTACCACCACCAAGATCATATACTACTATTGTATGACCATGTTTCTTATCAAGCCCATAAGCAAGTGCTGCAGCAGTAGGTTCATTAATGATTCTGAGTACGTTTAACCCTGCTATTTTTCCTGCATCTTTTGTAGCTTGACGTTGAGAATCATTAAAATAGGCTGGAACTGTTATCACAGCGTCTTTTATTTCTTCTCCTATATAAGATTCAGCTGCCTCTTTCATATTTTGTAATATAAAAGCACCAATCTGACTAGGTGAATATTCTTTACCATCAGTCGTCTTCACCCATATATCACTATTTTTCGCTGCAAAGATTTTATACGGAACATTTAAATCTTTCATCTCTTCATCACCGTATTGGCGACCTATTAATCTTTTAGTTGCAAAAAAGGTATTGCTTGCATTAGTTGTTGCCTGTCTCTTTGCTGGTGCACCCACTAATCTTTCACCTGATGCAGTTATCGCAACTATAGATGGAGTAGTTCGTGCTCCTTCCTTGTTCTCAATCACTTTTGTATCTTTACCTTGCATGATTGCTACACAAGAATTTGTTGTGCCTAAATCTATTCCTATTGCTCTTCCCATAATCAGTATCCCCCTTTTGTTTTTAAGTATCATTCGATATACCGATATATAAGCATATCATATATGAATTACAAGAGTGTAATTATAGGATTATAATATATCGTTAAAGTTCAAAAAAACGTCCAAGCCATTTAGTTAACCAGAAGCTGCTTTTTATATTACATCTAGTCTTTTCTGTATGCTGGTTGAAAGAATCAACTTGATATTTGGAATTTTGCAATGGTGTACAATTATCTAAATGAATGTTATCTCCTTGTCTTAAAAAGAAGGTATTAATATCTAAAGTATTGTCAACAGTAATATGTAGCATGACATTATATTCTTTTTCAATTGATGTAATTGCATCACGATTATTATTAAAAATATATGATATTAAAATACCACATGCAATTAATTCAAACCATTTATTATGATGTTTTTGAGCTACATACTGTAGATTTCTTAATATTGATGCCACAATCACCTCATGTGATTTTACTCTTCCAAGACCTTTACAATGTATACATTCTATAGTATTAATTTCTTGTATATTTGGTTTTATTCTTTGTCTAGATATAACCATTAAACCAAAATCATTGATAAAACTAAATTGTATCTTAGCTTTATCATTCTTAAATGCTTGTTTCATAGAAGATTCAACGGCTCTACAATATTGATGTCTGACCATGTCAATAAAATCGATCACTATTAATCCTGATAAGCCTCTCAGATTTACTTGTCTAGAGATTTCAAGCACTGCTTCCATATTTGTTTTATAAGCTGTTTCTTCTATACTTTCTTCTCCTGTCATTTTCCCTGAATTCACGTCTATTGCGACTAATGCTTCAGTTAATGAAATAATCACAGAACCTCCAGATGGAAGTTTCACTTTATTGTCATATAATTCAGAAATTTGATTTTCAATGCCATAATAAGTAAAGATTGGAATGAGACCTCTATATAATCTACAACGTAACTGATGATCTTGTAGTATATTTTTGACATAGTGTTGTATTGATTCGAAAGCTTCTTTTCCAGAAACAATCACTTCTATATCTTTACTACAAAAATCTCGTACAGATTTCATTACAATATCTGCTTCATTATAAATAAGTGATGATATCTCCATTCTAGAAGCATTTTTTTGAATATTTTCCCATAAGACAGATAAGTAATTAAAATCTTTCTCAATCTCTTTTTGATCTTGCCCAGAGCCAATAGTGCGAATTATCAAACATGACCTCTGAGGTAGCTGTATTGAATTCAAAATCTCTTTTAACTGTTTTCTTATATTAATATCTTCAATTTTACGAGATATACCACCTTTACTCATTGTATTTGGCATAAACACACAGTATCTACCAACAAGAGTAATATATGTTGTAAATGATGCACCTTTATTGCTTCGCTCTTCTTTAGTTAATTGTACTAATAATTTTTGATTTACTAAAATCACATCCTGTAATTTATATTTTTTATATAGTGGTAATTCATTCGTGCTATTACAATGATTCTGATCATCTAATAAATCAGGCGTGCTGCGTACTAGATTTTCCTCTATAGATTGATTGTTTGTATCACTCTCAAAAAGAGCTTGTTTCTCTTGTTCTGGAATGTTAAAATATTCTGGAGAAATTTCTGAGAATGATAAAAATCCTTGTCTATTATTACCATATTCAATAAATACAGCTTGTAAAGAAGGTTCAATACGCTTAACATAAGCAATATATATATTCCCTCTTAATTGTTTTTTATGCTTAAATTCTTGTTCAAATGCTATAATATGATTATTCACCGACAGGGCTATTCTAATTTCATCAGAACAAATAGAATTTTCTATTAGAAGCAACCCTTTATTATTACTTGCCACTCTTAAATTTTAACCGTTTACTTTTTATTTCTCATACTCTAATTTATAGTCATATGTCAAGATTTTTACAATTCATAAGATTCTCTTATAGCACTTGACTTATATGCTTTTAATATGTTAGATTACTCTATAAGAGTTTTTTAATAAAAAGTTATGGCCAAAAAAAGTACTTCTTTACTTGTAAAATTGGTTAGTACTGCAACTAAAATTACAAATGATGGTCATAAAAAACCTACAGGTTATTTTTATATAAAAAGACGCAATCCAAAAAGAGTGACTAATAAATTAGAAATGATAAAATACGATCCTATCGTTAGATATCATATATTATTCAAGGAAGAAAAACTTAAGTAGAATACATTTTAATAAAGAATATATATGTATGAATCTTGAATTAACATAATATATTTGAGAAATATAGATTTTCATTGCAATAGAGTGAATGCAAGACATTTCATTTTGAGTGTTTCTTTACAGAGAAGAGGCTGAGGAGGGACTTGAACCCCCGACTAAGAGATTATGATTCTCCTGCTCTACCAACTGAGCTACTCAGCCTAATTAAACACTTGATCGTAGATATAGTCTATATGTTGAGAATAATATTTTAAGTCAAATAAAGATTCAAGTGTTTCTAAATTAATAATTTTCAGTAGTAATTCATCTTGTTTGAGCGCAGTAAGAAAATCGATGTCATTTTGTTTCATTCTCATGACATTTCTCTGAACAATATGATACGCATCTTCTCTTGTTACATTTCTATTTATTAACTCAAGTAATATACGCTGAGAAAAAATTAACCCTTGTGATTTATTTACATTTTTTGTAATCATGACTTCATGAATGACTATCTTCTCTAATAAATCTATTAATCTCACTAAAGCAAAATCCATTGTAATACAAGCATCAGGAGCAATAACTCTCTCTACAGAAGAATGAGATATATCTCGTTCATGCCATAATGCAACATTTTCTAATGCAGGAAATACATAGCTTCTTATTAAACGTGATAGTCCTGTGAGATTCTCGCTGAGAATAGGATTGCATTTATGTGGCATTGCAGAACTGCCTTTTTGTCCAATTGCAAAATACTCAGATAGTTCCCCAATTTCAGTTTTTTGTAAATGACGTATTTCAATTGCAATATTTTCTATTGAACTTGCAAGTACAGCTAATACAGAAAAAAATATCGCATGTCTATCACGTGGGATTACTTGTGATGAAATAGTTTCAGGTACTAAACCCATTTTTTTTGCTACATATTGTTCAATAAATGGGTGAATATGAGTAAAATTACCTGTTGCACCTGAAATTTTACATGTCGAGATTTCTTTTTGAACATTTACTATTCTATAGTAATGTCTTTTAAATTCTGCATAAAATCTAGCAAATTTGATACCTAAAGTTATAGGTTCGGCATGAATCCCATGAGTGCGTGCAATACATATTATATATTTATAGTCTTCAGATTTCTTTCTAAGAATTTTTAGTAAATTTTTTATGTTAGTCAGTAAGATATCACATGATAATTTTAACTGGATTGCTAGACATGTATCTAATACATCAGAACTTGTCATACCATAGTGAAGATAACGCATATCAACGCCAGCTTTTTCAGAAACGTATGTCAAAAATGCTATTACATCATGTTTTACAATAGATTCAATATCTTTAATACGCTCAATATCAAATTCAATATTTGCAGTAAGGGCGTCAACAATATTATTTGGTATTAATCCCAGTTTTGCTTGAGCTTCACAAGCGATCTGTTCTATTGTCATCCAAATTCTGAATTTATTTTTTTCTTCCCAAATAGAAGTCATATCATCACGACTATAACGAGGAATCATTGTGATAATGAGGAATCATAATAAAATGTGCTGTAAATTTTTAATACTATCATTTATTTTTTTATTTTTGAATCTAACTGATTAGATAATTCATTTTGTATTATATTTTCTTTCTCTTTCTCTGATCTCACTATATGTACAGTCATTGGTACTATTACTTCACTATGTAATGTTATATTCACTGTATATTGACCTATAGATTTTATCTTGATTTTATTCAATAAAATATTTTGTGAATCTAATTGACAAATATGAGATAGTGATTTCACAATATCTCGTTTTGTAATAGTACCAAAAATCTTACCATCTTCTGATGCATGCCTTACTAATATTATAGATTGATTAATAAAAGAATTAGCCAATTCTTTTGCCAAATTTATTTTTTGTATATTTTCTGTTTCTAATAAGGTAATTTGTCTTTCTAATTTCGTTATATTATCATGAGATGCCCTAACAGCTTTTTTTTTTGGAAAGAGATAATTTCTTGCATATCCAGGTTTCACTTTGATAATTTGACCAATTATACCAAGTTTAGTTATATTTTCTTTTAAAATAATTAACATAAAATGTTCTCTAAATCTTTTTAGTGCAATATGGAAGAAGAGCCAAAAATCTTGCTCTTATAATAGCTATACGTAACTTTCTTTGTTTCTTTGCATATATCCCTGTCAACCTTCTAGGTAATATTCTACCATAGTCAGAAATAAATCTAGATAATAACTCAATATTCTTATAATCTATATCTCTATCTTGATATTGATCAAGAGGACATTCCTTAGAACGTTTTAATCCATTTCTATTATTTATAGATAAATAAGAATGATTTGAATTGTATTTTCTTCTTTTCATGAAATAGTCTATTCCTCCATTTGTTTTTTTACAATCATCCAAGATGAGCCTGTACACAATTTATCTATTTGTAGAGATAAGTATCGTATCACATGTTCATTTAATTTTAATTTCCTAATAAACTCATCCATAATATTAGCAGTAGCGCTAATATGCATCATGCAATAGTGACCACTTCTCATTTTATGAATTGGATATGCAAAATCTAATAGCCCCCAATATTCGTGTTTAATAACCCCTGACATTAATAAACTCTCTAAGAGAGATGTAAAGATTGGGTTTTTTGATGACAATGATGTGTGATTATCATTCTCTAAAATCTCTTGAAAAATCTTTATTATATTCTCTAGAAGATTTTCCTTCATATTATTTAATATATTCTTAATAAATTGCTCCTTAGTAATATTAAGACAATTTTTTGGTTCTTTAATAGCATGTATCCATGTAATGAGACTCTTGAGAGCACTATTATTTGCATCATTTGTTATTGCCTGATTTATCTTGAGTTTGACTGTTTCTAAATTTGTCAGATCATCTTCTAAGTCATTCCACAAGATTTTTGAGAAATGCTCTAAAAAATTAGAATATAAGGATAAACAATCTTGGATATCTTGAGCATATCTTTCTGATTCTTGTTTTGTGCAAGTATTTGTACTATTCATTACGATACGAAGAATGATCTGTAATATCGTATCTGTCTTAATATTTTTTAATACTAAAGATAGATCCTGTATCATCTCTTCTACTTCTTGCTGTAATAAAGCTTGATGCGATATAAAGGTAAATTCATAAAGATTCACTATATATTCCTTTGAGCTGAACGAAACCCTTAATGATACACAGATTTTTTATATAAGCAAGTAATTTGTATTGATTTCTATACTATGAATCCAATTTAAATTAGATATTTGATATATCACTTGAGGTGTCACCAAGTAAGAATCTATTAATAATATACTAATGTTATTTTTTTTAAACATGAGTTTCAGTATCACTTTAGTCTGCCCTTTCTCTTTGAGTAGTACATTTAGTGATTTAGATGCTGATTTTACATCTATATTTTTAGTAATTAATACTAATTCTTTTATCAAATGAGTAATTCTTGTTTGAAATTGATATATATTACGGCCTATAATCCTTGTTCTGCTTTCAGAATATTCATCCAGTACAATGATTACACATGTTCCTATTGTAAATAAATCTCTTTTTTCTTCTATAATATCATTATTATAAAATGTAATTTCATAAACATTATTAGGGTTAGATAACAATAAAATAACAAATCTTCCACGTTCTGAAGTTTTAATGCGTATATTTAATATTACACCTGCAATTTGAGATATCTTGTTTTGCGCAATAAATCCGATATTCAACTGATCTAAAATATCTTTAAATTTTGTAAGCGGATGATTTGTTAAATAGAATCCTAATGTAAATAATTCATATTCTAATTTTTCTTCTTCATTGAAATCTTCAATGCATTCCAATTGCGGTTTAAGAAGATCAAAATTATTAAACAAAGTTGATTGTTTTGATTCTGTATCACTTTTAGCTTTATTAAAAAAATGAACTAATACATCCATTGATTGATATAACTGCTTTCTATTATTATGAATACTATCATATATTCCTGATTTAATTAGGCTATCCAATGCTTTTTTATTGATAATATGACTTGTACTTTGAAGAAAATGCCATATATTCTGATAATCAGTAGTACGATTTTTTACTATTTCTGCTGCAATAGTAGAACCAACATTTCGTAATGCAGAAATACCATAACGAATACATTGCCCTTCTATTGAAAATACTTCCTGAGACTTGTTAATATCAGGCAATAAAAGAGTTACACCACTCAGTTTAGCATTATAATAAAAGAGATTTAATTTTTCTCTATCATGAATATTGAGATTCATAAGTGCAGTAAAGAATTCTAATGGATAATTAGCTTTTAAATAAGCAGTTTGATAGGAAATAATTGCATATGCTGCAGCATGAGATTTATTAAATCCATAACCAGCAAATTTTGCAACAAGATCAAAAATATAATTTGCCCTTTTATAGCTAACAGAATTTTTTTGTGCTCCTTCAATAAATAATGTACGTTGTTGATTCATATCTTCTTTTATTTTTTTACCCATAGCACGTCTTAATAAATCTGCTTGTCCTAGAGTATATCCAGAAAGAATTCTCGCAATTTCCATGACTTGTTCCTGATAAATTATTACTCCGAATGTCTCTTTTAATACACTCTCAAGTAATGGATGAATATAATCTGGTGCTTCATATCCATGTTTTCTTGCAATATACGTAGCAATATGATCCATAGGTCCTGGACGATATAGAGAAATTAAAGCTATGATATCTTCAATACAATCTGGTTGTAATTTTAATAGTACTTCTCTCATTCCTGAGCTTTCAAGCTGGAACACTCCTATTGAATCACCTTTTGAGAGCATTTGATATGATTTTTGATCATTTAAATGAATTGTAGAAAGATCAATTTTTTTATGATTTATCATAATTAATTGACATATATGTGCTATAAGCGTAAGAGTACCTAGTCCCAGAAAATCAAATTTAATTAGACCAGCTTTCTCAACATATTTCATACTATATTGCGTAATTGGTAAAGTAGAATTTTGATCATAGTATATAGGAACAAAATTTTCTAATTTTTGATCGCATATTACAATACCAGCAGCATGAGTGGAGATATGACGACAAATTCCCTCAAGTTTAAGTGCAATAGCAAGAAGTTTTGCGATTGTCTCATCGCTATCGCGTACTTTTTGTAGATTCTTATCAAACTCTATTGCTTGTGATAAAGTGACAGGAGTGATCGGATTAAATGGTATCATCTTCGAAATTTTGTCTACTTGAGCATAAGGTATTTGTAATACTCTACCAACATCACGTAGTACTGCGCGAGCTTGTAGTTTTCCAAAAGTAATTATTTGCGCTACATAACCATATTTTTTTTGTACATAATCAATCACTAGATCTCTTTTTTCTTGACAAAAATCAATATCAAAATCAGGCATTGATATACGATCAGGATTTAAAAATCTTTCAAAGATTAAACCAAATTTAATAGGATCAAGATCTGTAATCTGTAATACCCAAGCAATAATTGAGCCTGCTCCTGATCCTCTTCCTGGTCCTACTGGAATATCATGTGATTTACTCCATCTAATAAAATCCGACACTATTAAAAAATATCCAGAGTAGTGCATTTTAGTGACGATACTTAATTCATAATTTAATCTATCATAATATTGTTGTAGATTAATATTTTGTACTGTGGCAATTCGTGCTTTTAATCCTACAATTGCTTGCTCTTGTAATTCTTCATTCTCAGTTTTATTATCTCTACAAGGAAATCTAGGAAGAATAGGTTTCCTACTTCTAGGCATATAAGAACACCTTTGAGCGATTACTAGAGAATTATCAAGTGCCTCAGGTATATCACTAAATAATTGTTCCATTTCTACTACAGATTTGAAATAGTGTTCAGTAGTGAGTCTTTTGATCTTATTCTTAGTTTCATAGCTACTATTTGATATAGATGTTAAGATTTCATGTGCTTCATGATCAGATCTACTAATAAAATATACATTATTTGTTGCAACTAAAGGTATATTATGATCATATGCAAAATCTATGATAGATGCTTCTAATTCTAGTTCTTTAATCAAGCCATGACGCTGCAATTCAACATATATGTTATCATTGAATTCTGAGATGATAGTATTGAGCATATCTCGCTCACGTTGTAGTACACTGCCTAATATCCCGTCATGTCCAGCCGTTAAGATGATAATTCCAATTTTAAAATTTAATAATTCATTAAAATAGATATATGGAGTCTCATTATTATTTCTACGTTTTTTGAAAGATGCACTCACTAAGTGTACTAAATTAGTATATCCTTGTTCATTTTTTGCAATTAGTACTATAGAAAAAGTATGCGTGAAATATTTTATTATCATATCGCATCCTATGATAAGCTGTACTCCTTGACTAGCTGCATATTCTGCAAATTCTAATGCACCAAATAGATTGCCTGAATCTGTGATTCCCACTGCTGGCATTTGATTCTGTACACATGAATCTATAAGATTTTCAATTTTAACTGAACTCTCAAGAAGAGAGTAAACGCTATGAACACGTAAGTGTATAAACATAAAAGGAAAGATTTTTTAAAATAATAAGTTTGTATAGACAATATCTATTAAAATATCGATATTGCATAATACATCAAAATGACAAATCTTAATGTATTATATTTTAAGACTAAATATATGTATTACGATAAATATCTCTGATAATTCAATAAACTCTTAAAATCTATACATAGATAATTAATATCTAATATGTTATTAAAAAAATTAAAGTTTAAAGATCATCTTTTATATAATCTTTATCTGAAAACATTGTGAATATGCATTCATGATACAACTTTTTAATCAAAAATCAGATCTAAATTACGAGTATTTATAACAGATATTGGAGAATGCTCTTGAGATTTAAGAAGAGATCTAGAATCACCTCACAAATTAATAAATGATCATTTCTGCGTTGATTATTGAGTATATTTATTGATTATAGGGGGGCTGGGGTGGAAGGATTCGAACCTTCGTATGGCGGTATCAAAAACCGCTGCCTTACCACTTGGCTACACCCCAATAGAAAAAATCAATAGTAACATTATTCATCAAGTATTTTTGCATGTAAGTAATTCTGCATTCAATAATCTCATGTTTCTTTAAAGTTTTAAGTATGTTATCATGATATCGTTAATAGAACATTTACTGAATATCTTAATACTCACTAAATTAATACATATTTTCTTAATATTTGACAATTACTATATCTGATATCTTGATATTTAAAGTGAGCAATTTATTTTTGTAATGTATAGTATATTCAAATATATAGTTTCTCTTATTAATTATTTGATGATGATACAGTCATGTAATCAGTGACATATATTTTTTTACAAATACTTAATATTTTCATTTGATATGAACAGTCTTTATAAAGAAATAGCATTTATGATTAAAAAATTTAAAATTTGTACTTGCATTTATATAGTTAAAGAGTAGTATATTTAATAAATATTATACTATAAATTATAGTGATGTTTGATAACAATAATCCTTGGAATCTTGGCAGTAATAAATCTTCAGGTAATACAAGACATCAAGAGGATGATCTGATTAGTAAAACTTACTCTCAAATAAAAGATTTTTTTTATCGCTATAATCAAGATAACAATAGTAAAAAATCTTATTCAATTATCTTTATTATTGTGTTTTTGATTTATGTATGTACAGGTTTTTATATTGTTCATCCAAGCGAAGAGAGCATAGAATTAACTTTTGGAAAATACTTTGATACTAAAGCATCAGGTTTACGCTATCACTTTCCATATCCCATAGGTAAGATTTTTAAAGTAAATGTTAAGGAGATCAATAGAGAAGAAATTGGCATGAGTAATCTATACGGTAAGGATACAGATCGTGGAGAAGGAGTAATGCTTACAGGAGATGAAAATATAGTAAATGTAAATTTTGAAGTCCAATGGAGAGTACAAGATTCTCATAATTATTTATTTAAAGTCCGGGACTATATACCTGGTGCTAGTGTGAAAAATGCTGCTGAAAGTGCTATGAGAGAAATAATAGGGAAAAATATGATCTCTTTTGCATTAGAAGGTCAAGGAAGAGCTGAAATCTCTAGAGATACTAGACTATTATTACAACAAATTCTTGATGGATATCAAATGGGAATAGAGGTCTTATCTGTGCAAATGAAAAAAATAGATCCACCAGAAAAAGTCATTAGTTCTTTTAGAGATGTACAAAGTGCTCGTGCAGATAAAGAACGTACTATAAATGAAGCATATTCTTATAGCAATGATATCATTCCTAGAGCAAAAGGTGAGGCAATAAAAGTTAAATTAGATGCAGAAGCATACTATAATGAAATTATTAATGAAGCAAAAGGTACCACAAGTCATTTTCTATCTCTATATGAACAATATAAACAAAATCCTGCTTTAGTGAAAAATCTAATTTATCTTGAAACAATGGAAAGTATTTTTAGTAAGTTAGATAAAATGGTAATTACTGATGATCTAAAAGGCTTCTTTTCTTATTTACCCATAACCAATTTAGGGAATTAATCACATGAAAATAGGTATAAAAATTTTTTGCATTCCTATGCTACTTATTCTCTCAATCATATTATATAACTCAATCTTTATTCTAGAAGAAACACAACAAGCAATAGTGATTCAACTAGGTAAGGTTGTAAGAGATGTTAAGAAGAGTGGATTATATTTTAAATTTCCATTTATCAATACTGTAGAATTTCTTGATAAGAGAATTCTAGATTTAAGTCCTGATAAAACTCCCAGAGAGGTCATTACTGCAGATCAAAAACGGATTATCGTAGATGCATATGTAAAATACAGAATAGTCAACTCTGTCACTTTTTATCAATCTGTAAGACATGAATCAGGATTAGTAAGAAGATTATATCCAATCATTGAGGCTCATATTAGAGAAAATATAGGTAGATTTTCTTTGATAAGTTTATTAAATGAAAAAAGATCAGAAGTTATGCACTTAATCCAACGTGGAGTATACTATGAAGCTGAAAAATTTGGAATAGAAATCATAGACGTAAGAATTAAAAGAGCTGATTTACCAGAAGAAAATAGTTCTGCAATATTTTTACGAATGCAAACCGAACGAGAAAAAGAAGCAAAAGAAATTAGAGCAGAAGGAGAACAAGCAGGACAAGAAATTAGATCTAAAGCAGATAAATTAAAGAGAGATATTATTTCTAATGCGGTTAAAGAATCACATGAAATCAGAGGCCTTGGTTATGCACAAGCAACTTTTATTTGCAGTGAAGCATTTAAACTAGATCAAGAATTTTTTAACTTTTATCGTTCTATGAATGCTTATACTAAGTCATTTGTTGAAAATAACACAAAATTACTACTTTCACGCAATAATTGTTTCTTAGATATTTTCAATAAGGGTTGGAAATAATTATGTACAGTAAGATATTAATATTTTTATCAGTATTTGTATCTTATTTTATATCTTCTACATCAGATTGCAGTATTGTGCAAGTTATGTTACAAGAACAAGCAATATTACAAGATGAGAATATCAGAAAATCTGCTAATTGTAATTATTGTAATCAAGGATTTGCTGATCTAGTAGAAGAGCTTATGCCTGGAGTAGTGAATATTTCATGTGAGCACATTATCAAGCAGGACAGTAGCTCTAAATCTAGAGTACCCTTTATTCCAAGGAATAATTTTTTTGATGATTTTAGAGAATTCTTCGAAAATCTTGATCCATTTTTTTTTGATAGAAATTCTAATATTAGTAAAGAAATTATTATGCTAGGTTCTGGCTTTATTATAGATAAAAGCGGTACCATAGTCACAAATTATCATGTGATTCAAAATGCTCAAGATATCACAGTTACTATAAATGATAATTCATATTTTAAAGCAGAAGTTTTAGGATTTGATGTTAAAACTGATCTCGCAGTACTCAAAATACAAGCTGATAGAGATTTATCATTTGTAACATTTGGAAATTCTGATAAAGCAAGAGTGGGTGATCCTGTAATTGCAATAGGCAATCCATTTGGTTTGGGTAGTTCAGTCAGTACAGGTATTATCTCTGCAATATCCAGAGATATTAGTATTGGTGCTATGAATGAGTTTATTCAAACTGATGCTGCAATTAATAGAGGTAACTCGGGAGGTCCATTATTTGATCTAAATGGTAAAATTATAGGTATCAATACTGCAATATATTCTCCATCTGAGTCTGGAGGAAATGTAGGAATAGGATTTGCGATACCATCTAATTTAGCGATATCGATAATTGATAAATTAAAATATGGTCAAATTATCAAGCATGGTTGGCTTGGTGTGCATGTACAACCTATTACAAAAGAATTTGCTGAATCTTTAGGTGTACAAGATATAAAAGGTGCATTAGTTGCAAGTATAGTTCGAGATAGTCCAGCAGAAAAAAGTGGCATTAAAGTAGGAGATATATTATTAGAATTTGATGGTAAAAAAATTGATAGAATGACACAATTACCTCAAATAGTCTCAAGAGTAAGACCTGGAAAAAAGGTACAAATAGTACTATTAAGAAAAGGTAAAGTAATAATCGTTAAAACACATATTGGAGAATGTCCTCTTGATGAACAAACCTCTAATCAGGTAGACAATAAATCAACATCACAGGATTTAATGGGGTTAACTGTAACAAATCTACCTAAAAAATATACAGATAATAATGATTCTGCGCCCTTACATGGAGTAATCGTAACGCATGTAGATAGTAATAATACTACTTTACGCAGTATTAAAAAAGGCGATGTCATTATACAAGTAGATGGTATTGATATATATGATGTTAAAAGTTTTCAAAATAACATTAATACATTAATCAATAAAGATAACAAAAAAGTCATTATGTTACTGATATATCGTAATGGTGATCAGTTTTTTTCTTCAATACAGTTTAAGAAATAATAAAAAATTCAATGAATATCTTTATATTAGATACACATCCAGTGTTTGCAGCAGAAATGCTATGTGATAAACATATAGTAAAAATGACATTAGAGACTGCTCAATTATTAAGTAATGTTTATCACATAGCATTAAAAGGTACAAATCCTTTTGTGAGTATGATGGAATATGATATACAAATTGTACCACTATATAAATTGACTCATGCACATCACCCATGTTCTATATGGACGCAACATTCACAAAAAAACTTTGAGTGGTTGCTACATCATGGTATAGCTCTATATAAAGAATATTTTTTAAGATATAAAAAAATTCATAAATCACAAAAGGTGATTGATTGGTGTGTTAATCATAAGAGCATGATAAGATTTCAAATGCTTGATATGCAAGAATTTATTCAGGCAATTCCTGAGCAATATAAATGCCTTAATCCTGTAGATGGATATAGAAAATATTACTTGAAAGAGAAAATGAGATTTGCTAAATGGGAACATAGTCGCAAAGTACCAGAGTGGATAATATGTGCAAGTAACAAGTAATAAAATTGAAGATCCAGTGATCATGCTTTCTTGTTTTTAAGATGAATTTTCTTTATTAACATCTATTTAAAAGACAAAATATCATTTGTAGTTAATGATATTTTTATTCTTACATCATCACTATCATTCTATATCAAGAAAGTCATTAATATCCCTTACTGGATATAGTATTATATCATTAAGTGATGTTTTTACTACAATACTGCTTTTCAAATATAGAATTTATACTAAAATATCTAGATTATATACAATAAAGGTACCTTAGTATGAGTGATAAGAAACTAAAAGCAGCTGTGGTATTATCAGGGTGTGGTTATCTTGACGGTTCAGAAATAAGAGAATCTGCATTTGCTCTTCTTGTTCTAGATCAACATGAAGTATCCATCAAATGTTTCGCACCAGATATTAATATTACACAAGTAATAAATCATAAAACAAAATTACCAGTCATAGAAGAGACAAGAAATGTACTTGTAGAGTCAGCGAGAATTGCAAGAGGTGAGATATATAACTTACAAGAAGCTAAAGCAGAAGATTTTGATATATTAATATTACCTGGTGGCCATGGAGTAATCAGTAATCTCTCTAACTTATCTGAGATAAGAGAAAAAGTGACAGTAATACCTGAATTTGCAAGATTAGTACTAGAATTTTTTGCCGCTAAAAAACCAATAGGTACAATATGTATTTCTCCAACAGTTATTGTTGCTATTTTAAATTCTAAAGTCAATCAAGAAAATCAGATTAAAGTTACAATAGGAGACGACACAGAACATTTAGTCAATAAACTTGGAGGAAAACATATAAAATGTGATACACAATTATCAATAGAAGATGAAAGATATAATATCTTTTCTTGTTCTGCGTATATGCGAAGCGACGAGAGTATTTACTCTGTATATCAGGGCATAAAACATATGATTGATAGTATAGTAAAAAAAATAATAAAAAAGAGCTAAATATATAAATATTATCATAGTCATTAGAATAACTTATTCATTAACAGCATAAAAACTATTGAGTTTTCTGTTTCTCAATGTAATATATTAATATATTCTATATAAAAATATCTTTCATTATTTAATATATGGTGTTTTATATGACAGATCTTTTCTATATTGAAGGTATATATTGTGTACACGATCAGTGTGATACTTATACAGGAGAAGTAGGATTTAATGATCTAATATCAGGTAAGTTTGTTTTAAATGCTGTAAATGGCAAAGAAGTAGAAGTCAATCTAGATATTATCACATTTAATATCAAAATTGCTATTGATAATCATAATGGAGAAACTATCAATAGAGAAATTGAAGGAATTGAATATAAATCTCAAGATGATGGATCTTGGTCTATCAATAAAGATTTTGGTAGTGATAAATTCGCAATTATCATTAGACCATCATAATAACACAAGATAAAGTATATATTAAATAATATGAATATACTGAATTAATATGGAAGTTATTTTAGCAGAACCACGAGGTTTTTGTGCTGGAGTAAAAAGAGCTATAGAGATCTTAACACATACCTTAGCAATATATAAAAATAAATGTCAAGTATATGTTTTACATGAAATTGTACATAATACATACATTATAGAGCAATTTATAAAACAAGGAGCAATATTTATTGAGCATCTTGAAGAAATTCAAGATAATAGTGGAGTATTAGTTTTCAGTGCACATGGAGTATCAAAAAATATAGAAGAGCAAGCTAAGAGACAGGGGTTAACTGTGATTGATACAACATGTCCTTTAGTACGCAAGGTGCATCATATCGCACAAGAATATGAAAAAAATGGTCAGGAATTGATTCTTATAGGGCATGCTAATCATCCAGAAGTAAATGGAATTATAGGAAGAGTAAAAAATCCTATCATTTTAGTACAATCTTTAGAAGATGTAAAAAGTGTTCATATTAGAAATCCACATCATGTCTCTTATATTACTCAAACGACACTAAGTATTGATGAAACCAGTAATATTATTGATGCAATAAAATTAAAATATCCTGATATTAAGGGTAGATCTTTAAGTAATATATGTTATGCAACGCATAATAGACAAAATGCTATTAAAATGCTCTCTAAAAGAGTAGATATGGTATTAATTATAGGTAGTGCTAATAGTTCAAATGCACGTCGCTTATTAGAAATATGCATGCTTCAAGGACAAAAAAAAGCTTTTTTAATCGAAAATCATAGTTATATAAAAAAGCACTGGTTTAAGAATATAAATAAAATAGGAATTACTGCAGGAGCATCTGTACCTAATATATTAATTAATGAATTAATAGAATATTTTGAGTTCACTATGGATGCACAAGTCTCAGTGATGCCATATGGTATTTTTGAAAATATTAATTTTAAAGACCATATTAAATTATGAGATGTAATATCTTACTGTCAGATCTTATTCTCTATATATTAATCAAAGTACTTAGTATGAATGATTGAAATTGCTAGTGTCTTGATAAGAGTAATTTGGAGATTCTTGTGTAATTATTACATCATGTGTATGACTTTCTCTTAATCCTGATGGAGTAATAGTGATGAATTCACAATTTTGCTTCATTTGCGCTATATTACTATTACCAGTATACCACATTGAAGCTTGTAAACCTCCAAGTAACTGGTGAATGATACCTGACACTGGACCTTTAAATGGTACTCTCCCTTCCACTCCTTCTGGTACAAGTTTAAGTGTTGAATTATTATCTTGACAATATCTACTTGCTGAACCTAATCTCATTGCACTAACAGATCCCATACCTCGATACTCTTTGTATGATCTACCTTGATACATAAAAATCTCACCTGGACTTTCATGAGTACCAGCAAAAATTGATCCAATCATTACAGAGTCAGCGCCAGCTGCAATAGCTTTTGCAATGTCACCAGAATTCTTTATTCCTCCATCAGCAATCAGTCTAACATTATGCAAATTACATACCTCTGCAATCAACTGAATAGCAGAGAATTGTGGCATTCCTACACCCGTCACTATGCGCGTGGTGCATATAGAACCAGGTCCTATACCCACTTTCACTGCATCTACTCCTGCCCTAATCAGGGCTTCAGCACCTTCTTGTGTGACAACATTACCCGCAATGACCTGCATATTAGGATACATTTTTTTTATTTCTTTAACGGTATTAATTACTCCATAAGAATGACCATGAGCTGTATCAATAATCACAGCATCAACTTCTCCATCAATAAGAGCTTCAGATCTTTCAATTCCATCTTTTGGACCAGTACCAATAGCTGCTGCGACTCTCAAACGCATTTTACTGTCTTTACATGAATTGGGATATTTATTATACTTTTCGATATCTTTCACAGTAATAAGTCCAATACAACAAGAATTATCATCAACTACTAATAGCTTTTCTATTCTATTTTCATGTAACAATTTCATTGCAGAAGCGCTATTAACTCTATTCTCTTTGACTGTCACTAATTTCTCTTGTTGCGTCATCACTTCTGATACCTTAATATGCATATTATAATCTTCAATAAATCTGACATCTCTATTAGTCAGGATACCTACTAACTTTTGTTTTTCTACTACAGGTATGCCTGAATAATTATATCTTCTCATTAATAAAATTGCTTCTGCAACTGTTTTATCTGGTGAAATGATCATTGGATTATATACAATCCAACTTTCATATTTTTTGACTCTTTTAACTTCTGCAACTTGCTTATCAATTGATAAGTTTTTATGTATACATCCAATACCACCATGTTGAGCAATTGCTATTGCAAATTCTGATTCAGTGACAGTATCCATAGCGGATGATATTATAGGAATATTTAATGGAATATCATTTGTTAAGAAAGTTTTAATATCTGTATCTCTAGGAGGTACATCAGAATATGATGGTACAAGAAGTATATCATCAAATGAATAATAGGTTTTCATGATTATAATATGCTTGATTATAGTATGCAGTATAATCAGGTTTAATAAATTAGCTAGAACCCATATGTAATATATAGAAGTATTTTAGATAAAACGCAACATATTTTAAATAATTGACTGTATCATAATATAGTACTCTATATTTATAGAAACACACTGTACTTATATCACACATATCTTTCATAACTGATTTATGATATTATGAATAATATCATAAAACTCGTTGAATACATAATAAAATCTGATAGAGTTATTATTTGATTGCACCCTTAGCTCAGTTGGATAGAGTATTTGACTACGAATCAAAAGGTCGGGCGTTCGAATCGCTCAGGGTGCATTATTATACTATCTTTCAATATAAATCGACATCTAAAATATAAAAAACATATATTGTACTTGAAATTTACATGTTAAAGACCTATCTTCAGACCTTAAGAGAAAATATTTCTATATGAGCAAGAAAGATTATTATGAACTACTAGAGATAGGTAGAAATGCAAGTGTTGAAGAGATAAAAAAATCATATAAAAGATTAGCATTTAAGTATCATCCTGATAGGAATCCTAACAATAAAGAAGCAGAAGAAAAATTTAAAGAAATTGCCTCTGCATATGAAGTACTATCAGATTCGCAAAAACGGGCAACCTATGATCAATATGGTCAGGAAAGTCCTTTTGGATCTTCTCAAAGTTTTCATTCTTCAGGAGATTTTAGTGATATCTTTAATGACTTTTTTAGTGGGGGTTTTAATAGCACAAGTAGAGCAAAAGCTAATAAAAATACAAGTGCAGGTGTACCTGGATCTGATCTTCGTTATGATCTTGAAATTACTTTAGAAGATTCATTTAAAGGCATACAAGCTCCTATACATTATGTAACAAATATAAAATGTGATGTATGTCAAGGTATTGGGAGCGAAGGTGCCATCACGCCAGTGAAATGCCATGCTTGTAAGGGAAGTGGAATGACAAGAGCACAACAAGGATTTTTTACAATTGAAAGAACTTGTAACGTATGTTACGGAGAAGGTGAAATCATAAAGAATAAATGTAAGAAGTGTGACGGTAATGGACGTAAAAGAGCTGAAGTCAATATATCAGTTAGTATACCTCATGGTGTAGAAGAAGGCTCTAAAGTACGAGTCAGTGGTAAGGGAGAGGCTGGAATACGAAATGCAAAGAGTGGAGATTTATATGTATATGTTAAAATCGCGCCACATAAGATATTTACTCGTAATAAAGCAGATTTATATTGTAAGGTACCTATAAATATGACGTTAGCTATTTTAGGTGGAGAAATAGATGTGTATTCAATAGATGGAATACACATAAAAGTAAAGGTACCAGAAGGTATTCAAACAAATACTAAATTAAGATGTAAAGAGAAGGGCATGTATTATATAAACTCATATACTAGAGGTGATTTATACGTACAAGTCATAGTGATGACTGTACATCCAAAGAATTTAAATAAAAAACAACTTGAGCTTTTGCAAGCTTTTTCAGAAGAAGAAAAAAATATCGGTATGCAATGTTCTACTGAAGGATTTTTTAGTACAGTAAAAAAAAAATAAAAAAGCTTATATATGATATGCACTGCATATAATGATTATTGATTCATTTGGTAGTGCTCAGATATATATTCATGAATGAGCACTTTAAAATCTTCAAATAGATTATCACCTTGTAAGGTTTTGAGATATTTACCATTTTTATAAACTGCTGATACAGACTTTTCACCATCTCCAGGTAGACTAATCCCTAAGTTAGCATGCTTACTTTCTCCTGGTCCATTCACTATACATCCCATTACAGCAATCTTCATCTGCTCTACACCTGGATTATGTATCTTCCATATCGGCATACAGGCTGTGATATACTGATTCACTGCTTCAGATAATATACGGAAACGAGTACTACTTGTACGTCCACAACCAGGACATGAATTTACTTGAGGCATAAAATACTTGATACCTATTGACTGTAATATTTCTTTACATACAATAACTTCATTAATCCTGGATTCATCAATACGCTGAGTCAGCGATGCTCTAATAGTATCTCCAATACCATGTTGTAATAAGTAAGTTAGTCCTGCTGTGGTTCCTATGATACCTTTATATCCCATACCAGCTTCTGTTAAACCCAAATGTAGAGCATAATTACAAGATTGTGCAATTGCACGATATACTATAATTAAATCTTGTACTGTACTAACTTTACAGGAAATTACTATTTTATTTGGACTCAGTCCAATCTCTTCTGCTTTCTTTGCGCTCTCTAATGCTGATACTACAAGCGCTTTACGTAGCAGAGCATCTGAAGATAAAGGATCACTAGAGCAAGAATTACTATCCATCAATTTTTGTAATAAATATTTATCAATACTCCCCCAATTTACTCCAATTCTAATACATAGATTGTGTTTGATGACATATTCTATGACTTTTGTAAATTGATGATCACGTTTATCATTGAAACCTATATTACCTGGATTAATTCTAATTTTACCTAGTAATTTAATATACTCTGGATACTTCTTGACTAATCTACTGATTTCATACTGTCCACATCCAATTAATATTGAGCCATCATACCCTTCCTGATTCAATTCTTCTACTATGTAGGGAATTGCTTGTACTATTGTTTCTGAATGTAATGCTATACGTACTAGCTCGGAACCTGCACGTGCTAGATCTATTATTTCTTTTGCATAATGTCTCGCACCTTCTTTTATATTATCAGAATCTATATGTACGCCAAGCGCCATAGATTGAATTACTATAGGATGATCTCCTCCTATCTTCACTTTACCAACTTCTACAACATGCGTTTTATGTCTAAAAATAGGAGAGCATTCATATGATATTTTATTAAACATGTTTGACTGCGCTATATACTTTCTAATTAAGTGATCGCGAAAATTATTTCTTTATTTCTGATGATGATAAATCATGGCTCATCTGTTTTCTGATCATATATCTCTTCATGTATTATCATACACTTAGAATGTGTTTCTTGATCGAGAAATATTGCTCCTTTTAGTTTTGCAATATTAATTCCGTCTTTATTCATCATAATATCATCATATATTAGTGATTCCTGATGCATTTTCTCATCATGATACACAATGCTTTTATCAAGATGATTTTGTCTATCTATGTTCTTAAGATTTTGTATACGGATTTGATAGCATTGATATGCTTCAGCAAAATTCTTATCTACATGAAAATTGATACCACCAGGATTTTCACAAGGTATATACTTAGTACTCATCTTTTTACTCTTAGATCTCGCTTCAGAATAATATGGCATGATTAGCATAGATGTGAAGAATAGGGATGTAAATAGGAATTTGAATGAACAGAATAGCATATCAGTATGTAAAAATTTTTTAATCTTAGGTATATTAATTCATATATTCTCAGTATATTTTAGTGTTTATATCAATGTGTCTTTAAGTATAGATATATAATAAAAACTTTTATTTCTCTTTTTTTCTACATCTATTCAATATCACAGCATTCAAGAAGATCAATGCATATAGATGTGATCACATTTCGTAAAGAGAGTCAATCTTTTATCATGAGCATTTTTCTTTTAACTCTAATCCAGCATCCACTCCTATTGCCTCTGCATCTTCTATGCATGAAGTCCTTTCAGTAAAAAATATATTTTTTTCAGAAGCTAACATACAGCGCAGATATAGCGTTGAATGATTGATCAATTCTGCTAAAGCTGCAAGAGGTGTAAAACATGAACCATTAACAGTTTTCATAAAGCTTCGTTCTGCACTTGTCCTAATAAAGGATGTAAGATCATTGATTCGTTCTAAAATACTAATGATTGCAAAATCATTCTTCCGACATTGAATACATATTGCGCCCTGTCCAACGGCACTTAACATTACTTGCGGTGATAATATTTCTTTAATGAAATGACTTTTACTTAATCTTATTAAGCCAGCTTCTGCGAGAATGATTCCATCAAAGCTTTGATGATTTATTAATCTAGTAGTAACGTTACCACGCAATGGTACTATCTTTAAATCAGGTCTTAAATGTAGTAATTGTACTTTTCTTCTTATTGCAGAAGTCGCAAGTGTAGCATGCATTGGTAAAGAGGTCATATTCATGTATTTATGAGAAATAAATGCATCATATGGACTGATTCTTTCTAAGATACAGGGAATTGTTAAATCTTCTGAGAAGAATGCAGGTACATCTTTTAACGAATGCACTGCGATATCTATTTTCTTCTCTAGTAATGCAATTTCAAGTTCCTTAATGAATAATCCTTTACCGCCTATTTCAGCAAGGTTTTTATTTATATATTTATCTCCAGAAGTTTTAATCTTAATAATCTCAATAGATAAATTATTAACATTTTCTAGTAATTTTTGTTTTACTTGCGTTGCTTGCACAAGTGCAAGACTACTACCTCTAGTACCTATCTTCATAAAGAAATCTCTCAATTTTACATTACACAAGTCTAATAAATTAGTTTATAGTATATTATCATAATTTTAAACCTAAAATTTATGCAAATAGGATTTAAGATCAAAACTTTCTCAATATTAATTATATGTCTCGTATTATTATATATAGTATTACCAAATTTTTTTGATAATAAATTTTTTATTTCACAAAAAAAAATGAGTTTAGGTTTAGATTTACGGGGAGGTAGTTCTTTGTTATTACGTATAGACATAGAATCTTATTTTAAAGAAAAATTATACATATTAGCTGATGAAATACAAGCAATGCTTTTGACTGTAGGTCTGATCCCTACGATTCAAATCCAGGAAGATATGATATTAATTCTAGATAGTAATATTAATAATAGTAAAAAATATTGCACATTAGTGAAAGCTATGAATTCTAATTTAGAAATTAATAAAAAAGATTCTTCAATGAAGATTTCATATCAACAGCAATACAAAACTTTTTTGATTCATGAATTAGTCTTAGAATTAATAACTAATATTCAACGACGCTTAGATATACTAGGTACTAAAGAAATTAGTGTACAAACACAAGGCACAGATAAAATATTAGTTCAGATACCAGGAATACATAATATCAAGCATGTAAAGTCTCTTCTTGGCAAAATGGCTAAATTATCTTTTCATTTTATAAATGAGAATGTCATGAAAATAGAGGATATTGATGATACAACTACTATTCTATTAAGAGATTCTTTCGGACAAGTATACCCTATATTGCGCAAGACTGTAATGAAAGGAGAGTCCTTGATAAATGTGTCAGTCATATATAATACTTTAGGTTATCCCACAATACATTTTAAATTTGACGATCTTGCAAGTAAAAGATTTGCAAGAGTATCTACAGAGAATCTAGGAAAACCTCTTGCAATTATACTTGATAATATAATTATCACTATTCCAATCATCAGAGAACCTATTCTAAATGGAGAAGGAGAAATTAATGGAAATTTTAGCGAGAAAGATGCAATAGAACTTGCCCAGCTCTTAAGAGCTGGAGCAATGCCAGCATCACTGTCAATAGTAGAAGAAAAAAATATTGGTCCAAATCTTGGTAGAGAATCAATACATTCAGCCAAAATTTCTGTGATTATCTCTGTATTCACAATTATTTGCTTTATTATAATGACTTACGGTAAATTAGGAGTACTTGCTACATGTTCAATGTTCTTTAACATTATACTCATTCTCTCATTTTTAACCATATTGGAAGTCACTTTAACTCTTCCTGGAATTGCAGGTATTGTACTTACAATTGGTATGTCAGTAGATTCAAATATTCTGATATTTGAACGCATTCGTGAAGAAATAAAATTGGGCAAGAGAAAAGCACGTGCTATTGAAGAAGGATTTAAAAATACGCTCACAACAATTTTAGATGCAAATCTCACTACCTTAATTGCATCAGGCATAATGTTTTGTATTGGTATTAATGCAATGAAAAGCTTTGCTATTACGCTTTCAATAGGAATTACATGTTCAATGTTTTCTGCTCTTATACTAACAAAATTGTTAATAGAATTATATGTAAAACCAAACACATTGAGACTTTAACTGAAATTGCAAATTGATGATTTATTGTATAAATCTATCTATTGCTATAGAGATGGAAGATTTTTTGATAAAATCATTATATCTATATAATCTGATTTTAAAATTAAAGAAAATATTTTATAATTTACTTGAAAGAGATATTATCAATGCGTATAGAAACTTTATTATGTGCTATATTACTAGCAATTATAGGATATTTTACAAAAAGTATACTAATATATGAATGCGCTAAGCTATGTAGTGATTTATTTATTAATTTATTAAAATTGATTAGTTTACCAATGGTATTCTTATCTATTATTTCTACAATGTCTAGTCTCAAACACTCGCTTGATTTTATCTTGATAATTAAGAAAACAATTTTTTATACTATTGTTACTACTGTTATAGCTACTTTCATTGCATTGATATTTTATCTTCTTTTAGATCCGGCACGACATCATATAATTTTAAATATAGAAGATGTGAACATGGTAAATAGTAAGTGCAATTACTTATTATATTTAAAATCACTCATTCCTTCTAATATCATACAAGTGTTTCTTGAAAATAATATGATTGGTGGCATCATAATTGCTTTTACAATAGGAGGATCTATTATACATCTGACACAAGATAAGCAAGATATTTTATATACATTATCCTCTGCATTATTTGATACTTTATTAAATATCGTACAAGGTATACTAAAATATATGCCTTTTGCAACTTGGGCTTTTATCACATGCTTTTTATATGAAATTAAAAGTAGTCATGAACTACATAATATATTGTATTATGTCATTTGCATTATATGTGCAAATTTTGTACATGCATTTGTTATTTTACCTCTATTAATATGGTATAAAGGAATCTCTCCCATTCAAACATTAAAAGGAGTAATACCAGCACTTACACTTGCATTTTTTTCTAAATCATCTAGCGCAACATTACCTACAACAATAGCATGCTTACATAATAAACTAAATATTTCAAAAAAATTGTCTTCATGTATTTTACCAATATGTACAACAATTAATATGAATGCATGTGCTGCATTTATTTTTATTACCGTAATATTTGTATCAGAATTGCATGGTAAGATATTTTCATTATATGATATGATTATATGGATATTATTAGCCACTTGTGCAGCAGTTGGTAATGCGGGCATCCCAATGGGGTGTTATTTTATGACAACAAGTTACCTTATATCAATAAATATTCCTATATCTATTATGGGACTAATTATGCCTATTTATACAATTATTGATATGTGTGAAACTGCAATTAATGTATGGTCTGATATTTGTATTACTCAGATTATTAATAAAGAGTTAAATCAAAAAATAATAGTATGACGATATTAAATGATAATAATGCAATTCTAAGAATATTTCAAGAAGCAAATGCAATCCGCTATGGCCATTTTGTATTATCGTCAGGCTTACATAGCAATATATATATACAATGTGCAAAGCTTTTTGAGAGTCCAAAGATAGGCATAAAAATATGCTCTTTATTGGTTAAAAAAATCAAACAAAAAGTGAATGATTCAATCAATGTCATTCTTACTCCCGCAATTGGTGGAATAGTATTAGGTTATGAAATTGGTAGACAGCTTGGTATTAGGACTATATTCTGTGAACGAGTTAATGGAGTATTTAAATTACGACGTGATTTTCAAATATTGCAGTGTGATAACATATTACTCATTGAAGATGTGATTACTACAGGTAAATCCTCACTTGAGGCCGTTCAATGTATAGAAGGCATGGGAGGAAAAATTATTACTGTAGCATCTTTAATCAAAAGAAATGATAATATCCAGTTACCTTTTCCTATTATATCATTAATTGAAATAAATATTAAGAATTATAGTGAAGAAAATCTTACTGAAGAATTAAAACAATTACCTATTAATACACCTGGAAGTAGAAAATATCTAACACAAAATTCTATTTAATATTTCTACTCGATATTTTTCATGCAGAAATTCATGGAAGATATACTTAATAGATTGATATCAATAATATTAATTATTCTTGTATTTATATTAATCAATCATTTATTAGATTTCCATTTCTGGAATTTTCTTTGAAATCTTGATTAATAAAAATTTTTTGACAATAAGGACAAGCAAGTGTTTTTTTTTCATCTATATCTAAGAATATTAATGGATGATCAAGATAATCATTATTTATATTACCATAACAAAAAAGTTTTCTCTTACTATCTCTTATTTTTAACATCTTAATTATTTTAATATCTTTATGATATGCTATTATATGAAATATTTTGATTTAAAAATACTATAAAAAATAAGATATATTACTCTCTATTTGTTATAACATTGGAGCTTCATTAATTCATGTTGTACATTCCGTGATACAAACTGACTTACATCTTCTCCTAATTGAGAGATTTCTTTGACAAAACTAGATGATATGAATTGAGTATCTTCAGAAGCAAGTAAAAAGATAGTGTCAATCTCAGGAAGAAGTTTGTAATTGATCCAACTCATTTGAAATTCATACTCAAAATCTGATACTGCTCTTAAGCCTCTAATAATTACAGAAGCCTTTTTTTTCTTAGCAAATCTCATGAGTAATCCATTAAAAGACACAACATCAGCAATAATACCTAATCCGGTGATTTCTTGTTTAGCCATACTTGTCCTGAGTTGTATATCAAATGTCACATGTTTATTAACATTTTCTGCAATAGCAATTATGAGTAAATCAACTAACTTATATGCCCTTTTGATGATATCAATATGACCAAAGGTAATAGGATCAAATGTACCTGGATATATTCCTATTCTAACATTAGAATGCATTTTACTATAATATATAGAAACTTTTAATGGACATAATAATATTTTTTCTCTAAAAACAAAAGAATATACTTGGCCTGATAGCTCAGTTGGTAGAGCAAAGGACTGAAAATCCTTGTGTCGCTGGTTCAATTCCAGCTCAGGCCATTTATAATTTTATTATTATCATGTTGATCAAGTGAAATATTCTAGCAAAACGCATAGTATATTATATTATGCAATATCAATACTATAAAAAGCTATTTTTTTTATTCATGTTGTTACTATTATTTAGTAGCTTTGCTAATTCTAATATGAATACAGATACATCAATTGACAAATGGTATAATCAGAAGTCATTTATACAGAATACTAGTGTGCAAGTGCTCAAAGAGCACAATAGTAATATACTTGTTGGTATATTCAAATTGTCAGATCAGTATGATTTGACGTCATTTAAAAAAGATGATTCGTTGTTTAACAATTTTGGTGTACAAAGTATCTTAATTGATGATAAAAACATCATTCATTTTAATGAAAAATATGATATATTATCTAATCAAGAAATAATTCAGTCACAAATCCCACTAGTAGAATATATAAATAGTAATATTATTGACTGTATAAAAGAAAAAAAAATAAATAGGATCTTTATTACTATTGATGATTTATCACTGACTCCTACTAGAAGAATCATTCTTAATGCCATTATGGCAATGATTTCTCATAATCCATCAATATATGTATTTGGTATGTCTGGAGCAATACAAAGCATTTTAAATGATATCACTTCTCATATAGAACCTAGCATCTTAGATGATCAAAATCATCAATTTAAAGAAATTAAGATCATTCCTCATAGTCATTTAGCGAATATTGTTAATAAATTTTTAATACCAGATATCAATGGATGGTTTACAATGCAAGTACTAGATGCACGTTTAGGTTCAGTTAATAATACTCCGAGTAATAGAGAAAGATTAGATTTACTAGGATTTACAGTTGCAGCATTTGCAAGAGATGGATCAATAGAAGCAATTGAAGATCAATACGGCAATATATACTTGCAAAATCATCTGATATTCTTTATGAAGAATATAGAGAGAACTTTTTCTTTGGAATCTTATAAAGGATTTCAAAGCTCAATATTGTGTTCTATAGCTATTATGTATAATTTTCTTTATCATACATAATAACTATGCTATTAGCAGTGTGATGAAGAGATATATAAAATGTATTAAAAATATTTCATTATATCAATTTTCTATTCTCAATATATTTTATATGTATACTCAATATTAATTCAGTTTTTAAATACACAAAAATGAAAGAATTTACATTAATTCGCAATATTGCAATTATTGCACATGTTGATCATGGTAAAACCACTTTACTTGATAATATGTTAAAACAAAGTGGAACATTTAGGAATAATCAAGAAGTACAAGAGAGAGTGATGGATAGCAATGCACAAGAGCGTGAGCGTGGTATTACTATATTAGCAAAATATACATCAATCATATGGAACAATGATAAGATCAATATTATTGATACTCCAGGGCATGCAGACTTTGGTGGAGAAGTAGAGAGGGTGTTATCTATGGCAGATGGAGTACTACTACTTGTAGATGCTTCAGAAGGTCCAATGCCGCAAACTAAATTTGTGTTATCAAAAGCATTAAAATCAGGTTTAAAGCCAATTGTCATAATTAATAAAGTCGATCGCCCAGATAGTAGAATTGAAGAAGTTTTGAATGAAGTATATGAATTATTTTTTAGTTTAGATGCTTCAAATGAACAGTTAGATTTTCCAGTGCTATATGCATCTGGTAGAAATGGTTGGTGTACTACCTGTCTGTCTCATAAAACACAAAATCTTGATCAATTATTTACTACAATTAAAGATTATATAAAACCTGCTCTCTATGATCAAAATGCACCTTTTACTATGTTAGTGACTTTACTAGAATCTGATAAGTTTCTTGGGAGACTACTGACAGGTAAGATTTATCAAGGTATTGCAAAAGTGAACTCGGATATTAAAGTAATTGATCTCAATGGAAAAGTGATTGAAAGAGGAAGATTAACGAAAATCCTATCATTTTCTCACTTGAGGCGTATTTCAGTAGAACAAGCTATAGCTGGAGATATAATTACAGTTGCTGGATTGCATAAAGCTTCAGTTGCACATACCATTTCTGCATTAGAAGTACAACAGGCAATACCTTCCACTCCTATTGATCCACCTACAATGGCCATTACTCTAAATGTGAACGACTCTCCTTTTGCTGGACAAGAAGGCACAAAGCTTACCTCTACTGTTATAAGAGAACGCTTATATGAGGAATCAGAAATAAATATCGCTATTACTCTTAATGTATCATCAGAAACCGAAGCATGTGAAGTAGGTGGACGTGGTGAATTACAACTAGGAGTATTAATTGAAAATATGAGAAGAGAAGGCTTTGAACTTTCAGTTTCTCGTCCTAGAATTTTATTTAAAGAACAAGAAGATGGCACAAAGCTTGAGCCTATAGAAGAAGTGATAATTGATATAGATAATGAGTATAGTGGTATTGTGATGGAAAAATTAATCTTGCGTAAAAGTGAAATTCTTGACATTAAACCTGATGGTAAAGGTAGAACAAGATTGTCTTTTTTAGTACCCTCAAGAGGATTAATTGGTTATCAGGGAGAGCTATTAACTGATTCAAGAGGAACTGGCATATTAAATCGAGTATTTCATAGTTATGCACCATATAAAGGCATCTTCTCTAGAAGACGTAATGGTTCACTGATTTCCACTGATATTGGTGAAGCAATATCATATGCTATTTTTAATTTGCAAGATAGAGGAATAATGTTTGTGAAACCTCAAGATAAGGTATATTGTGGTATGATTATCGGTCAGCATAATCGTGAGAATGATTTGGAAGTCAATATCTTAAAAGGTAAACAATTAACAAATATAAGAGCAGCAGGTAGTGATGAAGCTATTAAACTGATACCACCTAAAATCATGACTTTGGAAGAAATGATAGCATATATATCTGATGATGAGCTAGTAGAAGTTACACCAAAATCTATACGACTACGCAAGAAGCTTCTAAATGCAAATGCTCGGAAACGTGCAGGTAAAATACATAATAAAGATTATTAATAATTTAGTAAGAACGAAATTTATATAGTGCACGATGATATTGTGATATTAATAAATCATTAAGCAAATAATTTGGAAATTCTTATCAATGATCAATAAAGCAATTATAATAGAATCTTTAAAACAAATTATAGAACGAAAAAGTGGTCAAGATATTATCCCTCTAGGTACTGTTACATCAATTATCATCCAAGAGGGAGGAGTTGTTGCGTGTGTCATTGAGATGTATAATACGGAATTAATCACTGAAGAATTAAGACACCGCTGTCAACACACTATACAATCGATACCTGGAGTATCAAAAGCAACTGTCACTATTATACATCATAAACATATTAAAACACAAAAAGAGAAGATGAATATTTCAGGAGTCAAAAATACTATTATTATCGCTTCTGGTAAAGGTGGAGTAGGAAAATCTACTGTTGCGCTAAATATAGCTCTATCATTAGTACGTCAACATTATAATGTTGCGATAGTTGATGCTGATATATATGGTCCCTCAATTCCTAAAATGCTTGATGCTGAAACATTGAAACCAACTTTCAAGGAAAATAAAATTCTTCCTATCAAGAAATATGGATTACATAGTATGTCAATAGGCTTCTTTCTTAATAAAGATCAAGCAGTGATATGGCGTGGCCCTATGTTGACAAAAGCATTATATAAATTATTACTAGAAACTCAGTGGTCTAATATAGATTATTTAATCATTGATACTCCACCTGGTACTGGAGATATACATCTTAGCCTCATGGAATCTTTTAATTTAACTGGATCGATTATAGTATCAACACCACAAGAACTTTCTCTCATTGATGTAGCTCGTATGTCTGATATGTTGATAAGATTTAATATACCTATTCTTGGCATTATAGAAAATATGAGCTATTTTATATACAATAATTCTAAGATATATATCTTTGGAAAAGATAGTACAAAAACTCTCTCTGAAAAACTAGGGATTGCGCTCTTAGCGTGTATTCCAATAGATCCATTAATTTCTCAAATCTATAATTACAATGATCCTATAATACTAGGTAAAGATTTTATAAAGATTTATGATAATATTGCGTACAGTATTACGTGTCTATTTTAAAGATTATGTCAGTTTATTGAACTTAAATGAATATGAAGTATGATGTGATCATTTCAGGAGGTGGATTACTAGGTATGATCACTGCTATTGGTCTAAATAAGAATAATATATCTGTAGCTGTCATCGAAAAAAATATTGTACCTCGCATTCTTTCCGATGATAATCGAGCACTTGCTATTTCTCAGGGTTCAAAAAAGATATTAGACCAATTAGGTATATGGCATTTCTTAGCGCATGCAGCTGAACCAATACTCGATATATCTATATCAGATGAAAATAATCCCTTTACTCTGCATTATCATCACAAAATAGTGAGCGAAGAACCAATGGGTTATGTCATCAATAATCTTGCCATATGGAATGCAATCAATCATTGTCTATTAAATACAATTCAATTGTACTCTCCTAATTCTTATAAAAGTATTCAGTATGCTGATGGATATGTAGAAGTGATACTTGATAATCATTCTAAGTTAATTTCTTCATTAATGATTTGTGCTGAAGGTAAGAATTCCAAACTACAGACATTATATGATATACCAAGTATGCAATTTATTTATAAACAAAGTAGTATAGTATTTACTGTGAATCACATACTACATCATGAAAATATTGCTATAGAACACTTTTTATCTGGCGGACCATTTGCAATGTTACCAATGAAAGGAGGCTACTCTTCTTCTATAGTATGGACAGAAAAATCTGAAATTGCAGATATGTTAATGGAGCTCTCTGAAGAATTATTTATTTTAGAACTAAAAAAAAGATTTGATCCCTGTGTAGGAACTCTTTCTCTAGATGGAGAGAGACAATTATATCCTTTAAGTTTTTCTTTTGCAAAAAAATTATATCATGGTAGAATATTGTTGATAGGTGATGCTGCGCATTCTATTCATCCTCTTGCAGGACAGGGGCTTAATTTAGGAATAAGAGATATAGAAAGTTTACTATATCGCATTTCTGATGCAAAAGTTTATGGTATTGATATAGGAAGTGAATACTTATTAGATCAAATCTCACGCGATAGATTATGTGATAATATGATTATGGCATTATTTACAGATGGAATCAATCGAGTGTTTTCAAATAGCACACTGTGTGCTAGAGTACTCAGAACATTTGGATTAATTGCTGTAGAAAATTCAGAGTTTTTAAAAAAAATATTTATACAGTATGGTATGGGCATTAGATCAATACCTACTTGAAGATATGACTCAAGTAAAGTACTTTATTTGAATTTATGATTTTAATAGAATATATATTCATTATGCATTCTACAGATAAAAATAGAAGAAATTATTCCCACTATACTATATGATATTAATCTAATAATAAAATATATCATTATGCATAATAGAAGACATTTATTAAGCATTTCGGATCTTACAATCGATGATATACAACATATTACTAAGTTAGCTAATCAATATATAGTTGATAAATTCACTATTTCTGATATACTGAAAAATCAGATAATAATAAATTTATTTTTTGAGGATTCTACTCGCACACTTACTTCTTTTGAAATAGCAGCACAAAGTCTTGGAGCAATTGTTATCAATATTCCCATTAGATTTTCTTCTTTAAATAAAGGAGAAGATTTAAAAGATATGATTGCATCATTAGATGCAATGCATCCTCTCTATATGATCATTAGACATCAAGATAGTGGTATGTTGCGTATATTATCTCAATACGTGACATCATGTTCAGTGATTAATGCAGGTGATGGAAGAAGTGAGCATCCAACTCAAGCACTTATTGATTACTGTGTAATTACTAAATATAAAAAACAACTCGAAAAGCTCAAAGTTGTGATATGTGGAGATATTTTACATAGTAGAGTAGCCAGATCAAATATCAATCTGCTAAAAATGTTTGGAGTCGATATTCGATTAATTGCTCCTCCTACTTTAATGTATAGATATTCTTATACGGAATATTCAACATATTATTCCTTGATTGAAGGTATTCAGGATGTGGATGTGATAATGTTATTAAGGTTACAGAAAGAACGTATACACAGTTCTTATTATCTCCCATCTGAGAAAGAGTATTTTTATTTATATGGACTTGATTCATATAAGTTATCATATGCAAAATCAGATGTACTGATTATGCATCCAGGACCAGTAAATAGAGGAATTGAAATAAGTCATGAGATACATGATAGTATTATTTTACAGCAAGTACAATTCGGAATAGCAGTACGTAAAGCAATATTACATTATTATTATATCATATCGTTATAGGAGGTAGTAATAAACATTCTTCTCAAAATTGTTGTTTATAAGGTAAAAATTAAATACACGTATCAAGAAAAAAGGAATATATAGAGATATAATCATAGATTCCTTTTTCAGGGATTTTATTGAAAAACATTAGTAGTCATTAGCAGTCATTGAATCTTTAATAAGTATTTTTACCAATGATCACGGTACTTTCACTTGAAAAAAAATAATCAGGTACTATCATATTTTTTGGTGCAGGTCCTCCAATGACTCTACCTGAAGTATCATAATAGGAGCCATGACAAGGACAGAACCAACCATTACCGACTTTTGTAGTATGTGAAATAGGTATACATCCAAGATGTGTACATATTCCTAGTATTACTAACCATTCCTCTCGTCCCTTGTATACTCTATGTTCATCTCGTTGTGGATCTCTTAAAAGATCGAGATTTACAGTTTGTGCTGTATCGATTTCTTGCTTTGTACGTCTACGAATGAATACTGGTTTGCCTTGCCATTTTACTTTTATCTCATGTCCTTGTTGTATATCAGAAATATTTACTTCTATTATAGATGCTGCTAAAATTTCAGCAGAAGGATTCATAGATTTAACTAATGGCCAAAGGCTGCTTATAGCTCCTATACTTGCCATAGCGCAAGTAGTTAATTTGATAAAATCTCGTTTACTATTATCTTTAGGTAGTATATTTTCTCTTTGCGAGTCATTTATACATGATCTATTATTATCAGTTAATTTTTTGTCCATTGCAATACCTCATCTGTAATAATATATTTTAATGTAAATACTATTATAGATTAATCAATAAAAACTTCTTCATCTATTTTCTAGAGTATTCACTCCTGATTGATATGCATGATATCTACAATTTTTATATCATGATCATTACAATCAGAATCTTCTACTTTTGCTACTGATACAACTTTTTCTTTATTCTCTGTCTTAAATAAAGTCACTCCTTGCGTACTACGTCCCGCAATTCTTATATCATATACTGAAATACGAATCAATTTTCCTTTATCTGTAATAAGAATCACATTATCATTTTGTGCTACAGGAAAACTAGCAATTACACCTCCATTTCTCTTTGTAGTGAGAATATTTGTAATACCTACTCCTCCTCTATTAGTAATCCTATACTCATATGAAGAAGTTCTCTTACCAAAACCATTTTCAGTAATAGTCAATAGGAATTCTTCATTGAGCACCAACTGTATAAATAATTCTTTATCTATTGTGAGATTTTCTAACACTTTTTCTAATTTTAGATCTATTAATTTAGAACTTGCTACTTCAAGTCTTTTTAACAGTTTTACTTCTAAATACCTATGCTTTATTTCAGTAGAAACATTAATGCCGTCATTTAGCACACTCATAGAAATCACACTATCATTTTCTGCAAGTTTTATTCCTCTCACACCATCTGAACTGCGACTTTTAAATTTACGTACATCTCTAGCAATAAATCTTATACTTTTTCCATATCTAGTTGACAGGATAATGTGATTTTCTGCATCACACACTTTCACTGAAATTAACTGATCATGACTAGCTAGTTTAATTGCAATTTTTCCATTAATTGGAATATATTGAAAATCTTCTAAAGCATTACGTCTCACATTCCCATGTGCAGTTGCAAACATAATATTTTGTTTTTTATCATTTAAATATGGTAATGGCATAATATTAGTGATTGCTTCACCTTCACAAAGAGGAAAGATATTTACAAGAGCTCTTCCTCTTGCAGTAGGCTCTGCAAGAGGTAATTTATATACTTTTAATCGATATACTTTGCCAATATTTGAAAAGAATAAAAAAGAAGTATGAGTATTGCCAACAAATAGTTTGATAATGACATCTTCTTTTTTTAATCCTTGTCCCAATTTTCCTTTACCTCCACGACGCTGTGTTCTATAATGCGAGAGTTTTACACGTTTAATATAACCATTCATTGTTACAGTAATTACCATCTCTTCTTGTGGAATCAAATCTTCAGCATCAATATCTATATCTAAATCAGAAATAGCAGTTTTTCGTGATATAGCAAATTTACTTTTGATGTCCTGTAGATTGACTTTAATTGCATTCATTAATTGAGTCTCTGAATTTAAAAAAGTGATATATTCTTTTATTAAGTTTACCATTGCATATAGATCACTTTCTAATTTACCTTTTTCTAAGCCTGTTAAACGTTGTAATTTAATATCAAGAATAGCTTTAATTTGTAATTCAGTTAATCTATATATCCCATCTTTTAATAAATTCGTACTATCTGAAATTAATTCAATTATCTTTTTGATTTCATCTGAAGTTTGCCATTCTTTATTTAAGAGCTCAATACTTGCTGCTAAAGGATCTTTAGAAGTGGAGAAGATGTGAATTACTTCATCTATGCTTAAGATTGCAATATATAGCCCTATATATAAATGAGCTTTTTCTCTTGTTTTTCTGAGACGAAATTCTGTTTTACGTACCAGAATTTCTTTTCTAAACGCAACAAAGGTGCATAAAATCTCTTTTAATGTCATTATAGTAGGTTTACTGTTCTTCAAGACTAAAGTATTAATACTAAAATTACTTCTCAGTGGAGAAAGGCATAGAATTTGATTTAAAATAAAATCTGATGCAGCATCCTTTTTTATATCAATGACTATACGAATTCCATGTCTGTCAGATTCATCTCTTATGCTTGTTATACCTTCAATTCTTTTGTCTTTTACTAAATCACTGATTTTTTCTATTAACATCACTTTATTGACTTGATATGGAATTTCATCAATGACTATTGCCTTTCTCTCTTGTGAAACATCTTCTAAATGTGTCTTACCTTGTATAGTAATTGTCCCTCGCCCTGTTGCAAATGCTGATTTGATACCTGATCTTCCAAGTATCACACCTCCTGTTGGAAAATCAGGTCCTGGTATGATATTCAGTAATTGATCTAAAGTAACTTCAGGATTGTCTATATATGTAATGCAAGCATCAATAACTTCTCCTAGATTGTGAGAAGGGATATTGGTTGCCATACCAACCGCAACACCGCTTGCACCATTTACTAACACATTTGGAAATTGTGCAGGTAATACAACTGGTTCAGTTTCATGTCCATCATAATTTAATCTAAAATCAACAAGATTTTCATCGATATTTTTTAATAAGAAATGTGATACTCTTTCAAGTCTAACTTCTGTATATCGCATTGATGCTGGAGGATCTCCATCTATTGACCCGAAATTTCCTTGGCCATCAATCAGTGGTACTAGTAGAGAAAAAGTTTGCGCCATACGTACTAAAGAATCATAAATTGCTGCATCACCATGTGGGTGAAATTTACCCATTACATCTCCAACAATACGAGCTGATTTTTTATATGGTTTATCATGATCATAACCTGCTCGTGACATTGCATATAAAATTCTTCTATGTACAGGTTTCAGGCCATCTCGGACATCAGGTATAGCTCGACTGACAATCACACTCATTGCATATGAAAGATAAGATTCTTTCAGGTCCTTAACGATTGATATTGGTACTAGATGATCTTGCATATTTATAATTATGATTAAGAGATAATATCTATTTAAGAAATGGGCGATGACAGATTTGAACTGCCGACCTCCTCGGTGTAAACGAGATGCTCTACCATCTGAGCTAATCGCCCATTTATTCTCATTTTAGCTATCAATATACTTATTGTAAACAAAAAGTATATGTCTGTATCAGTTAATTACTTGTTAAATTGATGAGCACTATAAGATGTATATCATACAAATACTCTTGAAGTATTACTGATCTATCAATCATATTCGTTATGTTTATTACAATCTTAAATAATACTATGACGATATGTATTTTAGAAACTAATAATACTGCATCATTCAAATGAAAATTTATTCTATAAAACTGCTTTCTAAAACCTAGAAAGTGCAGTATTAAAAAATTAATACTATCAATCCTTAAAGAGCGATGCATGCATATTTTATTATCTTTATCTAGATTTGTATCTAAATTATCATTTGATAGTATTACATATTTATAAATGTAATATTGTAGTAGATAATCAATACTAAAATAGTATACTGAATCATTACATCATCATCACTATAAAAGCATTTGAACTGATTAACAATGTATTAACCTAAATATATTTATATATAGATTTGGTGGAGGTAAGCGGAGTCGAACCGCTGACCTTCTGCGTGCAAAACAGACGCTCTACCAACTGAACTATACCCCCATGATAATGGATATTCACTCTAATTGTGAAGTACTATGGTAAAAATGCAAGAAATATTTAGTACTAAGATACTTAATAGTGTTTTAGAGAGCACAATACTTAACATATGATTGAGATACACAAATGAGATATATGCTCATACCCTGAACATGCATTCTATGTTAATATGCAAATATTCATTTGATTAAAATGCATAAAAGTTGTATTTATACGCATAAACGATAGTAACACGATCAGCTTTTATGATCCCGTAGCTCAGACGGTAGAGCAACTGACTTTTAATCAGTGGGTCGCGCGTTCGAATCGCGCCGGGATCACAATTTATAAATATTAATTATCATGATTAATCTATTCATATCTATTAAAAAAATTTTTTTAAATTTTTAAATTTTGAGAATTAAGATTAAAGATTTTGTGAGATTTTCTTACACTAAACTTGATAAAAATGATTGTTGATATTATACTTGAAGATATGATATGATATTATATGCTCAGCTCACAAGATAAAATCTTTACTAATTTAGATGGCAAATATACTGCTTGTCTTAAGGGAGCAAGGAAGCGTGGTACTTGGCAACATACACAAAAACTATTAGCACTAGGCTCAGAGAAAATTATTCATGAAGTGATAAAATCTGGATTAAGAGGAAGGGGAGGCGCTGGATTCTATACTGGTCTGAAGTGGAATTTTATACCTAAAAACACTTCAAAAAATCAGCCAATATATTTAGTAATTAATGCAGATGAATCAGAACCTGGTACCTGTAAAGATAGATATATCATTAGGTATGAAACGCATAAATTAATTGAAGGGATTCTATTAGCTGGACGTGCAATTAATGCATCTACTTCTTATATTTATATCAGAGGAGAGTTCTATCATGAATTCTTAATTCTAAAAAAAGCAATTGCAGAAGCTTATAAAGAATGTTTGATTGGTATCAACGCTTGTAATTCGGGTTATAATCTTGATATATTTATTCATAGAGGTGCAGGATCTTATATATGTGGAGAAGAGACAGCTCAACTTGAATCTATAGAAGGAAAAAAATGTTTTCCTCGTATGAAACCTCCTTTTCCTGCACATGTAGGATTATTTGGTTGTCCTACAATAGTGAATAATGTAGAAACTATAGCTATGATACCAGATATTCTAATACGTGGTAGTGCGTGGTTTTCGTCTCTTGGTAAACCAAATAATACTGGTACTAAAATTTTTAGTATTTCAGGCCATGTGAATCATCCTTGTAATGTAGAAGAAGAGTTAGGAATTCCGTTACGAGAATTATTAGACAAATATGCAGGTGGTATTAAAGGAGGGTGGAATAATTTACTAGCTGTAATACCTGGTGGCGGCTCAGTGCCATTAATTCCAAAATCAATATGTGATTCTATTACAATGGATTTTGATGCATTAAAACATGTAGGTACTGGCCTTGGTACTGCTGCTATTATAGTTATGGATACATCCACTAACATAGTTGCTGCAATTGAGAGATTATCATATTTTTTTATGCATGAGTCATGTGGACAATGCGCACCTTGTCGCGAAGGTACTGGATGGATGTGGAGAATAATAAAAAAAATGGTTTCAGGAAAGGTACAACATGATGAAATAGACAAATTACTCAATATTACGACTCAGATAGAAGGCAATACGATTTGCGCATTTGGAGATGCTGCGGTTTGGCCTATTCAAGGCCTCATTAAACATTTTAGTCATATATTGAGAAAATAGAATATTCTGTACATATCTATTAATATGATTTCCCTATATCTAGCTATATCATTGATGCTGGGTACTTCTCTCATGTGATTAGCAATACTAAGTCACAATATTTTTTTTTGATAATTTTTATTTTGTCTTTTGATACTTCAAGTCATCTTATTTCAATAAGATTGCCAAAAAAATCTGTTTGTATTAGGATGAATATAGTAGAATTCTTAACTTATCATGCGTTTATCACAATATTACTTACCAACTTTAAAAGAAACTGAAGAAAAAAACTCTCAAATCCTTATTCATCATTATTCTCTTCGTGCAGGCTTAATTAAGCAGATAGCATCTGGAATTTATGCTTGGTTACCACTTGGTCTTATTATTCTTAAAAATATTGAGAAGATTATTAGAGATGAAATGAATAAATCTGGTGCAATTGAAATACTTATGCCTTGTATACAACCCGCTAGCTTGTGGCAGAAATCAGGACGTTATCATGAGTATGGTAAAGAAATGTTGCGTCTCAAGGATAGACACCAAAACAATATGTTATTTGGTCCTACTCATGAAGAGATAGTGACTGATATGATAAAAGGAACAATGACAAGTTATAAGAATATGCCTATTTGTTTATATCAAATTCAGTGGAAATTTCGCGATGAGCTCAGACCTAGATGTGGTATTATAAGAAGTAGAGAATTCCTCATGAAAGATGCATATAGTTTTGATTCGGATTATCACAGTGCCATAAATGCATATTGTGTAATGTATAAGACATATATTAATATCTTTAAACGTATGGGATTAACTCCGATTGGAGTAAGAGCACACAATGGAGCAATAGGAGGAAATCTAAGTCATGAATTTCATATTCTCACAAAAGATGGTGAAAGTACTATATACTATGAAAGTAAATTTTTTGAATTATTGCATAGTGAAGAAATGCTTAATATACAGCATATTTATGCAGTTTCAAAGGATATATATGATGCAAATACTTGCTCTATACCTCACGAGCAATTAAGTATAAAGCATAGTATTGAGATAGGACATATCTTTTATTTAGGAGATAAATATTCAAGTTCGATGAATGCTCAATGTACATTACGCAATGGTATAAAGACGAACATTCATATGGGATGTTATGGAATTGGCATTTCAAGACTCATAGGTGCGATTATAGCCACTTGTTACAGTGCAAAAAAAGGTATGATATGGCCAGACGAAATCTCTCCTTTTAAAATAGGTTTAATTAACTTATACACAGACATAGCAAAATGTGTAGATATTGCAAATATGATATATAAAGCGTGTAACACTAGCAATATACTTTATGATGATACAAATGAGAGTATTGGTATCAAATTTGCTAAAATGGATCTTATAGGGTTACCTTGGCAAATAATTATTGGAAAAACATTATCAGAGAATAATATAGTTGAAGTAAAAAATAGAATCACTGGAGAAATACAACAGATGCATGTTGATAAAACAATACATTTTTTTAACTCACTATGATATATAGTATTGGAATAGATATAGTATATATACCAAGAATAGTGAGAATCTTGCATATATATGGAGAAAAATTTCTTACAAAGATATGTACTGCACAAGAAATCAAAGCAAGTACAAAATATCATAATAATACAATGTTAGCAAAGCATTTTGCTAAGCGTTTTGCAGCAAAAGAAGCGTGTGTAAAAGCATTAGGTAATGCTTGCAGCAAAAATATGAGAATGAAATATATAGAAGTATATAACGATCTCACAGGACGACCATATATTTCTATTAAGCAAGATTTGCTTTCTAGGAATTATATAATACATCTTTCTCTTAGTGATGACGGAGAGTATGCCACTGCATTTGTTATAGCAAGTCATGAGAATCCCGCGACACTTTAAGTAAGATTTGGGCCCCCCCAACTAATCTCTCTCTTTTCTCTCTAATTCAAGGACGTGAGTGTTGTATTACTACCAAATACTGTAGTATTCAAACTGACCACTTTTTCTGAAGAAAAACGATGTATATAATGAGAGCCTCCAACATGTGGTCCAGTACCAGATAATCCTCTCCCGCCAAATGGATGCATGCTCATTCCCACTCCTATCTGATTACAATTAATATATACATTTCCTACTGAGACGTTTTTACTTATTATATCTATTTGATTTTGTATACGACTTTGCAAAGAGAAGGTAAGACCATATCTAATGTTATTAATATCACTGATTATTTCATATAATTGAGACTTATGAAAACGTATAATATGCAATATAGGTCCAACGATTTCTTGTTTAATTTGTGAAAGATTTTGTATTACATAAATATATGGAGAAAAAAAATAGCCATTATTAGGAATATGGCACTTCATATGTGCCTCTGATATTAAATACGCATTAGTGTCTTTTGACATGCTATTAGTATATTGTATTAACTGCTCAAGAGATTCTCTATCAATCATTGGACCAATGTCGGTGCTGAATTCTATTGGATTGCCAATCTTGAGTTCTTGAATAGCTCCACAAATCATTTTAATTTGCTTGTCTGCAATATCTTCCTGAATAAATAGCACTTTCAATGCTGCATATCTCTGACCAGCACTACAAAATGATGATATTATCACATCTTCCGTCACTTGTTCTAACAGAGCAGAACTATCTACTATCATGGCATTCATCCCTCTTGTTGATGCGATAAGAGGGATGATAGCACCCTCTCTACTAGCAAGTATGCGATTAATGATTTGTGCAGTACATAATGATCCAGTAAAAGCTACCCCTGCAATTCTCTGATCTATTAACAATACTGTACCTAGTACAGAGCCATCTCCAGGAATAAAGTGAAGTACATTGTTTGGTATACCAGATTCGTGTAGAATCTTAATAATCTCAAATGCGATCAAAGATGTTTGTTTTGCAGGCTTTGCAAGTACTGTATTTCCTGCTGCAAGTGCAGCAGAAATCTGACTAACAAATATAGCAAGAGGGCAATTCCAAGGCGATATACATAAAAAGACTCCTCTACCTTCGAAACAGGTAAAATGTTCTTCACCAGTAATACTAGGTAGTTTCTTCCAATCTTTTAGTTGATTCTTTGCTATCATAGCATACTGACGCAAAAAATCAACTGCCGCTCTTACTTCTGAGATTGCGTCAGACAGTACTTTTCCCACTTCTACTATTAATATATAAATTAGTATATTTTTCCTTTCTTCCAATAAATCTGCAGCTTCCTCAAGATACTGTGCGCGATCTTCTGGTGAAATATGATTCCATTGTGTGAAGGCATTATATGCTATTTCAAGAGTTTGAATAGCTTGCTCTTGTGTAGTATATGATATCTCTCCAAGTACATGATCCAAATCTGCAGGATTTATTATTTCAGTATAGTAAGTATTATCAAAGAATAACTGCCCATTTATGATAGGTCCTATTTGCCATTTTTGATTATTGAGTATTTGTATTTCATTTGTAAAATGTGATACTGTGACTGAATCATGAATATCCATACCTAGAGAATTTTTTCTGTTATCTCCATAAATCTTCTGTGGCAACGGAATACTAGTATGAGGTTCGAATTCAAAACTTCTAGATTTTTCTAGTGGATCTATTAGCTCATCAATGCTAATATGTGAGTCATTCACTGGATGTACAAATGAATTATTAATTCCATTAGATAGAATACGTCTAATAAGATAAGATAATAGATCACTGTGTTTTCCTACTGGTGAATATATACGATAATTTATATTCGTTGCAAGTTCCGACATTGCATAATCATATAACCCCTTTGCCATACCATATAAGCGCTGAAATTCAAAACCAGGATGATGTTTATCAGCAAGCTCAATGATGGTAGCAAAAGTATAAGCATTGTGAGTACCAAAACATGGGTAAAAATGCTGTGTTTTACTTAAAAGTTTTTGTGCGCAGGCAAGATAAGAGACATCTGTATAGCTTTTTCTAGTAAATACTGGATAACCATATAATCCTAATGCTTGTGTATGCTTAATTTCTGAATCCCAATATGCTCCTTTGACTAATCTCACCATAATCTTATGCTGTATACGAATAGCTATATCTTCAATAAAATTAATCATTGATAAAGCTCTTTTTTGATATGCTTGTACTGTAAATCCAAGTCCTTCCCATTTTGATAGAGATGTATTCAGACGTAATTGCTCAAATAATATTAATGACATCTCAAGTTTTTCTGATTCTTCTGCATCTATACATAATGAAATATTATATTTTTTTGCTTCATGACAAATCTCTAACATATTCCCTAACATCTCATTAGAGATACAATCAAATTTGTTAAATTGATAATTAGGATGCAGGAGAGAAAGTTTAATGGAAAGACCATGTGATTTAAAACAATCGTTGGTATTGGTTGATTTACCTATAACTTCTATTGCATGCATATATAAATTAAAATATTCCCTAGCATCTTCAGCAGTATGTACAGTTTCGCCTATCATACCAAAAGAAGATAAAAATTTATTGTGCTGATCTGAGTGAATATTTTCTAATGCTTCTTCTATGGTTTCTCCAAGAATAAAATGCTTACTAAGCATAAAAACCGCCTGTTTCACTGCTTTTCGAATAATTGGCTCTCCTAAATTTTTGAGTAATCTAGAAATTAAGTAATAAAATTTTGTATCTCCTCCTGTATTACGTCTCAAGATACTACTTCCTATCACTAAACTCCATGTAGAAGCATTCACAAACATTGAAGATGAATGTCCTAAATATTTGCTCCATTCTTGATGAGCAATTTTGTCTCTTATTAATTCATCTATTGTATAATCATCTGGTATTCTTAACAATGATTCAGCAAGGCACATTAGAGCAATACCCTCGTCATTAGAGAGAGAGTACTGATGCATAAAAGAATCTACTATCTTTAACTTATGACCTTGAATTTTTTCGGTCACTTGTTTTGCAATATTATAAATTCTATTTTTCGAATCAGATGAGATATCCGCTTTTTCTACAAGATATCTTATATAACTCTTTTCATCGATACGATAGTATCCTTGTAAATGTTTTCTTAATTCGTTAGGTTTTTGTATAGAATTGATCATATATAGTATCTACAACACACCTGAAATTAATGTTATAAAATTATATCATAACTATCAGTAGAGCAATTATTATTTATGTACAATATAGTATACAATCATTACAGCAAATAAACATTACTTACTTCGTATAACTTATATGCAAGTAATGTGATTACTGTATTTCTTTTTGAATAATCTTTCTAATGTAAATTATTCATTATTCATTTAGATCGCAAGTGCTAATTTATTGCATATTATGCTATCAATCCTTATATTGCATAAGGTCAAAAATATTGTCAGATAATGAGCTTCAGATACATAAATACTAGAGCATTGATTAAAATATATTAATATTCAGATACTAGATTTGACTAAAAACTTTTTTATATATATGTGCAATCATCAAGATTCAATATACGAAGAATACGTTAAATTTATTCTAAAAATTCTTTAAATCTTTAACTATGTTGTTCATATAAAGTTGCAAAGTCTATAGGATCTAACATGAGTGCAGGAAAACCACCACTACTTGTTATTCTTGCAATGATTTCGCGCATAAAGGGAAAAAGAAGAGTGGGTCCGCTGATCAATAATACCTTTTTTGCTTCCTGTTCATTTAATTCTGAAAAATTTTCGATTGAAATAATTCCACAGTACTTTATTTCACAAATGAAGACAAGATCATCTTGTTTAATCTTTTCTTCCTGAAGTGTGCCCTTGATGTCTACATGTAAAGTAATTTCGTGTAAAGAGTCTGTATCTGCATTTGTGATTTTCTGACCTGTAGTACGTGCTAATTTCATTGAATTAATATTAACCGTAATATTCACATCTGGTGCTCTACTTGAAGGTAGAGCGAATAAACTAAGATTTTCAAATGATAAATCTTTAATATATTGAGCATGAATTCTCATTTTTCTTTTGAACATATTTACTTTTCCTGCAATTAAGTTGAAATATCGAATAGATTATTATATAATATATCTATATTAAATTTGGATAGCAAATCCAAATGACTCAGTGGAGTTAGTGACTTATGATAGAACTTATAATATATGCTTTAGTAGCAGCTTTTATTTTTTCACGTTTATTTCACTCTTTAGGTCAATCTACTTATTTCCACTTACATGCACTCACTATTGCACATGATGACAATATGGAAAGAAATGTAGAAAATATTGATGATTATATCGATAGTCATAATATCAACTCAATGAAATTAATCTATAAAGAGATATTACAACATCAGAAAGATTTCTCTATCAAAAATTTTATAGAAGGTGCAGCTATAGCTTTTGAATTAATTATCAAGTATTTTACTCAAGGTAATGTACAACAACTTCAGTCGCTAGTAGATCAAGATTTATATAATAATTTTACAGAGATGATAAAATGTCGTACATATGTATATAATACAACAATTGTTGCAATTATTTCACAAAAAATTATTGAGATGCAATTAATACAAAATGTTTTATTTATTACGGTAAATTTTATTTCGGAACAAATTAATTTTGCAAAAAATCACAAAGGTGATATTGTCTCTGGCAGTACATCTGTGATAAATAGAATTGAAGATAAATGGCAATTTAAAAAAAATATTAGTTTACTGGAATCAAATTGGTTATTAGTATCTATTAATTATCAAAAATTTCATGATGATAATGAATCGCAGGCTCATAAACTTGCTATCATAAAATAATTAGCTATGAGAGATAAAAGACGTGAAGTAGTACTTGATACTGAAACAACAGGATTAAATCCTGATTCTGGTCATAGGGTGATTGAAATAGGATGCATAGAATTAATAAATCGCATACCAACAGGTAAAATATTTCATAAATACCTTAATCCGCAAAGAGATGTCCCTTACCATTCATTTAAGATTCATGGAATTAGTGAAAAATTTTTGCAAGATAAGCCTTTATTTCTAGAAATTAAAAATGAATTTTTGGATTTTATATCTGATGATATTTTAATAATACATAATGCTGAGTTCGATCTTAAGTTTCTGAACATGGAATTAGGAAAGATTCGTGCTACACTGATTTCCTCAGAAAGAATATTAGATACATTATTACTTGCAAGACAAAAAGTGATAGGTGCATCTGCATCGTTAGATGCGCTATGTAAACGTTTTAATATATCATTAGCAAATAGAGAATTACATGGAGCTCTCATTGATGCGCAGTTACTTGCAAGAGTATATGTGGAACTTACTGGAGGCCTGCAAACTCTATTGTTTGATAATACCAATAATAATGATGAATATTCTGATGATACAGTATCATCAGAATATAAAGTACATCATAATATTACTTATAGATCATATACTCCAAGTCATGATGAAATAATTGCACATAAAAAATTGCTGGATGAAATAAAGAATCCAATATGGCAGTATTAATATTGCACGGATTGATTAATAAAAATATTATTTAATGAGAGAGGACTAAATAGAATAATGAGAATTATAAGATTATTATCGGGTATTTTAATTACACTAGCTATTACTTTTCTAGGATATTGTTATCTTACTAAACAAGGTATATTTTTTATAGAAGAAAAAACTTCAGAAGTAAAGATAGGAGGAGAGTTTTCCTTAATTAATCAAGATGGACAAATTATTCGCAGTAGAGATTTTATAGATAAATATATTATGTTATATTTTGGATTTTCATCATGTTCAAAAATTTGTCCTATGAATTTAGGAATAATTTCAGAGGTATTATCAAAACTAGAAAGCAATATCAACAATCAGTTACAAACTTTTTTTATCACTGTAGATCCTGAACGAGATACTATTGCAAAATTAACAGAGTTTCAACAGCAGTTTGATCATAGAATACAAATGTTAACTGGTACAAGAGACGAAATAGATACAATTATTACAAATTATAAAGTGTTTGTGAGTAATCCAATTGAAATACAACAAGAAATCAATCACTCTTCAATAATATACTTAATGGGTCCTAAGGGACAATATATTACTCATTTTACAATTGATTCTTCATCAGATGATGTACTATCTGATAGAATTGTAGATGAAATAAAAAAATATATACATTAAATGTTGAATAAAATGTTATATCATAAAAATGAGGAAATATAGTATTTTTAATTGGACTGAAAATTCCAAGTGCTACCAACTTGCACTTTCACTTTTAGTGGTACAGATATTTCGGTTGTATTCTCCATAACTGCTTTTATCAACTGTACTGTTTCCCTCACTCTCTCATTCTCTACTTCAAACAATAGTTCATCATGAATTTGTAAGATGATATCACTCCCTTCTTGTAAAAGATCAAAGAGTTGAATCATTGCACGTTTTATGATATCAGAAGCTGTACCTTGTATTGATGCATTTATTGCTAATCTTTCTGCATATTTTCTACGATCAAGTCTAGTATTATTGATTTCTTTGATAAAACATTTTCTTCCAAATAATGTTTCTACATAACCATGTCTTCTTGCAAAAGAAATAACTTGTTCTACATATAACTTAATTTCTGGATAACATTCAAAAAAGTCATTAATATATTTAGAAGCTTCTTGAACAGTAATCTGTAATTTCTGCGATAAACCAAAAGAGTTGATACCATAGATAATACCAAAATTAATAGATTTTGCTTTATTTCTTGTGATATTATCGACTTTTATATCTTGTGGTATAGCGAACACTTGCCTTGCAGTAATATTGTGAATATCTTGCTCATGTGTAAAAGCATCTTTAAATAATTTAATATCTGCAATATGTGCCAATATTCTTAATTCTATTTGAGAATAGTCTGCAGAAATGATTTGATATCCTGTGTTAGCAATAAATGATTCCCTAATCAGCATGCCTTCTTGACTTCTTATAGGAATATTCTGTAAGTTAGGATTTAGAGAACTAATTCTTCCTGTTATAGTTGTTGAAAAGGTTGTATGTATTCTACCATCAGTCGGATTAATCAAATTAATCAATGAATCAGTATATGTACTCCGTATCTTGTTGTAATGACGCCAATTAAGAATTTTACTAGCGATTTCTTCTCCATCTATGACCAATTGTTGTAGAATGTGAGAGTTTGTACTATAAAAATTGGATATCTTGAGATGACGTCTTTTGTAAATCTGCATCTTGTTCAATAAGATATCACTTAACTGTTTTGGAGAAGCAATATTAAACTCCTGACCTGCTAAGGCATATATTTCATTTTGTAATACAACTAGAGTGTTTGATAATTTCTCAGATAATTTGCTTATTTTTTTTGCATCTAGACAAATTCCAATTCGTTCCATACTGAGTATTACTCTAATGAGAGGCTTATCACAACACTCATAAATTGAGAACAATTTTTCCTGAAATAATCTTTGAATGAGTTTTTTATAAATTGTTATTAAAGTCTTTGAAGAATATAATGAGATTTTTGTATCAAAATTATGTGCTATTATATTTGATATACTATGATCATGTAAACCTGTATCAAGACTGTATGACATGATCATGATATCCTCGATCGAGGAACACATAGTTTGTTCTATTGTAGGAATGATAATACTTAATTCCTTAATATTATATATAATTTTCATTACTTCACTTGATAGTAATATTGTATTAATAGCATCCAATGTCTGATAGATCTGATTTTGCTCTATATGTAAAATATTCTCTTCATTATAAGAAAGATTGAAGATTTTATATTGATCATTATAGTAGATTGCAATTTTACCTTCATATCTACAATGTGCTAGAAACTTTTCTAATTCTTGGGAATCATAATATGATATCTTGTGTTCAATGAGCTGAGTTTTAGGTAATAGTTTCTGTACTTTTTTTATTAAAGAGTGAAGTGAATGCTTCTTTAAAAAAGATACTATTTTTTCTATATTTGTAATATTAATTCTATAATTTTGAATATCATGTTGAAATTTCACTTGATCATTCAGTGATAATAATGCTCTTGCAATAATTGCCTGTTCTTTATGTTGCTTGAAAATATCACGTATTCTAGTCTGCTTAATATTATGAATATTATTGATAATCTCGTTTAATGAACCAAATTCATTTAATAATTTATTAGCAGTTTTAATGCCTATACCAGGTATACCTAAGATATTATCTGCTGCATCTCCAGCCATAGCAAATAAATCAAGTAGCTTATTTGACATCACACCAAATTTATTCATCAATATATTTTCGTCTATAAACATATTTTTGATCGGATCAAAAATTAAAATATTATCCTTTAAAAGCTGAAATAAATCTTTATCTGATGATACTACTATTACTTTCAAATAATCTTGTTTAGAGAAATGAAGCGCTAGTGTAGCAATGATATCATCTGCTTCATATCCTTCCATTTCTTCATATTTTATATCAAAAGCATGCACTGCTTCTCTTAGCAGAGTAAATTGTGGAATCAGTGCGTCCGGTATAGTAGATCTATTAGCTTTGTAAGCAGGAAACAAATTATGTCTGAAATTTTTTTTTCCAGAATCAAGCGCTATCACTAGATAATCTGATTCATTAATATATTTTAATAGCATATTAAGAAAACCATATACACCACCTATTGGTATGTCATGTTGATTAACGAAGCGAGGTAGTGCATAATATGCTCTAAAGAGGAAACCATATCCATCAATAATTGTAAAGGTTTTATCCTGCATGATAAATATCTATAAGGACCATAAGTTATATTGAGTCTACTCTATCTATCATAGTTATAGATGTTTTATGTATCTATAGACTTGTTAAAATGAGTTTTTACATTTAATAATTAGTGATATCAGAAAAAAATATCATATATTGTATGCTGGCGGGAGTGATGAGAATTGAACTCACGACCTCATGCGTGACAGGCATGCGCTCTAACCATCTGAGCTACACCCCCAAATTGTAAAATCTTCCTCACTTTCACACTAGTAAATATGTTATACTATGTCAATAAATTTTTATTTGTACTTAATGATCTTTTTTATTACTATACATAGTGACTACATTATAAATATATGGCGTATGTAAATAATCTATAGAGTGGATGCTCAAAAATACAAACTATTTGGAGAAAAAATATGGTAACTATACCTGAAATTACTGTGCGTGATTTGGCTGGATCTGGTGTACATTTTGGTCATAAGACTAGTCGTTGGAATGCAAAAATGGCTCCATACATATATGGAATACATCAAGAAAATCGTATACATATCATTGATTTGAATAAAACATTATCATTATTACATATTGCTATGAATGCATTGTATGAAGTTGCATTACAAGGAGGACGTATTTTATTTGTAGGTACAAAGTTTCAAGCTTTAGATATTATTGCAAGTGAAGCCATACGTTGCGGTCAATATTATGTGAATTATAGATGGTTAGGAGGTATGCTGACTAATTGGGGCACTGTTTCATCTTCTATTAAGACCTTAATACAATATGAAAAAATACTGAATGATGAAAATAGTTTTTTAACCAAGAAAGAATTAGGCAATCTTGAAAAAAAAACACAAAAACTTGAGAAATCATTGGGTGGCATTAGAGAAATGGGCGCTATTCCAGATATTTTATTTATTATTGATACTAATAAAGAACATATTGCAGTAAAAGAAGCTAAAAAATTAGGATTACCAATTGCTGCAATATTGGATTCTAATTCTGATCCAGATGATATTTTGTACCCGATTCCAGGTAATGATGATGCAAGAAAATCAATAGAACTATATTGTAAGTTAGCTGCTGATTTTATATTAGCGGGCATTGAATCTAGTTTGATAAAATCATCATCTGGAAGTAATAATCTTACTGATAAAAAAGTAGATATAGATGAAGAATATTCTAATGATAAAGAAGATGCTATAATACAAACTAAAAGAAAGCGTACTAGAATTTATACACACGAATATAATTCAAAAGAAGAGGTAGTAAAAAGTGACTTTGAATCTAAATAATATTAGAGTATTACGTGAAAGAACAGGTCTTGGATTAAGTACATGTTCTCAGATGCTCAAAGAATGTGGTGGCAATCTAGAGGAAGCTTATAATAAATTACGTATCATAGGACTTACTAAAGCTAATAAAATATCCAATAGAATTACTTCAGATGGATTAATTGCAATACATATAAATGAAGGATACGGAGTATTAGTTGAATTAAATTGCGAAACTGATTTCGTTGCAAGAAATGAAAAATTTATAGACTTAATTGCAAATATAGCATCAATAGCATGTCACACAAAATGTACAAGTCTTGATGAATTAAACACTATGAGATATGATAGTATCAATATGGTACAAGAAGCTGTAATGAATATGGCATTAGTACTTGGTGAAAAACTAGAATTGAGTAAGTTGCAGTATTTATCTATCCACAATACTGGTATTATCTCTGGATACGTACACGGTGATACATATAATTTGGGTAAAACTGGATCTTTAGTTGCATTGCAAACCACATCTCAACAGCTTGATAAATTGAAACAGATTGGAAAAGAAATAGCAATGCATATTGTTGCTATGAAACCTGAAGTGTTATGCATAAATGATATAGATCTCATAACACTAGAAAAAGAACGTTCTATCATTACTTCACAAGTAAAACATTTAAATAAACCTAAAGATGTAATCAAAAAAATAGTCAATGGACGGATAGCAAAGTATTTTGAAGAAGTCGTATTACTAGAGCAGAAATTTATAAAAGATGAGAATGTTAAGATTGCTGATTTGATAGCAAATAGTGAGTTAGGACCTATTATATTACACGATTATAAATTAATGATATTAGGATTGTGAATTAAATACAAGTAAAATGTATACTTCAATCACTACGAGCAGTAAGATAAAATATCCCAGGATATTGTATAAGATATCTGGTGAAGCTTTGATGGGGTCGCAGCCTTTTGGTTATGATATGGAACTCATAAATCAGTTATGTCAAGATATAGTGGATGTATATAGAGAAGGAGTGCAAATATGCATTGTAGTAGGAGGTGGAAATATCTTTCGTGGTGAATCCGCATCTTTAAGTGGATGTGAAAAAGCAAGTAGCCACTACATTGGTATGCTTGGCACTATCATAAATTCATTAATGCTACAAAACATCTTAGATGTTAAATTAGTTTCTGCAAGAGTATTATCTGCTATCCCAATGAATACAATCTGTGAATCTTATATCAGAAAAAAAGCTATACGTCACTTAGAAAAAGATAGGATAGTGATCTTTGCAGCAGGTACAGGAAATCCATTTTTTACGACTGATACAGCTGCAGCGTTACGTGCTGTTGAAATGAACTGTGATGTTATACTCAAAGGTACACAAGTGAATGGTGTATATTCTTCTGATCCAGAAAAAAACCAGCATGCGATTATGTATGATAAACTACATTATACTGATTTATTAACTCGAGATTTAAAAGTGATGGATGCATCTGCGATATCTCTAGCACGTGATAATTCTATTCCAATAGTAGTTTTTTCTTTAAAGAGAGAAAAAATCTTGAATATTGTTCAAGGTCAAGGTATTTTTACTATAATTTCAGATTATACACACTAGATAAAATATATGTTAAATCATGTAAAGAATCAAATAGAAGCTAAAATGCTAAAAACTGTTCAGTATTTTTGTGATGATCTCAGAGGAGTACGTACTGGTCGAGCTTCTTCTTCACTATTTAATGGTATATCTGTCAACCTTTATGGAGGTTCTCAAAAATTAAATCAGATTGCATCTGTATCAGCTATAGATCATAAAACTCTTTTAATTAACATATGGGATATCAATGCAGTAAGTGAAGTAAAAACTGCTATCCTCAACGCTCATTTAAATGTTAATCCTGTTGTAGAAGGTAATATGATACGTATCTCTCTTCCAGAATTAACACAAGAGCATCGTCATAAATTAGTAAAATTAATATATAAGTATGCCGAAAATGCTCGTATTTCTATTAGAAATATACGTAGAGATATTATGGAAGAAATAGAAAAAATAGAACATAATAAAAAGATCTCAGAAGATGAATTGCATTGTACTAAAAAAGAGATACAAGGTATTACTGATCATCATATTCAGCAGATTAATAATACACTATCTATTAAAGAACAGGAGATATTAAATAACTAAATTATAATGAGATATAGTAAAACAATTACAGAGTAATAATGATAATATATAAGTAATAGCACTCAGATAATAAGAGTGCATATGAAGATATTCACTAACTTAATAATTAGATTTATTAATGTGTGTAAAGCATTTACATTAATAAACTGTTTTATTATACAATATATCAATATGATAGGTCTCTTGAGAACAAGAGTCCAATTTTTTCTTGTCAAAATTTTGAGTATAGTAATTAAAAATTAAATCATAAGCGAGAAAGAATATAATGCATTCTAATTTAATAGTCAGAATATTCTCTTCAATAGTAATGTTCTTCTTGTTGATTCTTGCAACATATTGGAGCGATGAATCATTTTATATCTTTATTTGTTCAATAGCAGTGTTATCTTCTTTTGAATGGTATCAAATTACTAAAGGTAGCAGTATATTGCAAGTGATTGCACTATTCTGTATAGCAGTACCAAATGCATCATTAATCTCGCTATATCACTCTCAAAATGGCAAGCAGATATTATTATGGTTTATTTTCACTATATGGAGTATTGATATTAGTGCTTATTTTATTGGTAAATGTTTCGGAGGAATAAGAATTTTTCCTACTATTAGTCCTGGTAAAACTTGTTCCGGTTGCCTAGGTGCAATATTAGCTGGAATAGGATGTGCAATGTGTGGATCAATTTTTTTTGATCTCTGTTCATTAACATTATCTCCTATTATTGGTATAATTTTTGCTATTATAGCACAACTAGGAGATTTCACCGAATCTTTGATTAAAAGATATTATGGCGTAAAAGATAGTGGCAAACTAATTCCTGGTCATGGAGGTATTTTAGATCGTGTTGATAGTTTGATATTTACAGCTCCTCTTATTGCGATGTATGTCAGATACAAGTATCTTATAATTAATATATAAAAAGATATTTACTACGAAATGCTCTATTGAATGCTTTTTCAATCTCTTTATCATTTATGCACAATAATATTGTTTTTGAATAATATTCAGAGCAATAATACGACTTGTACAATCAATTTGCATAATATCAGATAATGTCTTGATATTAGTATTGCCATGAAAATGTTCTATTGTTGATTCTACTATCTTCACTATATCTAAAAATCTAATGCTAGCATTTAGAAATGCATGTACAGCTATTTCATTTGCAGCATTTAGAATAATACTATTACAGTGTATATTAGTAGAGTTGAGAATTTCAAAACTAAGCTTAAGTGCATGAAAACGATCATAATTAGGTTTTTGAAAAGTCAATTTCTTATGCTTAGTGAAATCCAATCTATAATTTATATTTGTTCTTCTTTGTGGCCAAGATAGAGCATATAGAATATGAATAGCCATATCAGGTTCTGCAAGTACAGCAAAGTAAAAACCATCATTATACACAACCATGCCATGTACAATAGATTCAGGATGAATCACAACTTCAATTTTATTTGCTATTATATTGAATAAATGATGAGCCTCTATCATTTCTAATGCTTTATTCATCATTGTTGCACTATCAACTGAAATTTTTTTTCCCATATTCCAAGTGGGATGTTTTAAAGTAGAATCTACTGTTACTGTTTGTAGTTTCTCTAGTCTATAATTTAAAAATGGTCCACCAGAAGCAGTAAGTATAATCTTTTCTATGCATTGATTATCATATTGTAAAATTTGAAAAATTGCATTATGCTCAGAATCTATAGGAATAATCTGAACATTTTGATTTCTCGCTTGCTGCAATAATAATTTGCCTCCACAGATTATACTTTCTTTATTTGCAATTGCAATTATTTTAGTACCGCTATTGATTACTTGAAGTACTGGCGCAAGACCAGCAATTCCTAATATTGCAATTACTGAGAGATCAACAGGTATTCCAGCAATCTCTTGTAGACCTTGAGCTCCCATTACTATTTTTATATCTGTATCTAATAAACTATCTTTTAAATTTTGAAAATGTGTGGAATCATAGAGCGAAACATATTTTGCATTTAGTAATTTTGCTTGAGATGCTAATAGAGTAAAATTCGAGTATGCACTTAATGCTTCGACTTGATATGCCATTTTTCTTTGTAATACCAATTCTACAGTCTTTTTTCCTACATTTCCAGTTGATCCTAATATCGAAATTTTTTTCTTCATATAATTAATACAATTGCACTGTTAAAATTCATGGATGACTTTTTTAAAATTTTATTCTTAAAATAAATAATATTAATGTAACATAACAACAATATTATTTTATTTAAGAAAATTCATAATACATATAAAAAATATTATAGTGAATTAGAATTAAAGAATAAAATGATTCAAGATCAATGATTCTCTTTCATTTTTTCGATACATGACATATTATGATAATATATCTACATGGAATAAAACATTTCATATGCATGAAGTCTAGACTGATTCATATTCACTATGATGTAGCAATTAAATCTATATTAATAACATACACTATAAGTGTATTTTATAGACGACATGCATTATGATAGATAATATCATTTGATGATCAATGTGATTATAAATACGAGTAATTTGATTATATTCAACTAAAGATATAAATTTGTAAAAGATCAGATATTTTATCTGTTAATTAGTAAGTTTAAGTGTTAATTTATTCAATCATTTGATATATAACTATATTATTAGAATATGATTCAAGATTTAATCTAATGGATTTAAATAAATTTACTGAAAAGGCAAAAAATACAATTAATAGTGCTCAGATAAAAGCATTAGGACAAGGAAATCAAACTCTGATGCCAGAACATCTACTAATGGTAATGCTAGAAGACGAATCAAGCATTATTCATACCATAATCAATGAATGTGGAGGAAAGATAAATGAAATTTTAGAGGAAACACATAGTGCCATTAAAAGGCTACCTATAGTAGAAGGATCAGGTACTACTCCTATACAACTTTCAAGAGAAGTGGCAAAAGTACTTGAAAATGCAATTGAAATTGCTAAAAAATATAAAGACTCCTTTATTACTATTGAAAGATTATTACAAGGATTAATTGCGCACACAGATAATATTGTAAGCAAGATTTTATCAAAAAGTGGTATTACACAATACAAATTAAATTTAGTGATTACAAAACTCAGAAATGGCAGATATGCGGATTCATCAAATAGTGAAAATATATTCAATGCAGTTAAAAAATATACTAAAGATATTACAGCACTTGCAATACAAGGTAAGTTAGATCCTGTGATTGGTCGCGACGAAGAGATTAGAAGGACTATTCAAGTATCATTAAGAAGAACAAAGAACAATCCAGTTCTGATAGGGGAACCTGGTGTTGGAAAAACTGCAATAGTTGAAGGACTTGCTAATAGAATAGTTGTCAATGATGTACCGATTGGTTTAATAAATGCAAAAGTATTATGCTTAGATCTTGGAGCACTCATCTCTGGTACTAAATTTAGAGGAGAATTTGAAGAAAGATTAAAAGCAGTTATTTATGAATTAACTCATACAGAAGAAAAAATTATTATCTTTATAGATGAATTACATACTTTAATTGGTGCAGGAGCAACAGGTGGAGCTATGGATGCATCAAACTTACTCAAACCAGCTCTTGCACGTGGAGAGTTGAGATGCATTGGCGCAACTACCTTAGATGAATATCGCCAACATATAGAAAAAGATCCAGCACTTGCAAGGCGCTTTCAACCTATTTTGATCTCTCAACCTACTGAAAATGATAGTATTGCTATACTTAGAGGTTTAAAGGCAAAATATGAAGTACATCATGGGATAAGAATCACTGACAATGCAATTATTGCTGCAGTATCATTATCTAATAGATATATCTCTGATAGATTCTTACCTGATAAAGCAATTGATTTAATTGATGAAGCTGCAAGTAAAGTAAGAATTGAAATGGATAGTAAGCCTGAAGTAATTGATGAATGTGAAAGAAAAATTATTCAATTAAAAATTGAGTCAGAAGCTTTAAAAAAAGAAAGTGATGATTATTCTCGACAACGTCTCAATAAAATAAATGAAGAGATCATGATGATTGATGATAAATGTCTTGATTTAAATAGTAAATGGACAATTGAAAAGGAGAAAATATCTAATATACAGAGAATTGCTCAAAACTTAGATAATGCAAGAAAAACATTAGAATCATCTCAGCGTAATGGTAATTTAGAATTAGCAGGTGAATTACTGTATGGAATAATCCCTAATCTTGAAACTGAATTAAGAAATCAGGAAAAAGTTGCTAGTCACTTTTTAAAGAAAGAGGTCACTGAAGATGATATTGCAAGTATTGTATCAAAATGGACTGGTATTCCAGTAGAAAATATGAGGCATAGTGAAAAAGAAAAATTAATCAATATGGAATCTGAAATATCAAAAAGAGTAATAGGACAACAAGAGGCAATAGAATCAATCAGTCATGCAGTCAGACGTTCTCGTTCTGGCGTACAAGATAGTAATAGACCATTTGGCTCATTTTTATTTTTAGGTCCAACTGGAGTAGGAAAAACTGAACTTGCAAAAGCTCTTGCTGAATTTTTATTTGATAGTCAGTTAGCTCTTTTACGTTTTGATATGTCAGAATATATGGAAAAACACTCTGTATCAAAACTGATTGGTGCTCCTCCTGGATATGTTGGATACGAACAAGGAGGTAGATTAACTGAAGCAATCAAACGAAAACCATATCAAGTCATTCTATTTGATGAGATAGAAAAAGCTCATCCCGATATATTTAATTTATTGCTACAAGTTTTAGATGAAGGAAGATTGACTGATAGTTGTGGTAAATTGATAGATTTCCGTAATACTATATTGATATTAACTTCTAATCTTGGTGCTCAAATTATGCTTACAAAAGCTAGTCATCTTGAAAGAAATGATGAAGTAATGCACATTGTTAAACATACATTTCGTCCAGAATTTCTCAATAGACTTGATGAAATTATTATTTTTCACACTTTAACTATCTCTCATATTCATCAGATTATAGATATTCAATTTTCTTATTTGCAACGTAGATTGAAACATTTAAAATTAGATATCAGTTTATCTCAAGATGCTAAAGAGCTAATCGCCCATCTAGGATATGATCCTGAATATGGTGCAAGACCAATAAAAAGAGTAATACAAGATAATATTCAAAATGAACTTGCTAAACTAGTATTATCAGAACAAATAGTAGAAGATGATAATATATTAGTTTATGTTTGTAATAACAAAATTATGGTAAAAAAGATTTAAAACTCACTATTTATTTTTATTATAAGTAATGTGTATACATCACAGTATTGATATTGATTCTATATTTAAGTTAATTAATTGCATGCAATATGCAGATAAAGTACAGTTAAAAGAATTTATTAAATACTTTTATAACTGTATATATAACAGTGATTTAAAGGTTAATGATAAATTTCTGTTATATCTTGTAGAAGATGCATTTCACTTTATGTATATTAATCAAAATACAGAAAGTAAATTAGAAATAAGCAATATTAATAATATACCTGACATAAAAGGCAATTTTACTATTATTAAAATAGCAAATCCTGATATGCCATTTTTAGTTGATTCCATCATTTCCACCATAAAATCACATCATTTAACAGTATGTTACTATAGTAATAGTATTATTAATATACAAAGAAATAAGTTAGGTGTTATTGAAAAAATTCATCCTCTAATAGAACCATATGGTATAAAAGAATCGGTGATATATGTCATTATTAAAGGAATAAGTGAAAGTTTCGTTAGTACATTATATAGAGCGTTACAGTACACTATGAAAGCCGTCAACTGTGTTGTACAGGATTGGCACTTAATGATGAATCAACTTGATACAATCAAAATACATCAGCAAGACTTCTTACATTGGCTTAAAAATAATAACTTTATTTTTCTAGGATATCAAGAATATAGACAAGTATATGAAAATCAATTTCTACCTGTAAGTACAGAAAATCTTGGATGCATGAAAGTAAGTAAAGAACTGCAGCATTTTATAATGAATGATCTCTCTCTTGATCTGATATATTTCTTACAATCAGAGTTAATTTCAATAGTACATCGTCATACATATATGAGTTGTATAGGAGTTAATACATTAGATAGTACAGGTAAAATCATAATATCAAAGCGGTTTTTTGGCTTATTTACATCTATGGCAGAGATACAAGATATTAAATCTATTCCTATCATAAAGGATAAAATAAGAATCATAGAAAAAAAATCAGGATTTGTACTAGGAGGTCATAATCATAAGGCTCTAATTTCGATTCTTCAATCATTTTCATGTAATGAATTACTGCAATCTAATGAAGATACATTATTACATATTTGTACTTCTATTATGTCTCTTGCAATTAGACCAAGAATACGTTTATTTTTAAAACATGTTAATACTTTGATAAGTTGTATCGTATTAATTCCAATGCGTGATACTAGCTCTAAATTAATGTATAAGATATGTGATATTTTAAAATCAGAATTAGATGCAGAGAGTGCAGAAATTTATAATTATCACATGATAAGTGAGTTTCATTTGATGAAATTACATGTATTTCTTAAGATCAAGAATCATACTATTGTAGAGAATAATATTTTACATATAGAAAATAAATTAAAGAATATCACAGAAAAATGGGAAGATAGATTTATAGAAAATCTATATCACACTTTTAGTACTGTTGAAGACATATTCATTCAATATTGCAATGCATTTTCAGTAAGCTATCAAGAGAATTTTGCACCTCAAGAAGCATATTATGATATGAAAAAGTTAGAGCAAGTCAGAAAGAAGAGAGTGAATGAAGCAGATTTAAGGCTGACACATGATAATTTGAATTATCAATTAAAAGTCTATACTGCAGTAAATGGAGGACTTGAATTATCTAAAATACTAAAAATCACCAAGAATTTAGGTGCTGAGATTCTGTCACATAATGGTTATTATATAGATATTGATAGTGGTATATGGATACATCATTTTGTATTATCAAAAGTAGATGAACTATTCAATAATATTGCCCTTAAAGAGCAATTTGAAATTACACTTGCAAAAGTCTTTAGACAAGAAGTAAATAATGATTTTTTTAATAGTTTAGTAATGATTGCTGGACTAGAATGGAAAGAAGTACTCCTAATAAGAGCATTGAGCGCATATCTTAAACAAACTTCATTTCATTATAATTCAGAGTTTATTCAAAAAGTAGTATCATGCCATCCCAAAATAGTAAAATATTTAATACAATTATTTCATGTTAGATTTGATCCAAAAATAGATATTGATAGAGAACAAACTATTGAGATTTTTATGGAAAAAATTGATTCTCTAATCAAAAAGATTAGCAATATATCATATGATTACGTGTTACGAGCAATATTTAACTTGATCATGGCGATTTTAAGAACTAATTATTATCAAGATACTAAGTCTTACTTATCTATAAAATTTGATTCAAGTAAAATAAATAATTTACCTGAACCATATCCTTATCGGGAATTGTACATTTATTCTCATTTATTTGAAGGTATACATTTAAGAGGAGGAAAATTATCACGTGGTGGTTTAAGATGGTCTGATAGAACAGAGGATTTTCGTACTGAAATTTTAGGTTTAATGAAAGCTCAAATGACAAAAAACACTGTTATTGTACCAGTAGGTGCAAAAGGTGGTTTTATTGTAAAGAAGACAATTGATCAAGAGAATTATGATTTTAGAACTCAAGGCATTGCATGTTATAAAAATTTTATTAGAGGTATGCTTGATATTACTGATAATGTTATTGATGGTAAAATAATTCCTCCGGAACAAGTAATAAGATACGATGAAGATGATCCATATTTAGTGGTCGCAGCAGATAAAGGTACAGCATCATTTTCTGATTATGCAAATCAAATAGCATGTGAGTACAATTTTTGGCTTGGTGATGCATTTGCATCTGGTGGATCATCAGGATATGATCATAAAAAAATGGCTATTACAGCTAGAGGCGCATGGATTGCAGCAAGGAGGCATTTTTGGGCTAAAAATAAAAATATTTACCAGAAAATTACTATGATTGGCATTGGAGATATGAGTGGTGATCTTTTTGGTAATGGAATGCTTCTTTCAGAACAAATACACTTAATTGGTGCATTTAATCATTCTCATATTTTTATTGATCCAGAGCCTGATGCACATAATAGTTTTATAGAACGTAAGCGTCTTTTTGAGTTGCCATTTTCAACTTGGGAAGATTATAACAAAGATTGTCTTTCTGCTGGAGGAGGAATCTTTAGACGTAATAGTAAGGTCATCAATATCTCTTGTGAGATCAAAGATAGATTTGATATTCATCAAGATTTTTTAACTCCAAAAGAACTAATAAAATATCTTTTACAAGCACAAGTAGATGTCATATGGAATGGTGGTATCGGTACTTTTGTAAAGGCTAAGAGCGAGAGTCATCTTCTTGTAGGTGATAAAGCAAATGATGAGTTTAGAGTGAATGGACAAGATATTAGATCGGACATGTTTATAGAAGGTGGTAATCTAGGATGCACCCAACTTGGAAGAATAGAATATGCTAAAAAAGGAGGATACATTAACGCAGATTTTGTTGATAATTCAGCTGGAGTAATATGTTCAGATCTTGAAGTTAACATCAAAATTGTCTTTGTAGAAGCTATAAAATTAGGTAATCTCTCTCTAGAACAAAGAAATAAAATACTTGTGAGCATGATAGATGAAGTAGCATCTAAAGTGCTTAAAGAGCATAATATTATTGAAACTAAAGCTTTATTACTTGAATGTTTACAAACTAAAAAAAGAGTAGAGCAACATCATAAACTTATCATCAGTTTAGAGAAATCTGGACTCTTAAATCGCCATATAGAGTGCTTACCATGTGATGAAGAAATAATCAAGTTCTTAATCAATACGCACTCAGGCTTTTTTTCCCCTCAGATTGCTATACTAATGTCATATGCTAGAATAGCAATTAAGAATGCTATTTTACATTCTGATTTACCTGATCAGGAAATTATTGCTAATGATTATTTACTAGATTATTTTCCTCATCACATGGTACAACAGTTTAAAGCTTCTTTATTAAAACATCAACTTCGTAGAGAAATTATCTGTACTTGTATTGCAAATGAAATAGTAAATAGAATGGGATGCGTATTTATTAATAATTTAATCGAAAATACTAGCATCCAGATACATGAAGCAGTTAATATATATATTATGATTAATCGTTTATATGATCTACATGTTATATGGAATTTAATTGATGATTTAGACGAACAGATTGATGTGAATGCATATTTACAAGTAGTGCGATATGTCCAGAAATTTATTGCAAGAGTAACATTTTGGATAGTCAAAAATCTTACAAGATATAATTTAATCGAATTTAATAATATAAATGAATTTAAGGAATTAATTAATACTTTAGAAAAAAATTTGATTCATATTTTAGATGAACATCTATTAAAAATCTACAATTATAGACTCTCATCACTAATGGATCTCAATATAAATCACATACTAACAAAAAAAATTTTTGATTTGTCTCTACTTGCATATTCATTAGATATCATTGCAATTTCTAAGGAAACAGATATACCAATTGTTGGTGCTAGTAAAATATATTTTGAATTAAAATCTATGTTAAGATTCGAACTAATTAATACTATGGCAATCAAAATAAAATGCAATGCTTCTGATTGGGATAAAAATTTAATTAATGATTTATTAGATGATTTAAGTAATTATCATGAAAAACTTACTATTATTGTGATCAAACAAGATCATGATCAATTAGATGATGTAGTACAAAAATGGCTTGATAATAATCAGGAAATTGTAATACGCTACAACAGTATCTTAGATAAAATTATTGTATCTAATCTTGATTTAAGTAAATTAATATTTATAATTAGAAAAGTTAAATCACTTATATCATAGCCAGAATGTTTAATATTGGTTTCTCTGAAATTTTAGTTATCGCTTTGGTAAGTATTATATTTTTAGATAAAAAGAAGCTGCCAATTGTACTTGATCTTATTAGAGTAATATCTAGATACTTAATGATAATAAAATTGAAAGCAAATGAATTTATTAAAGATGCAGGTCTTGAGGATTTTTATAAAGATTGCGATTCTGAACAAGGTAATGGAATTATCAGAAGCAATAATAATCATCTATATCCTGATACTAAAAAGTATCCTCTACCTCATCATAATAGAAATAATCAGGTGATTACACAATCCACTCATAAATAATAGAGTAAAACGTTGAATGCATAAAATAATGAAATATTATTATATACACTGAAATATTTTGCTAAAATATCCCTGTCAGCATATTAACAACTATAGGATGATTTGTATCAACATTTCAAATTTTAAACTAATGTTAATTTTTTATCTTGCGTAGAATACCTGAGAATAAAATATATAATCACTGCAAGTGTAGAACATGTTATTGTGAGCAGTAAATTTGATAAAATACCATATGAGCAAAATTTACCTATTATATATATCCCAAGCGCTCCAAACATCATATTGCAAAATGATATAATAGCACTTCCAAGACCTATGTTTTGAATTGTATCCAAAGCAGAGGTGACATTATTACTAATAATTAATGCAAGGCCTATATTACTTGGAATCCAAGCAGTTTGTAAAATAAATATATTAAATATATTAAAGTAATAACAATATACTAGGATACTCTCAGAAATCACCGGTAAAATTAAACCTATCATTAACATATTACTAATTCCTACTTTAGGAACATATTTACTATTAATTAATGTACCAATAATATAAAATATTACTATAAATGATATCAAATATCCAAAATATTGAACTGCAATACCCATAGATTCAAATATGAATGGATAATTAGCAATGTATCCCCATAGCCACATAAAAGTCAGTCCATGAATAGTAGAAAATCCAAGAAATCGGTAATTCTGGAATATGATGATATATTGCTGAAAAATATTATTTTCAATACCATGAAAATTAGTATTTTTATGTGCATATATATCAAGTGTTTCTTGTAATTTATAATAAATAAAAATCAGCATAATCACTGCTGCTAATGAGATGATATAAAATAAAAATTGCCAATTGTAACCATTTGCAATAATATAACTACCTACTACTGGAGCTATACCAGGAGATAATGCTACTACCATATTGAGTTTTGAAATCACTTTTGAGTACTCAGTGCCAGAATACATATCTCTAATTGCTGCATATCCAACAACTCCTGTCACACCAGCACCAATACCTTGTATAAAACGTATCAATATAAGAAATGATATATCATTAGATATACAACATATAATACTTGCGCAAGTAAAGATTGTCATACCGACTAACATGATTGGTCTTCTACCGTAACGATCAGATAATGGCCCATAGATTAATCCAGATATTGCAAATCCCATTAAATTTAAACTGATAGTCAATTGTACTGTATCGCTTTCTACTTTAAAATAACTTGCAATATTAGGTAATGCTACTGAATACAAATCAGTAGCCATATCTACAACTGCTACAGATAGTATCATGATAAGAGATATAATGTTTCGCGAATTAGTTGTAATCATGTAATGAAAAATAGGTTTCAGTGATTCTAATTATAATAGATTTTATCTGTTAGTATATATCTAATCACTTTATTTTGATATTATCACTCTTTAAAAATGAAGAGTGATTTTTTTCTTTATAGTCATGAATCTCTATGTATAAATAGAAAATAGTACAAGCATCATACATGCATATTTTATAGATAAAATGAATAAAACACAATTAGTGCAATCAATATTTGATTCCGTAGCAAATGACTATGATCTTATGAACGATATCATGAGTTTTGGAATGCATAGAGTATGGAAATATAAGATGATCAATCTGATAGAATATATACATAATGCTAAAATTTTAGATCTTGCAGCTGGTACTGGAGATATAGCAATACAAATCATGAAAAAAGATAGTACTGCTCAAGTGACATTATGCGATAGTAATCAAAACATGCTAGATCAGGCATATAATAAAATTATCAATTTAAATTATCTAAATTGTGATTATGTGTGCGCTAATGCAGAAAATTTACCCTTTATGAATTATACATTTGATTACTGTACATTAGCTTTTGGTATTAGAAATATGTCTGATCGTAAGAAAGCACTTAGCGAAATTTATAGGGTACTAAAATATGATAGCATATTTATCTGTTTAGAATTTGCACCTATGCATTATCAAAATAAGATATTTAGCAAATTTTACGAAATATATTCATTTAAAATTATTCCTCAAATTGCTCGATTCATTACTAATTATACATATGCCTATGAATATTTAGTAAAAAGCATTAAAGAATTTCCAAGCCAATCTCATATTGCAAGAGAAATTGAAGAAATAGGCTTTAAAAATGTACAGTATAATGATATCAGCTATGGACTTGTAGCATTATATATTGCAATTAAGTAATATTTTTACCCATATATTAATTCTAAATCTATTTGTGTTCAACTAAATTGAGTAATACCTTTCTTCTTTTCCTATAAGGAAAAAGTTTATATAATAAGTGTTATATAGTCTAAAATATCTCTATGCAAAGCAATATTAAACAACTTGTTCATTATCTCAAACCTGATCTATGGTATTTTATAATAGCTTTTATTTCAGTGTTATGCTCAGCTTTAACAATTCTACTATTTGGTCAAGGACTCAGTAGTATAATTGATTCTAGCTCAGAGCATAATTTTACTATTCAATTGTTGTTTGCAATATTTATAGTATTAGGGATTTCTATGACTTCATTTATTAGAATATATTGTATTGGAGTGGGCAGTGAAAAATTTATCGCAAGAGTGAGATATGATCTATATAGTAGTATTACTGATTTACAACCAAGCTTCTTCGAAGATACAGGTGTACAAGATGTGATTTCCGTGCTAATCACTGATACCTCTATATTACAATCAATCATAAGTAGTAGTGTGCTTACGATATTACGCAATATCATTACATTAATTGGTAGTATAATAATGTTATTATATATTAATATACATCTTACTACATATACAGCTGCAGTCGTGCCAATGATTTTAATCATTATTACTGTATTGGGTAAAAGAGTTCGTAACTATGCACGTGCTGTACAGGATAAATTGAGTGAACTTGCATCACTCAGTGAAGAAAATTTTCGATCCATAGTCACTATAAAATCTTTTGTCTTAGAAGAAAATGAAAAAATAAAGTTTCAGGGATATCTCAATTCAGTATCACAAGCATATATAAAATTAGTATTCTTACGTGCTATTTTTATTACATTGATTATTGCTTGTGTGATAGGTTCATTAGTAATTTTACTCTTTTTTGGCATTAAAGAAGTATTAAATCATAATATCAGTGTTGGATCTTTATCTTCATTTGTATTTTATTCAGCTCTTGCAGCAGGAGCTGTCAATAATCTTAGCGATAATATTAGTGATTTACAGAAAGGTCGTGCGATATTAGATCGTTTATTTGAACTAAAAAATATGAGGAGCTCTATTGTCAATCAAGAGTATCCTATAAAAATAAATCATGTAAAAACAGGCATTGCATTTAATAATGTAACATTTTCTTATTCTGGTAATAAATTAGCATTAGACAATGTATCTTTCTTTATAGAGGCAGGTCAATCAGTTTCAATTGTTGGACCTTCTGGTAGCGGTAAGAGTACAATTTTAAAACTTCTTCTCAGATTTCATGATCCAGATAATGGTAGCATTACTATTGATGAACATAATATTAACTCAATAGCACTGAATAATCTAAGAGCATTATTTGGTTTAGTACCACAAGATCACATGATCTTTTCTTGTACAATTATGGAAAATATATTATTTGGCAAACCAAATGCTCAATATGAAGAAGTACATCGAGCAGCCATCAGCGCATATGCAATGGAATTTATTGATAAATTACCTGATCAATTCAATACATATGTTGGTAAAAGAGGTCTCAAATTATCTGAAGGACAAAAACAACGTATTATAATAGCACGTGCTATTTTAAAAAATCCTCAGATTTTGATACTTGATGAAGCTACATCAGCTCTTGATTATGAGAGTGAACGTCTCGTACAAAAAGCATTAGGACATCTTATGAAAAACAGAACCACTATCATGATTACACACAGACTTTCTACTGCTATTAAAACTGATAATATCATAGTCATGAATAATAAAAAAGTAGAGGAAATAGGAACGCATGATGCTCTAATACGTCACGATGGTCTATATGCAAAATTATCTCAGATAAATAAATGATTTTGAAACATTTTAAGTAATAAAAACTCACAGAGCCATGTTAAAACATCTGATATATAAATCATATTCTTTATTATAATATATTGTATACTGTAGTTTTGTGATCTTTTGAATATGAATATTTTTAAACAAATATATATTTTAATTTTGAATATATTAATAGAACTAAAAGAACAAAAGCTACTAAATAATATTATTACAGATTTTATTGTTGCACCTCCAAACAATAGATTATATGGAGAAATATATACAAATGTTGCTTTCATATTAGCAAAGCATGAAAAAAAAAGTGCAGTTGAGATTGCTAAGATATTAGTAAACAAAATTCAATGTTGTCAGAAAATATCAAAAGTAGACATCGCTTATCCTGGTTTTATTAATATTCAATTAAAAAGAACAGTGTGGTATGATCTTCTAAATTCAATTAATACGCTAAAAAAAGAATTTGGATCTCTTAATATAGGTAAAAATGAGACTGTAAATCTTGAATTCTTGTCTGCAAATCCTACAGGACCCCTTCATATTGGTCATGCAAGAGGTGCGGTCTTTGGAGATGTATTAGCAAATTTAATGAAAAAAGTTGGTTACAAAGTTATCAAAGAATATTTTATTAATGATGCAGGTGCACAAATAAATTTATTGTTACAGACAGTATATTTAAGATATCAAGAAGCATTAGGGGAGAAAATTATTCTCGATAATAGTGTATATACTGGTGAATATTTAAAATCAATAGGAGAATCACTAGCTAGAAAATATGGTAATACACTGATCAATACTCCACATCATCAAATTTTTCGAACATATACTTTAAATAAGATCTTAGAATCAATTAAAGAAGAAATGCACTTACTTGGTATCAGCCATGATGTCTTTACTTCAGAAGATGAGATACAAAAAAGCGGTAAAATTGAAGAGAGTCTTAGAATATTATCTGACAAAGGGCTAATATATAAAGGCAATTTAAAACAACCAAAAGGTAAATTAACTAATACTTGGATACCAAGGCGAGAACTGATGTTTCGCGCAAGCAAATTTGGTGATGATATTGATCGAGCGCTCAAAAAACAAGATGGTCATTGGACTTATTTTGCTTCTGATATTGCTTATCATTTTGATAAGATATCACGTGGATTTAAGAAAATAGTAGTAGCTCTTGGTAGCGATCATACTGGATATGCTAAAAGATTACAAGGAGTTGTCTCTGCACTAAGTAATAATACAGTAAAAATAGATATCAAAATTCATAATGTTGTTCAATTCTTTGAGCATGGTAAACCGATTAAGATGTCTAAGCGATCTGGTCACTTTCTTACAGTACAAGATGTCGTAGAAGAGGTTGGTAAAGATGCAACACGTTTTATCATGCTCACAAGAAGCCATGATATGGTATTAGATTTTGATTTTGATAAAGTAAAAGAGCAATCGAAAGATAACCCTATTTTTTATGTGCAATATGCGTATGCACGTGCATTCTCATTAATTAATAAGAGTCCCAAAAATCTTCCTTCTCCTGATCTTTCATTATTAATCAATGAGTTAGAATTACTTCTTATACAGAGCTTAGCAAAATGGCCTTTAATATTAGAAAATTCAGCAATACAGTGTGAGCCACATAAAGTTACCTTTTATCTTATTGAGATTGCAGAAATTTTTCACTCTTTATGGGGCTGCGGTCAAAACAATATACACATGCGTATGATATTATATGATAACTTATTACTCACTGCTGCAAGAATATTTCTTGTACAAGCATTTTTATATATCCTTGCTGATGGACTTGATATCATGAATATTACTCCTTTAGAAGAAATGAAATAATAGTTTACAAAAAAAACCGTGCATTGAGAAGTACTTGTGAGTTATATACATGACTACAATACTAGCTTCTGAGTAAGAATATAAAATATACTATAATATATATACAATGTCTCCTAAGATCACAACAATACTAATTGAAGAAGATGGAGTAAGGTTAGATAGATATATGAGAACACTCTTTCCTCATCTTAAGCAATCTTCTATTGAAAGATCTTTAAGAGAAGGCTTGATTAAAATTGATGATCACAAGATAAAATCCAATTATAGAATACACTCTAGACAAATTCTCACTATTAAAAATCTAGTCTATATTGAGCAAATAAATTCTAACATAAAATATAATACACAATTACTAGAACTAATAAGATCAAATATCTTATATGAAGATGATTACATATTAGCTATTAATAAGCCAATAGGATTAATCGTACAAGGTGGTATTAAAGTAAAAATGAATATAAGCGACTTACTGCATCAAATACGGGAGACTAAAACTTTTAAAATTGTGCATAGATTAGATAAAGATACTAGCGGAGTCATAATATTTGCATCTAATACACAAGTTGCAAGACATCTTATGGAAGAATTTAAAGCACGTAGAATACATAAAACATATTTAGCACTCACTGTAGGTATTCCAAGTAGGAATCAAGGATTAATAGATCTACCAATTACAAAAAGAAATATTTATGGAAAAGAAAAAATGGTTGTTGATCCGCAATCAAATCAGAATGCAATAACAAGATTTTGCATTCTCAAAAGATTGCAATATAATATTGCTCATTTACAATTAAATCCAATTACTGGAAGAACACATCAATTAAGAGCACATTTAGCTTATATAAATTGTCCTATTCTTGGTGATGGTAAATATGGAGGAAAAAAAGCTTTTGTGCAAGGTATGATTAATAAAATGCATCTTCATGCATCTTCTATATCTGTCACATTACCAAATAACAAAACAATAAATATTACCGCGCCTCTTCCTATTCATATGAGACAATCTCTTGAACTATTGAATGCATGACTTGTAAAGGTCTGTATATAATTCATCTTCATTTGGCGCTGGACTTCTTTTTGCAAATTCTTCCGCATGTGTTACTGAATTCCGTACTTCTTGATCAATTGCTTTACATATTTGTTCTGAAGCAATATTTTGATCTAAGATATAGCTTTTTAAAGAACTGATAGGATCATGATTTTTTTTCATATCTTGTACTTCCTCTTGTGAGCGATAAGTGGCAGGATCGGACATTGAATGGCCTCGATATCTATATGTTTTCATTTCAAGTAACATAGGCCCCTTACCTGTACGTACATGTTCAGCTGCTTGATTTGTTGCAGAATATACAGAAAAAAAATCCATACCATATACTTGTTTACCAGGAATACCAAAGCATTCTCCTCTTTTATATAAATCTGTCAATAAAGTTGATTTATGTGTTGAAGTACCCATTGCATATTCATTATTTTCAATAATATATACCACAGGTAGATTCCATAAAGATGCCATGTTAAAAGCTTCATATACTTGTCCTTGATTTGTAGCGCCATCACCAAAGAATGTAAACACTACATTATTTTTTTTTTGATATCTATTAGCAAAAGCTATGCCTGTTCCAATTGGTACTTGTGCTCCTACAATACCATGTCCTCCAAAAAAATTTTTTTCAATGTCAAAGACATGCATAGATCCGCCTTTACCTTTTGAACATCCATTTGCTTTTCCTATCAGTTCTGACATAAGAGCATTCTGATCAGCATTACATGCAAGAATCAATCCATGATCTCTATAGCTTGTAATGAAAGCATCTCCTAATTTTGATGCAGCCTGTGTACCCACTGCTACTGCTTCTTGCCCTATTGACAGATGACAAAAACCACCTATTAATCCCATAGAATATAATTGTCCTGCTTTTTCTTCAAATCTTCGTATAAGAAGCATCTTCCTATAAAAAGATATAATTTGTTCTTTAGTAAAAGATTTGCATTCCATATTGCTTACTTATTATTAAAATGGCATAATATCATATATTGATAATATTGAATAATTAAATACTCATGTATTACTATCGTTGGCTAGAAGCTTTACATATTATTTCCGTAATGATGTGGATGGCTGGTATGTTATATTTACCAAGATTATATGTCTATCATGCAAATATTTCTTCAGGTTCTGAAAATGATGCTTTACTCCAAATAATGGAAAGAAGATTGCTCAAATATATTATGAATCCAGCTATGATCTTTTCACTTATGTTTGGAGTTATGTTAATTTTCATAAAAGAGCCCTATTTTGAATTGTGGTTTCATATAAAATGCACTGCTATCATTGTGATGTTGATCATTCATATGATGCTTGCAAAATATAGAAAACACTTTATCAAAGCATTAAATAGGAAAAAACAGATATATTTTCGTATTTTAAATGAGTGTGTCACAGTATTAATACTGATTATAGTGATCATGGCTGTTGTAAAACCTTTTTAGCAGAAATAATTGTTTTATTTATATCACTTCTTCCTTATCTAATTCCTCTATAGGATATTATATATTACATATCTATCTATATATAAATTAGTGATTATCTAAGTAATGTAGATATTGTGAAGCTATCACTTTATCTCTATAGATGAGAGTGATTACTGTAAAACAAAATTTTCATATTCCAGTAAATTAACTTATTCATTAAGATGATATAGGAATATATGTATTATTGTAGTATTATGAATCTTAATTAATATCATGCATAATATATTATAAATGCGATGGAAAGATGAAGGGATCATTATCGCCACTCAAAAATATGGAGATAAAGATTTAATTGTATCTATATTAACACAATATCATGGAAAATATACAGGATTCACTCATATCAAAAATATGATGCGATCTACATTTCAAATTAGTAATCTCTTAAATATAGAATGGAGTAGTAAACTGTATAGCAACTTAGGATTTTTTAATTGTAAATTAATTGAATCTTCTTTTCATCATGTATTACAAGATAGATTAAAAAGTATCACGATGATTTCTTACTGTTATATTTTAACAAAAGTATTACCTGAAAATGAACCTTATTTATCTATTTATGAATCTTTCTTATTTTTTATTGAGATCATTAAGCAAAATGATAAGAATTGGCATAGTCATTATCTTAATTTAGAATTGATTCTTCTAAAAGAATTGGGATTTCAGTTAGATCTCTCTAGATGTGCTGTAACAGGAATAACAGAAAATTTATCATTTATTTCTCCAAAAACTGGAAGAGCGATATCACAAAAAGCAGGAGAATTCTATTCTGATAAATTACTTCCTTTTCCAAAAATTTTATATGATATATATAATAATAATATTAAATGTTATTACTCATATTACGAATTTTGGTTAGGACTAAAAGTAACAGGATATTTTTTAAATAAATATTTATTTATACCTCTCAATATAAAATTTCCAGAGATAAGAAATATGATTCTACCAGAATGAAATATACAATAAAAATGTTTAATATGTATTGTATATACTGATGTTGATAATAATAGTAAATCTACATATTGTTGATATTGCTGTATATTGAATACATCCTAATCTAAGGAATGAATAAATATGATGATATATAATGAAAAAAAATAGAGAAAATGATAATTTATTTTAAATGTGCTAGATGAGAAGATTTAAATTAACTTCTCAGAGACACGCTGTACTACATAATCAGCATTAATATTAAAATGCTCATATAGTTCTTTATATGGTGCTGATGCTCCAAACTGAGACATACCAATAAAGATACCATTGATATCTATATATTTATGCCAACCCATCTCGCTTCCTGCTTCAATTGCAACTTTAATACTATGATTATTTAATATTAACTCTCTGTATTGATCATCTTGTTCGTCAAATATTCTACAGCATGGCATAGATACTACTCTTGTTCCAATACCTTTTATATGCAATTTGCTCCTTGCATCTATAGCAATTTCCACTTCAGATCCTGTAGCAAATATCGTAACTTCTAGTGTACCTAAGGACTCATATAAAATATAAGCACCAAATTTAACAAGTTCATAAGCATCATGTTTTTCTATATTACTATTGCATTTATATATTGAATGTACTTGTTGTCTTGAAAGAGCAAACAACGATGGTGCATCTTTCTTATTTAAAGCAATATATAGACATGCTAATGTTTCGAGAGTATCTGATGGCCTAAATACATATAAATTGATTATTGATCGTAATGCAGATAAATGTTCTATCGGTTGATGAGTAGGTCCATCTTCTCCTACTCCAATTGAATCATGAGTCATCACATAGATGACCTGTTGCTTCATGAGAGCTGAAAGCCTGATCGCGGGACGACAATAATCAGAAAAAACTAAAAATGTACCACCATAAGGTAATATGCCGCCATGTAAAGCCATACCATTCATACATGACGCCATAGCGTGTTCTCTCACGCCATAATGGATATAATTACCACGATAATTATTACGATTTATGGTATGCATATGATAATATTTAGTATGATTTGAATCAGTGAGATCAGCGGATCCTCCTATTAATTCAGGCATATTTTGAGTGAGATCATTCATTATTCTACCAAACGCAGATCTAGTAGATTCAGTAATATATTTTTTATTGTGCTGTTTGAATGTATTAAAAATATTTTCTATGTTATATGGTAATTGTTTATCAATCCTTCTTTGTAATTCTAACATTTTCTTTTTGATTTCATGCGAATAGATACTAATGTTAGTATATGAATTATATTTTTTCTTTATACGATTGATCGTTTTATTCCATTCAACTTGTACATGTTTTTGCACATAAAATGGTTTATGCCAATTTAATCTTTTTCTAATTTGTTGTATTTCTTTCTGTGTAAACATTCTACTATGTGCAGATGCTAAACCAGCATGACTTGAAAATTTCCCAATAATAGTTTGACAGCATATTAGAGATGGAAGTTCAGAGTGTTGTGCTTGTTCTATTGCAAGAGAGATATCGTTAAAATTATGTCCATCGATTTTATTAATTGCCCAACCATATGATTCAAAACGTTGTTCTATATTATCAGAGCAGGATAGTTGAATAGGTCCATCGATTGATACATTATTATCATCAAATAAGACGATTAATTTATTTAATTTAAGATGACCAGCTAAAGATGCTGCTTCATGACTAATTCCTTCCATAAGACATCCATCACCTACTATTACATAAGTAAAATGATTAATTAACTGTTCACCAAATTCTTCTTTCATAATTGATTCAGCGAGTGCCATTCCTACAGCATATGCAAGACCTTGTCCTAATGGACCTGTCGTTGCATCCACGCCTTGAGTAACACCAAATTCTGGATGACCTGGGGTATTCGAACCAAGTTGCCTGAAGTTTTTTAAGTTATCTATGCTAATATATCCTGTTAGATATAATATTGAATATAGTAACATTACTCCATGTCCATTTGAGAGAATAAAACGATCTCTATCGAACCATTGTACATCATCAGGATTATGATTCAGATATTTAGCAAATAATACAGTTATAACGTCTGCCATACCTAGAGGCATGCCTGGATGACCAGAATTAGCATTATGAATTGCATCAATTGATAAACAACGTACTGCATTAGACATTTCTTCTAAAAGAGAATCACTCATATATTAAAAAATAGCAAAAATTGAAGTATAAGAAATTATGTGAATAAAAACAAGTTGACACTTATTATGAAAGTAATTAATAATTTACAGTCAACCTTGAGAGTTATATGACAACTATTATTACTAGAAAGTATAGAATGAGTCGAAGACTTGGTATAAATTTATGGGGAAGAGCTAAAGACCCAGTAAATAAAAAAAAATATCCTCCTGGACAACATGGAATTCTAGGGTTTAAAAAGCTATCTGATTTTGGTAAGCAATTTGCTGCTCACAAGAAATTCAAGTGCTATTATGCCATTTCTAGTCAGCAACTTAGGCGTATTTTTTTAAATGCTTACAATAGAAGAGGTTACACAGCTGATAATTTTATTGGAATGTTAGAATCAAGATTAAGTTCTGTACTATACCACTCTGGTTTTGTACCAACAATTTATTCTGCTAAGCAGATTATAGCACACAAGCATGTCACAGTAAACAATCATTTAGTCAATATTGCAAGTTATGCACTCCAACCAGGTGATATCGTACAGATAAGAGATAGAATCTTAACAATTCCTTTAATACGTAATAGTATATTACAACAAGAACGTAAAATTCCAGATTATTTAGAGCGAGATATAAAAGCATTTTCAGTAAAATATTTAAGAGAACCGCAATATTCTGAAGTTCCATATTCATCAGATATGGAAGTGAATTTGGTAGTAGAATTTTATTCTAGATAATAATATAATATAGAAAAAAGCCCTCGTGGCGGAATTGGTAGACGCAGCGGACTTAAAATCCGTGGGTTTGTGACCTTGGGAGTTCAAGTCTCCCCGTGGGCACCAGAGATTTAATAGTAAAATAAGAAGTGAGATATATGCAGTGGCTTGATATAGAGGAAATAGTAGATGAATTAGAAATGCTTTTTCCATGTGAAAATATTATATATATGCCATTTACTAAACTCAAAAAAAAAATTCTTGAGTTAGAAAAATTTACTGATAATACAAAATATTGTAATGAAAAAATACTTGAAGCAATTCAAGAAGCTTGGATAGAACGAAGATCTGAAAACATATCAATCAATAAATAATTAGAGAGGAGGAAGAAGAAATTTCTAGTAAAATAACATGTGACAATTATGGTCCTAAGAGATTACAGTCTATAATAGAATCCTATACTTGGAAATGTATGCAAAATAATAATATGAGTACACATGAAATGTGTCTTATTTTAAAATGGCAAGATATTGTAGGAACAAAAATAGGAGAATATACACGACCAAAAAAGATCTCATATACACAGAATACGAGATCTGGTACATTGTATCTCATCGCTATTAATGGAGGCACAGAATTAAAAATTCATAGTATGATTCATGTGATAGTGGCAAAAATATCAATATTTTTCGGATATAAGATTATTAATAATATAAAAGTACAGCAAGAGACTTGACTATCTGATTATATTAGATAATCTACAATATATAGAAAATCGTTCCATATATTGCAATGAGTAGAGTTTGTTGGTTAACAGGAAGCAAAAAATCTTTTGGTAATAAAGTATCGCATTCAAATCGTAAAACAAAACGTGCCTTTTTCTTAAATTTACATAAAGTAACATTGAAAAGCGAGATTTTAAATCAGCAATTCAGCTTTCGTATTGCGATCAAAACTTTAAGATCGATAGATTACAAAGGTAGTTTAGATGATTTTTTATTGCAAACAAGAACAATCAAATTAAGTAAAGAAGCTCAAAAAATTAAAATAAGATTAAAAAAAGCTTTAGCAAGACATACATTGTATTAAGAGATAAGCTTTAGATGCGTAATAAACCAAACTGGCTAAGAGTACAAGCTCCAACAGGAGTGGGCTTTTCTCAAACAATGAATATTGTAAGATCACATAAATTAAATACAGTTTGTGAGCAGGCTGCATGTCCTAATATTGGTGAATGTTGGAATAAGGGTCATGCTACTTTCATGATTCTTGGTGAAATTTGTACACGTGCTTGTGCATTTTGTAATGTTACAACTGGTATACCTAATATATTAGATCCTGGTGAGCCAAAAAATGTAGCACAAGCAATAAAGATGTTAAATTTACAACATGTTGTTATTACTTCTGTAGATCGTGATGATTTATCAGATGGGGGAGCAAAGCAATTTATAAAATGTATAGAAGAGATTAGACAATTATCTCAAGATATTACAGTAGAGGTGCTGACTCCTGATTTTTTAAATAAAAAAGATGCATTTGAATCTATTGCTGTTGCTGCACCTGATGTATATAATCATAATATTGAGACAGTACCTAGATTATATGCAAAAATAAGACCTCGTGCTCGTTATTTTCATTCACTATATTTACTTAAGATGGTCAAAAAAACGAATTCAAAGATTTTTACAAAATCAGGTGTAATGCTTGGTCTAGGAGAAACAAAAGAAGAAATATATCAAATTATGGATGATTTGCGTAGTGCTGATACTGATTTTATTACTATTGGACAATATCTTCAACCTACTCCAAAGCATGCTAAAATTGATCGATATATTACTCTAGAAGAGTTTGAACATTATAAATATATTGCTTATTCTAAGGGTTTTTTAATGGTATCTTCAAGTCCTATGACTCGCTCATCATATCATGCTGGAAAAGATTTCAAAATTCTTAGACAGTATCGATAATATGCAAAGTTTTACTAGTATCAATAAATTGAAATTTTGTTTTCTCACACTTTATAGACAATATTACCACCTTTGTATTAGGACATTAGAGATGAAGGATTAATAGTATGTTCCAATTAATCTCTTTGATTATTATTATCAGTATAGTAGCCTGTTTTGGCCATCTTGTACCAGTAGAAGTAAAAATTCTATTATATTCAATTAGTCTCAGTATAAAGGAATTGATTCTCTTTATCATGCCTTTTATTGTATTTTGCTTAATTTTTAGTAGTATGAATCGTTTATATAATTCAGCTATCAAGCTTATAATATTACTTTTTTTATCAATTTTTCTCTCTAATTTTATTTCTACTATCATTGCTTATTCCATCGGGAATGTTATGATACAGAATTCTTACTCGATATCATATGTAACAACATATGATGAAATCATTATTCCTTTATGGTCCTTAAATCTTAAGCCAATTGTCTCTCATTTGTTTGTATTCTTTAGTGGATCTATACTGAGTATAGTAATAACCGTGATATTACCTCATCAGAGTACTATAATTTCTAATATAATCTCTCATTATATTTTATGGATTATGAAAATATTTCTTACACCAAGTATTCTACTATTTATACTAGGTTATTCTCTCAAAATGCAGCATGATCAAGTACTCCTTGTACTCTTTAAGAATTATTCATTATCACTGATAATCATTTCTTCTTGCACGTATTTCTATATTATATTTCTATATGGATTTGCTAATTCATTTAATGTTAAGAACTGGTTGATCAGCATAGGTAATATGATGCCTGCATGGTGTACTGCACTAGGGACTCTCTCTAGTAATGCGACTATACCATTCACTCTAGAAGGAAGTAAAAAAAATATTTCACTATCATCTCATAGTATAATCACACCTATTATTTCAATTACTAGCAGCTTTCATCTCATTGGAGACTGTTTTTTTATTATAATTCTCTCTACAATCATTTCATCCTGTTATTCATTATCAATGATACATTATATGTATTTTTTGAGCTTTTTTTTATTATTTAAATTTGCTGTTGCTGCTGTTCCATCAGGCGGTATTATAATAATGTTGCCTATACTTGAAAAGTATCTTAATTTTTCTTCAGAAGCATTGTCATTGATCACAAGTTTATATATAATTTTTGATCCAATTATTACCGCAGCTAATGTTCTAGGTAATGGAGCATTTGCAATAATATTTACAAAATTCTATAATAAGGTTCAATAGAATGACAATCTTAGCTATTAATAGCATATATGATAATATTTCAATTGCAATTGTGAATTATGATGGTTCCATATTTCAAGAAGAGAGTACCGATAAGCAGTATCATACAGAGTCATTTTTTCAAATTTTAACTGATCTGTTTTGTAAATTGCATTGTCACTACGATCAGATAGAACATTTAGTAGTAGTAGTAGGACCAGGCAGTTTTACTGGAATTAGAGTAGGAATGTCAGCTGCAATAGGAATGAATATTGCTACAAATAAGCCATTATATGGTGTGAGTGCATTTGAAGTACAAGCATATAATACATCTTTGCTATATCCAAATAACCTAAAGAATATCAGAGTCATTAGTAATACAAAAATTCGCTATACACAGTTGTTTAATTGTAATTTGTTACCAATATCACAGCCTACAATAGTAGTGAATGATGCACAACAAGTGAGTGATGAGAATTCTATATCTGTAGATAGTAATAATAATATCGTGAAAAATTTTCATGCCTGTGATGCAGGAAAATTAGTTCTTTATAGACTGAGTCATCAGCAACAATTACATGCAGCTAAAGCGATGTATTTACATGAACCTAATTATAATATCTCATAAGAGTACGTATTATCATTGGTATATATCATATATTATTTTTAATCTTTCTAATTGAATGATTCTATATAAGATTTGGAGAATTAAAAATTTGCAATCTCTCATAATCATTTACTTAATTAATTTTTATTGACTGTGTGAATCACTGATCATATTATTTAGACATTTTTGAATAAAAATTCTTTTTTCTCTGCATATATTCTTCAATGAACAGATCATAAAGAAAAAAATATGTGTTAGACGGTATAGATATTGACAATCATATCTCTGTATTTATAAGAATACCAGTGAGATGCAACATGTGAATTTATTTTGAGAGATAATGCTAGAGTTTGACTTTGTATATATTCAAGCCATTTACATACAGATTCCTGAATTTTCTCGTTATTTGTATGTATAATTATATGAATTCTATCAGAAATACATAAATGTGCTTGTTTTCTAGAATCTTGAATACATCTAATAACATCTCGCGCAATTCCTTCTAAAATTAATTCATCATTTAAAGTAGTATCTAGAACGACAACTCCTTTATTTCGATCAAAGACAGATGAAAAGTTACTATTCGCTTTTAATACTATCTCATATTCTCCTTCTTGAAGGATGCAATAATTCATTTCATCACCTAAAAAAATTGCATGTTGCAAAGCAGATTTTGTCATATTATTTATTATAGATGATGTAAATTGAGGATCTATATTTGTCATGCGTTTCCATTTACCATGTTTCACATACTGAATTAATTGTTTGATCTGATTTGGAATTCTTTTACCTAGTACAGAAAAGTTCAAGTGCAATTCTTCTGATGCAATTTCTTGTAATTCAGATACAATATTTACTGCTTGTATATTTACTTCATCTTTGATGATCTCTAAGAATTCATTTTCAAGATTATTAAAGAGAGATTGATGATATAAATTCACATTTTTTAATGGTTGTCTAATACGTATATTAAAAATATTTCTAATAGATAATATAGCATTGCAAATCTCTCGTACTAAATCCATTTTAGTAATAATTATATTATTATATTGCTCGACATTTGGAAACGTGGCTAAATGTACTGATAATTCCTGATACTGAAGACCTTGCCAAATCACTTCTGTTGTTAGTGGTAATAAGGGAGCAGATGCTTTTAATATATAGTAAAATAGTGTATATAAAACGTTATAAGCATCAATTTTATCTTGATTTAATTCACTATTCCAAAATCTTCTACGCGTACGACGAATATACCAATTATTTAATACTTCAAAAAAATTTATGAGATGCAAGCAAGCTTCTTGTAAGTGATAATGATTCATAGCAATTTGAATAGATTTAATAGTTTCAAAACATTTAAAAAGAATATAACGATCCATAAGATGAGAGAAATCTTTTGTACATATTTGAGCTTGAATTCCATCTATATTTGCATATATAGTGAAAAAATGATAGCTATTCCATATAGGTTGAATCACATTTTTGATAATATTACGTATTGAAATCTCTGCTTTATCAAGCATTAAATTACCACCAGAAACAATCGATGATGATAGCATGAGAAATCGTAAGGCATCAGATCCATATGTATTAAAAATCTCTATTGGATCTTCATAATTATTTAGTCGTTTCGACAATTTCTGTCCTTTAATATCTAATACAACACCATGACACAAACAATTTTTAAATGGTACAGTATCAAAGAGAGCAGTTGCTAGAACAAATAATGTATAAAACCACCCTCTAGTTTGTGATGTATATTCAGTCACGCTGTCAGCGGGAAAATTATTTTCAAACCACTCTTTATTATTAAAAGGATAATGAACATGTGCAAAAGGCATAGCGCCAGATTCGAACCAACAATCGAATATATCAGGAACACGCCTCATGCTTGATTGACCAGTTGGATCGTTAGGATTAGGCCTTGTTAATAAATCTATAAATGGCCTATGTAAATCTTCTATTTTTGTATTGAAATCTTTTTCAAGTTCTGCTATTGAACCATATACATCTATCCGTGGATATTGATCATCATCTGATTGCCATACAGGGATAGGAGTACCCCAAAATCTATTACGAGATATCGACCAATCATGTGCACCCTCAAGCCATTTTTCAAATTGACCTTCTCTAATATGATCGGGAATCCAATTTACTGTTTTATTTAGCTCTATCATTCTCTTTTTTAGTTTTGTTACTGCAATATACCAAGAATTCATAGTGCGATATATCAAAGGTGTATCAGTTCTCCAACAGTGTGGATAATTATGAATATATGATTCAGTACTAAATAAGTGACCTTTTGTGTGTAATATACTAATAATAGTGTTATTTGCATCAAAGACATGTACTCCAGATAAATCTGATACTTCATGAGTAAATTTTCCACTTTGATCAATTGGACAAATGGGCTGAATATTATAATGTTGACATAAAGAAAAATCTTCTTCTCCAAATCCAGGAGCAAGATGTACAATTCCAGTACCATCTGTTTCTGTTACATATTCCGCAATAATAGTACGGAACGCATTTTTTGTATCTTTAAAATACTCAAATATTGGTTTATAAGCAAGACCTATAAGAGATTTATAGTGAATCTCAATATTATATTCTTGATATGGCAGATTATGCTCTTCACAATGATTGAGACATTTCTTTAAGAAATTTTTAGAAAAAATATATATTTCGTTATGTATTGATACTGCAGAATATTCAATATCTTGTCCTATCGCAAGCGCGAGATTACTAGGTAAAGTCCATGGTGTTGTAGTCCAAGCAAGTAATTTACATTTTTTATGAGTATTCCTTAATTCTTTTGGTGACTCTAAAAGTTCAAATGCAACAGTAACTGCTTGACTAGTCTTTTCTCTATACGCATTATCAATTCTAGTCTCAAAATTAGATAGTATAGTTTCACATGACCAACTATAAGGTACAACCCGTACAGATTGATATACTAAACCTTTCTCATAAAGTGTTTTAAATGCCCACATCACTGATTCCATAAACGATCTATCCATCGTCTTATAATCATTTTCAAAATCTACCCATCTTGCTTGTCTTACAATATATTCTTTCCATTTTGAGGTAAACTTCATCACAGAATTACGGCAATAACTATTAAATTGTGCAATACCAAATGCTTCTATATTAATTCTACCAGAGATCCCTAGTTCTTTCTCAGCGCTTATTTCAGCTGGTAAACCATGACAATCCCAACCAAACTTTCTTTCAACTCTTTTTTGCATCATAGTATGATATCTAGCAATAGTATCCTTAATGAAACCAGTAAGTAAGTGTCCATAGTGCGGTAATCCATTTGCAAATGGAGGTCCATCATAACAGACAAAACTATGATTCTTAGAATATTGTTCTACTGAATGCTCAAAGATTTTATTACTCTGCCAAAATATTATTATTTTCTGTTCTAAAAGAGTAAAATTAGGATTACTCGTTGTCTTAGGGTAATGTGGCAACTTGGCGTCCATATCAATTGAATAAAGCTAGAGCATATATTATTTTCTTAAAAAGTACAAATTGAAAAAAAATAAAACGTATATAGTATAAGACATGAATTTATTGCTCTAGTATCTCTCCTAATAAACTATTTTGGAATGCTTGTAATATTTTTACATTGACAATTGTATTATTATATCTTCCTGCCTCATCATATATACAGACTGATTGCATATGAACGCTTTTACCAATAATTTGATTCTGATATTTACCTCTTTTATCTGTAAATAATACAGGGACTATCTTGCCGATCATACTACGATTAAAAAGCATTTGTTGTTCATTCAGTAATTTTTGTAAACGCAATAGACGTGCTTTTTGTACTTGTATGGATACTTGATCCTTTTGTTCTGCTGCTGGTGTGCCTGGTCTTGGACTATATATAAAACTATATCCCTGAGTATATTGTACTGTTTGTACTAATTGTATAGTATCTTGAAAATCTTGTTCCGTTTCTCCAGGATATCCTACAATAAAATCAGAAGAAAATGCCATGTCATATCTTAATGTACGCAATCTATGGATTATTGTTAAATAATCTTGCACAGTATATTGTCTATTCATTCTACGTAATATTTTATTTGAACCTGACTGTACTGGTAGATGAAGAAATGGCATGAGTTTTGTTTCATGAGCATGAGCATAATATAGTGTTTCATGCATATCTTTTGGATGAGATGTAATATAACGAATTCTCCTGATTTGTTCAATTTTTGCTATATGAGTAATTAAGGTACCTAGATCACATACTATTCCTTCATTTATTCCATGATAAGCATTAATATTTTGACCAAGTAAAGTAATTTCTTGTGCTCCGCGATGTACTAGTTGTAATACTTCACGCAATATTGAATTTACTGGTCTAGAATATTCATTGCCTCTAGTGTATGGTACAACACAAAATGTACAAAATTTATTACAACCTTCTTGTATAGTAATACATGCAGACACACCTGTATGATGATCTGAATATGACTCAGAGATATTATCAAACTTTGCAATTTCTGGAAATTCTGTATGCACGATCTGTTTCTTATCGCTCTCTATTGCAAGTATCAAATTTGGTAAATCTGCAATACTTTGAGGCCCTACAATAATATCTACAAATGGAGCTCTATTAAATATCTCTTCTCCTTCTGCTTGTGCTACACATCCAGCAATAATAATGATCATTTTCTTGTTCATTGTGTTTTGCTTTTTTTTACTTACTAAGTGAATATGACCAAGCTCAGAATAAAGTCTTTCTACTGCTTTCTCTCTAATATGACAAGTGTTTAATATTAATACATCAGCTTGTTCAAGTTCTGTGACCATTTTAAATCCCATAGGCTTAATTAAATTTGTCATGAATTCAGAGTCATATACATTCATCTGACATCCATAAGTTTTAATATATAAGTTTCTCATATAGGATGATCCTTCTTATACTGAAATATACATACATCTCTAATAATACATTGAGTACATAAAGGATGACGTGCCTTGCAAATATATCTCCCATGTAGTACAAGCCAATTATGAGCATTTAGAAGATATTGTACGGGTATAACTTTTAACAGATACTGTTCTATGTACAATTTATTTCTTGTTTCTCTTACTAAACCTAATCTATGACTTACTCTCAATACATGAGTATCAACAGCTATTGTTAACATATTAAATGCAGAGTTTAAAAAGACATTAGCACTCTTTCTTCCTACTCCAGGTAAAGAGATTAATTGATCAAAATCATTAGGAATGATACTGTTATATTGTTCTACTAGCTCTATACTGAGTCCCATGATATTTTGTGCTTTAGAATTATATAAACCAATACTATTTATGTATTTCTTTAACATATCTTGTCCAAGATTTATCATATTCTTTGGCGAATCAACAATATTGAATAAGTCTTTTGTGATTTTATTGACACTTCTATCAGTAGTACGAGATGATAATACTATAGCAATTAATAGAGTAAAATGATTAGTATAATGGAGCTCTATCTTAGGCAGAGGATTTATATATTGAAATCGCTCAAATATAGTTTGTACTCTTCTTAAGATTGTTTTATTTATCATAATCTTAAATTATTAAGTTTTTTTGTGAATATTATGCTCAGAAATATGCACTTCTATCTCAACTTCTTATTGAGAGAGAATATAATCTATCATATCAAGAGCAGCATAAGTGAAGATACCACTTACACCTGCTCGCTTAAAACTAATTAAAGATTCATACATAACCTTATGATAATCTAACCATCCATTATTTGCAGCAGATTTTATCATTGCATATTCACCACTTACTTGATATGCAAAAATAGGCAGAGAGAATCTATCGCTTGCTGTTTTTATAATATCTAAATATGGCAGTCCTGGTTTAATCATAATAAAATCTGCACCTTCATTAATATCCATTTCACTCTCATATATTGCCTCACGTGCATTATGAAAATCCATTTGATAAGTACTTTTATCCATGATCTGAGATGCATCATATGACCCTACTACCTGTCTAAATGGAGCATAAAAATGAGAACAATATTTTACTGCATAGGACAATATTGAAATATCTTGAAAACCATTTTCATCTAATGCTTCTCTTATCTTCTGAACTCTACCATCCATCATATCAGATGGCGCTACTATATTACATCCTGCTTGTGCCAATACTATTGCTTGCTTACATAATACTGAGACAGTGTGATCATTCTGTATCTTCATGGTATTTAATTGTAAAATGCCATCATGACCATGAGTAGTGTATGGATCAAGCGCAACATCTGCAATAATACCAATATCAGAAATTTGTAATTTAATTTTTCGAATTGCTCTACAAATTAGATTATCTGGATTATATGCTTCTTGAGCATCATTAGATTTTAGTGAATTTGTAATTACAGGAAAAAGAGCAATAGCATTAATGCCATGATCCCTCGCTTTTTGTACTATTGAGATTAATGTATTTATTGAGTAACGTTTTATATCAGGTAATTCTACAATTGGAGTGATAATATCCTCTTGATCATGTACAAATAGAGGTAATACTAAATCACTCACTGATAAACTAACTTCACTGATTAAATTACGTATCCATTTACTTGAACGTTTACGTCTTAATCTTGTATTAGGAAAACGAAACATTTATATTCTCATTAAATTGCCAGTAAAAAGTAATAGTCCAGATATTAATATTACCCATAAAAGAGAGAAAGGTAAAAATACTTTCCATCCAAGGTTCATTAATTGATCATAGCGATATCGAGGTATTGTTGCACGGATCCAAATAAATATAAATAATAATAAAAGTATTTTTAATAAAAACCAGATGATAGACGATATTTTATAAAAAATCTTTAGCTCTATTGGAGGATACCATGCGCCTAGAAAGAATAATGTCATCATAGTACTCGCTAGAATCATATTAGCATACTCTGCTAAAAAAAAAAGACTAAAAGGCATAGAAGAATATTCAACATTGTACCCAGAAACCAGCTCTGATTCTGCTTCTGGTAAATCGAATGGATGACGATTAGTTTCTGCAAGAAGAGAAATAAAGAATATTATTCCTATAGGAATAAGAAGTATATCAATCCAGAATGGCATATTATGTTTTGCAATTACCATTTCCGATATATTAAGTGTACCAGTGATAATAACAATTGTAGCAATTATGAGTCCTATCGATACTTCATATGAAATCATTTGAGCAGTGGATCTAAGTGCTCCAAGTAATGCATAATTAGAATGACTTGACCATCCTGCAATCACTATACCATATACTCCTAAAGAGGATACTGCAAATAAATATAGTACTCCAACATTAATATTAGCGATGACTTTAGGTGCTAATATATGCTGCTCAGAGTGTATATCTGTGATGATATCAGCACCAAATGGTATCACTGCCCAAGCAATTAATGATAACATAAGGGTGAGTATTGGAGCTAAAATAAATAATATGCGATCTGCGTGAAATGGTATTATTATCTCTTTAAAAAGTAACTTAATGGCATCTGCAAATGGCTGTAACAATCCATACTTTCCTACTACAGAGGGACCATGTCTTAGTTGGATTGCACCTATTATTTTACGCTCACAGTAGATTAAATATGCTACTGCAAGAAGTAAAAGCACTATAATGAACAATATTTCAACTATTGTATTCATAAAAAAGCTCCTGTACAATCTGACATTATCTTTGAAGCTCGGCTTATTGAATCTGTCATATAAAAGTTATATTTTTGTAATATAAAAGGCTCACTACTTAGAGTGATATTTTGATGACTAATTGAGTTCCATGGATTTTTTACTATTTGATTAGATTGTTGAAATTGTAACCCTATATTATTCAATTTTTTTCTGATATCTAGTAAACTATCATAAGGTAATAGAATATTTAAATATTGAGAGAGTGTTTTTATGATACGCCAGTCTTCTTGTGCATCACCTGGAGGTAATGTTACAATATTTGTGTTCTGTACTCTACCTTCAGTATTCACATAAGTTGAATTTTTTTCTGTATACGCAGCACCAGGTAAAATAACATCTGCTATATGTGCACTTCTATCACCATGATGACCTTGATAAATGATAAATGCATTTTTTAATTTTGATGTATTAATTTCATCAGCTCCAAGTAAATATAGTACTTCTATCTCTCCATCTTCTACTTGCTTCAGTATTGTTCTAATATTTTTCTCACTTGTACTAGGAATAAATCCCACATCTAATCCACCTACTCTAGATGCAGTTTTATGCAACATATTAAAACCATTCCAGTTATCTCGAATCATATTAAATTTTTCTGCAATCTTACAAGCTAACACTAGAATAGAATGACTATCATCTCTTGTGAGAGCATCTTGTCCTATAATGAGCATAGGCTTATGAGCACTACTTAGTACCTCGCAAAATCTGTGATTACCTTCTGATATTTTATGTAAAATATCAGGTGTATCGCCAAGTTTTTCAATATGATATAGATATTCGATATCTGGACCTATACTTGCAATAGTAAAGTTACCCATTAAGTATCTTTTTCTTATTCTTGCATTTATCATGGGAGCTTCAAATCTGGGATTTGTATTAATAAGGAGACATAAGTCTGCACTTTCTATACCGAGAATAGTGGTATTAAAGATATATAAGCCACGATTATTTGGAATAATATATGCGCCATCTTGTCGACAATCTATATTATCCGATCCAAGTCTTTGCATTATCTCTTTTAGTAATAACATAGACTCACAATCTGCCAAATCACCTGCAATTGCAGCGATTTTGCTTGATGGTATATTATATAATCTTTTTGCAATATAAGTGAATGCTTCATGCCAAGTGACTGGCATTAACTTACCATTTTTTTTGATATAAGTGCGATCAAGTCTTTGAATGCTTAACCCATCATAAGAAAAGCGAGTTTTATCTGAAATCCATTCTTCATTTATCTCTTCATTTACTCTTGGTAATATTCTCATCACTTCAGGGCCACGATAATCCACTCTGATACTACTACCTACAGCATCCATAATATCTATTGTTTCACAATGAGAAAGCTCCCATGGCCGGGCTCTAGAAGAGTAAGGTTTAGAAGTTAAAGCACCAACAGGACATAAATCTATAATATTTCCAGACAATTCAGATTTGATATAACTATTAATATAAGTACTTACCTCTAAATGTTCTCCTCTACCAATCATACCTAGTTCATTGACACCTGCAATATCTGATAAAAATCTAATACACCTTGTGCAATGAATACAGCGATTCATTGCAGTGTTAATTAAAGGTCCAAAAGATTTATTAGGTACTGATCTTTTATATTCGTAAAATCTACTATTGCCTTTACCATATATCATTGTAATATCTTGTAAATCGCACTCACCTCCTTGATCGCAAATTGGACAATCAAGTGGATGATTGATAAGAAGGAATTCAAGAATTGCATGTCTTGCATGTACCACTTTAGGAGTATTAGTATTAATAATCATATTTTCAATTAATTGAATAGTACAAGAAGGAAGAAGCTTTGTAGTTGGTCCGCTTACTTCTACTAGACACATTCTACAATTTCCAGAAATTGCTAAGCGTTCATGATAACAGAAGCGAGGAATTTCAATTCCAATAGTTTCACATGCTTGCATGATAGTAAGGTGAGCATTAACTTCATATTTCCTAGAATTAATAGTGACCTTCATAATTTATGCCAGTATACTATAAAGAGTTCCATTTTATGGGATCACCGCTTCTCTGATCTTTAACTAAGGAACCATCATCATATTGTGCAGAAATATAGTTTAGCCTACAATCACGATCTATATATCTAATGGGTCTCACTGGTTGATTGTTATGCAATTTTTGCTGAGCTTTTTTACGATGAGTAGGATTATTTTTACTTGCTGTTTTTGCTTTTCCTATAGGAGACATATTTTCAATATATAAAGATTGCTCTGAATATATTTTAGCATTGAATGATGTAGCGTCAATAGATAAAATCTCTTCATCATCTCTAATTACTACATCAACGAATATTGTGATTATGATGAGTCATACATGCAATATATATTGCAATCATATACTAACTGTGTTTTGCAATTTCTAAAATGTATTAATTATGAATAATCATCAGATGAAAATTTGCTATTAAATGAAAGATGGAGAGGGCATTTTTAAGAAAAGTAAATCTATTGTTTCTCAATTCTTGAGATATGCAGTTGACTGCTATACTATTCATAAACTGATTCATAAATGTTGCGAAACTCATTAGACAACTTATTGCAATATGAAATTGATTATTTTGAATTGCATTTGTAATATTTGTATAAATATCCATGGAATAATTTTCCAATTCTGATGTCTGATATTCAATACATGATTTTTTATCATTAGGTATGATCACATGTATGTTATCATGCTGCTTTGATTGTTGTATAATATTATATATTCTTTTATAAACCTTTAACAATTCTATACCATCTGATCTAGCAAGAAAATTATGTAATATTGTAATTTGCTGTTCTGCGATTAATAAATCATTGACCTCAATATGATGTATTATTGCATATATTACACCTTTCTTAATACCTTTGTTTTGAAGCATGACTCTGAATCTTATTAAGCAATATTGAAACACTTGTTCTGCAATGTTTTTTTGGCTTTTTATGTCAATTGTATTATTAGATTGAATCTGCTCCTTTACTAATGGTATATGTGAATATAAAGAGAGAGATTGATCTATGAGATTTTTCATAGGAATATGCAAATTATTTTCGAGAATTATTCTAATGATGCCTATAGTCATTCTTCTTAGACCAAATCGATCATATGAACCAGAAATTTTCTCACCTGCTAATATTAAACCAACCAAACTGTCCATTTTATCAGCAATAGACAATGCAATCCCACAAGGAGATTTAGGAGTATCTTGCTCTAATCCCATTGGATAATAATGTTCAGAAATAGCATCTATCACCTCTTTATCTTCTTGAAAATATTCAGCATAATATCCTCCCATCACTCCTTGAAGTTCTGAAAATTGCCGCACCATTAATGTAGATAAATCTGCTTTTGATAAATATGCAGCACGATTGATCTTTATTAAAGATACATTAGATAAACAGATTGCTACATATCTTGAGAGAGATATAATGCGCTCTACTTTGTCTGCAATAGTACCAAGAGAGGCATGAAATAATATCGATCCTGATTTTTTTACATAATAAGTAAGAGGATGCTGTTGATCTTGAGAAATTAAAAACTGCGCATCAGATAATCGAGACTGTAATGCTCTTTCAAATCCTTGAATCACTTTTTTATTTTTAATGCTGACAACAGTTACAAAGAAAGAAATTTTTTGTTTATCACTTAACACTAAGTATCTTTGTTGTGTGTTAATGATACTTAATATTACTTCTCTGGGTAATCCTAGTAGCTGTTTATGATTTACTGTACCAAAAAGTACAATGGGCCACTCTACAAGACCAACTAATTCATTCAATAATTTATCATTTTTCTCAAGTTGTACATTGTTTTTTTGTGAAAATATTTCAATCTGATCCAATATCATTTTTTTTCTTACATCTTGCTGTAATATGACATTAAATTTTTGTAACAATTTAAAGTATTCTTCTGGAGAATTTACAGTAAAAATATTATTTTGTGCTAAAAATCTGTGTCCATATGTTGTATTAGATGCATGTATACCTGCAAATGATAGAGGTATGATTTCATTATTAAAAATGCATACAATATTTTGAATTGGTCTGATCCATCGTTCTTTATGTACATCCCATCTCATACTTTTACTCCATGAAAAATCTTTTAACATGGATTCTAGCTGAGTTTTAAGAAATTGTTTGATATTTAACGAAGATTTTTCTATTTTTATAAAATAAAAATCTTCATTATTTCTTCTTTTAATGAATAAACAATTTTCATGTTTACGATGTTTTTGTAAAAAACCTTCAATAGATTTTTTCGGAGAATGAACCTTTGGACCTCTAATCTCATATTGTAATTGATCTAACCGTACATATCTAATATTGCTAATAAAAAGCGTCATACGTCTTGCAGTAATAAATACTTCTATAGAAGAATACTCTAAATTATTATGCTGAAAAGCATTAGCAAGATATTGCTTAATATATGAGATAGATGTTTGATGCATTCTGGACGGAATATCTTCTGAAAGACATTCAAATAATAATTGTGAAGACATATTCTATGTCCTGATATATAATTCGCAGCATTGTTTTGTGAGATTTCTGACCCTTGCAAGATATGTTATGCGTTCATTAATACTAAGAGCACCTCTAGCATCAAGCAGATTAAGAAGATGACTAGTTTTTATACATTGATCATAAGCTGCAAGTGGTAAACCTTTTTGAACGAGCAACTTACAAAATTTTTCTGTTTCTTCAAGTTGCAATTGTATCATTTCAATATCATAATATTGTGATGTAGATGAGAATTCATATTCTTGTTGTTTGTAAAGATCTCCATAACATATATTATTATTCCATATGATATTTTGGATATTATCTACACATTGTATACACATTGCTAAGCGCTCTATTCCATATGCTATCTCTCCTGCAATCATGTTACATTCAATACTTCCTATTTGTTGTATATAAGTTAATTGCGTGATCTCCATGCCATTACATATTACTTCCCATCCCAATCCTGATGCACCTATACTTGGATGTTCCCAATCATCTTCAAGGAATTTTAGATCATAGCTTTCTGATGAAATACCAATTGCCTGTAAACTATTCAAGTATATATCTTGTAAATTATTACCAGATGGCTTAACTATTACTTGATATTGATGGTGTTGATATAACCGATTCGGATGTTCTCCAAATCGTCCATCCGATGGTCTGATCACAGGTTGTAAATAAGCAATTTTTGTTGGTATATTACTAACTGTTGACATAATTGTTGCTGGATGCAATGTAGCTGCGCCAATCTCAGAAGTATATGGATGAAGTATTGTATATCCTAAACAATACCAAAAATCCTCTAACTTTCTGACTATTTGTTGTAGATTCACAGGAACTTATACTGAAGCTTATATGAATATACTAACTAAATCAGTGATATTCAACATTTATTATTGATAGTATATATATATTATATGATAGATGTATCTGAATATTTCATTCAGAGAATAAATGATACGTGTATTAAGTGAGATTACGTTCAAAAAAGTTAAATCACAACATATAAATGCCGCTAAATAAAGTAGAATGATTGCATATATTGCATAACAAATTCCCTCACATGTTATTGAAATTGCATTATTATACCTTTGTATTATATTGATTGGCCATGGCTTATATATTAAGATAATATTAAAAAATATACAAGGTATTGTCGAGAACATGAGTAAAGATATGTAATTATTATTAAATAACCACCAGCTCTGGAAATGAAATATTTGTTGATATATTATCTGATATAATTGATTAATAGTACTACAAATTGATACGATGGCTGGTGTTGCACATGCTATAGTGAGAGCTTGAGATGATGCAATGTGAATTACAATACCCCCCTCAGGGTTTGCATGAGGTAATTGAGTATGTAAAATACATATTCCAACTAATTGAAATATTAATATCATACATGTTACTACTGCATAGTGAGTTGCTATTACAATGCTTATATCTGGTATACTATATAACAAATTTGTAATACCATATCTAATAAGTAATTCACTATCTACAATGAGTAATATAAAAATAGAACACCAAAATCTCCCTCCATATAATAAATTGCCTACTCCAAAACAGTAACTAACTGTTTTGGCAGGAAAAAGATTACTTAGTATCTTTCCTAAGAATACACGTAATACTTTCATAAAAGCATAGTAAAAGTTAACAACATTATATTATATATTGATATCTCATTGAGACTATTGATTCTGTTAAAGCAACACTCAAAATTTTTACTTAACATACTATGAAGCTTTATTTAAAAAAAATAGATAATATTGTTATTATACTTGTAAAATGGTTCTTAACCAGACCATCCATATTTATTCCATTTTTCAGTGACTTTTTTAATTATTTCTTCACTCATTTCAATTTTGATTCCCCATTCCCTTGTCACTTCAGGAGGTATTTTATTAGTTGCATCAAATCCCATCTTACCCCCAAGGCCACTGACAGGTGAACTAAAATCTAAATAATCTATTGGTGCATTTTTTATCATAGTAGTATCGCGTACAGGATCCATTCTTGTTGATACCGCCCACATAACATCTTGCCAGTTACGAATATTGATATCATCATCCACAACTATTACAAATTTAGTATATAAAAACTGCTTAAGAAATGACAGTACTCCCATAATGATTCTCTGTCCTTGTCCTGGATAAGATTTTTTGATTGATACTATTGCTATTCTATAAGAACATCCTTCCGGAGGTAAGTAAAAATCTACTATCTCTGGAAAATGATTACTAAGAATAGGAATAAAAATTTCATTTAGTGCTGCCCCAAGAATTGCAGGCTCATCTGGTGGTTTACCACTAAAAGTACTCAAATAAATTGGATTTCGACGCATAGTGATCGCAGTAATATTAAACTCTGGAAATTTTTCAATAGCATTATAATATCCAGTGTGATCTCCATATGATCCTTCATCTTGATATTTATCTAGACTGACATATCCTTCTAGGATAATCTCAGCTTGCGCTGGTACTAATAATGGAATTGTTTTACATTTTACAAGCTCAAGAGCTTTTTTGCGCAGTAAGCCTGCAAATTGATATTCTGATAATGTTTCTGGTAATGGAGTGACTGCGGCAATCATTGTTGCAGGATCACTGCCAATTACAGCTGCAGCAGGAAATATCATATTTTTTTTCTTATCTTTCCATCTACTATAGTGTAGTGCGCCACCACGATGTGCAAGCCAACGTATGAGAGTAGTGTTTTTATCTATGATTTGCATACGATATATTCCAAGATTAAAATTATCCTGTTTTGCACTTGTAGGACCTTGTGTTACGAGAATAGGCCATGTTATTAATGGTGCAGGTTCATTGGGCCAACATTCTTGGATTGGTAATAAATTGAGATCTACTTCTTCCATGTTAAGTACTATCTCTTGGCACGGTGCTGTTTTGACTAGTTTATTTCTCATTGAGAGTGCTATTTTTAGTAGCGGAAACATATTGATAATATCTCGAAAATTGCGAGGTGGATCTGGAGATTGTAAAAAAGCTAAAAATTTACCTAATTCTCTTAATTCATTAGTATGAATATTGAGACCAAGTGCAATTCTGTCAGTTGTACCAAATAAATTTACTAAAACTGGCATTGTACTTCTACCATTTTTAGTGATAACATTCTCAAAAATAATCGCAGGTCCCTTTTGTAGCAGAACACGTCTATGGATTTCTGTCATCTCGAGATATGTTGATACTTCTTCTTGAATTCTGATAAGATCTTTTCTCTTTTCTAAAGCAATAATAAAATCTCTTAAGTTCTTATACATGTATTTAAAAGATAATTATGAGTTAAATTGGTGTTCAATGACATTTCATTATACTAATTTATAGTATAACAACACTTTGAGTAATTGCTATGTTCATATTATATGATAATTAGAGAATAAATGTATTGCACTAGGCCTATTGTCAGTGACTTTATATAAAAGTACATCTCATCAATATATCCATAGAAAGCATTCAGTAAATAATCATATTATGTTGTGCATGCAATAGAGAGTATTGTGTATAATTATAGCTCTTGTAATAATAGCGACGCGAATACTTATATTTAGTACTCTCTATTTAGAATTTCTGTCAAAATAGTCTCATGCATATTATATTAATATCATCATACTGACAATGTATTTGCATCTTAAATATTTATATCTTGTTGGTAAACTGCTCCATAGATTGTGCGTGCTTTACAATCTTTTTTAGTTTATTATGAATATCATTTAGGAAATCTATATCATCTATAAATGTCAATCAAAAAATATTCGTCATATCAAAGAAGTTAATTTCACAATGTAATGCATGATTTAATCATTTATTTATAGTAAAATATTTTTTTTAAATCATCACACACGCAGTATGATATACTGTAATATTCATTACTGCATATAGCAAGAAATATTTTACAAAATGTAATCTCATTGACGTTATCAATAAAGTCAATTAATATTATACACATCATAACATCTATTATATATGAATACAGATATCGCAATAATAGGTGCAGGACCTGTTGGAATATTTACAGCTTTTCAAGCTGGAATGCTGAATATGAAATGTCATATCATAGATATTTTAAAGCAGGTCGGAGGACAATGTACCGCTCTTTATCCAGAAAAGCCAATATATGATATACCAGGTTATCCTGTAATTACAGCTCAAAATCTTATTAAGAGATTAATAGAACAAGCCTCTCCATTTCATCCTACATATCATTTAAATCAAAAAGTAGAACAGATTTCATCTAATAATCATGATAGTTTTACTATTATCACTAGCAAGAATATACATATAACATGTAAAGCCATTGTCATTGCTGCAGGTAAGGGCATTTTTGAACCTAATCGTCCACCATTAGCAGGAATATCAGAATATGAAAATAAATCTATTTTTTATAGTGTGAATAATATTTCTGATTTTCAAGATAAAACTATAGTAGTATCAGGAGGAGGTGATTCTGCTGCTGATTGGACAGTAGAACTATCTCAAGTTGCAAAAAAGATTTACATGATACATAGAAGACACAAATTCAGTTGTACTCCAGAGACTAGAAAAAAAATAGAAATGCTCAACAGCAATGGTAAAATAGAACTCATGATTCCCTATCAATTATCTAAGTTAGTTGGAAATAATGGAATACTACACTTAGTCATAGTCAAGAATATTTTGACTCAAGAAGAAATCAAGATATCAGCTGATTTATTATTGCCATTTTTTGGATTATCGAATAATCTAGGACCAATACATAATTGGGGTATTTTATTAGAAAATAGTCGTATAGTTGTTAACTCTACTACAATGCAAACTAGTAAAGAAAGAATATATGCAATAGGGGATATAGCAACCTATTCAGGAAAACTGAAATTGATTTTAAGTGGCTTTGCAGAAAGTGCTATTACTTGTTATAATATACATCAAGTAATTCACAAACCTCCATTCTCTTTTCAGTATTCAACTTCAAAAGGAATATATAATACTTAGTAATGTTAATACAAGGCTATATTTTACCAAAATGTCAGTGAAAAATTCAGCATGCTTAAGTATCATATGATAAAAAATTCTAACGTCCTTGACGTACTTTACATCTAGGCTTTACTTTATTTATAATATATATTCTACCTTCCCTATTTACAACTTTACAGTTTTTATCTCTCATGCGATGTGATTTTAACGAACTTTTAACCTTCATATTGATGATGGAAGTGATAATAATATAGATTATTATTATCTATCAAGCATGAGTCAAGAAATAAAATGATCATTTTGTATTAAAATACTGTATAATGTTTGATGAAACTTCTTCTATTGATTTTTGTGTCACATCAATTACGTGCCAATTATATATTTTAAATATCTCTTCTGCTTTTATTACTTCCATTTTTACTTTATAGTAATTTGCATATGAATTGTTATTTTCATTCTTCATAGATATTAATCTATGTTTACGAATTTCTATTAGTCTATGTACATCTATTGTTAACCCTATAACTAATTGAGAAGATAGTTTTGAGAAATCAACATATACAGGAGATTCTATGATAATAGGAATATTAGCAACTTTATATCCTCGATAAGCTAAGTAAGTACTAGTTGGAGATTTAGAAGTCCTAGAGACTCCAACTAATATTATATCTGCTGTATTAATATCTTGAATATTTTGACCATCATCATGATTGATAGAAAAATTAATTGCATCAATACGTTGAAAATATCCATTATTTATTTCAGTATATAAATCCAACTTATGATCTTTCTCTATTTCAAGATAGGTTGAAATTTCTTTAATAATATGTGATAATATTGCTCTATAGGGAATTTTTAATTCTATACAATGTTCTTTAAGATATTGTCTTAATGCATCATCAGTAATAGTACATATAACAAAATTATGCTCGTGATTTTTTTGATTCATTACTTGCAAAATTTTCTTAATCTGTTCTTTGCTGTTGATAAAAGACCAAAGATAATCTGTAGTCTCTACAGAGCTAAAATGCTTTAAAGCAGATTTTGCAACTGAAATAACAGTTTCTCCACTTGAATCTGATACTAAATGTAAATTAAGCTTTTTGGATATCATATACTATAGTACATAGTGTGATGTTATGTAAAACAGTTTATACACTGCTTATTCTTTTACAATACTATAACATATAAGTATTCTATTGATCAAATGTCAACTCATTGATACACTAACATTTGCTTTTTTTAGAAATATGAATTTATTCAAGCCTATATATATATCGTTATTATTTCGCAATATTCTACCATGGTGTAGTACTATTTGTATTCTTCTATTTATCATAGGAATGATATCATCTTTATTTTTTTCTCCGGAAGATTACAAACAAGGGGATATTGTCAAAATTATGTATCTACATGTTCCTTCTGCATGGCTTGCTCTTATAATATACGGACTGATGGCAATATTCAGTTTGATGACATTAGTATGGCATAATAGTATTGCAAGTATTTTAGCACATGCAGCTGCTCCCGCAGGAACATTTTTCTCTGCAATATGTTTAATTACAGGTAGCATATGGGGAAAAGGTACTTGGGGTACTTGGTGGGTATGGGATGCAAGACTTACCTCTATGCTGATTTTATTTTTTATGTATATTGGATATCTAGCATTATGGAATGCATTTAATAACGATTTAAGAGCAGAAAAATCTGCTGCAGTATTTAATATTTTTAGTGCAATTAATATCCCTATAACAAAATTTTCTGTCAATTTATGGTCTACTCTTCATCAATCTAGTAGTATCATTAGGCAGGATGGTATAGCAATACAGGGGTCTTTATTAATTCCATTGATTATCATGTTTATGTTTTATATAACATTTTTCTTAGTAGTCTGGATATTATATTCTCTTTATTTAATCAATATGTATAAAATCAAAAGAGAAATTAATATGCGATATTGAATAATATAATGATTTTAATATCTATAAAGGAGATTATATATAACTTTTTGAGAGCTTGAATATTGCAATAGCAGGTTACTTGATATAAATACATAGAGCTAACATTATCTCAAGCTCACTATTCATCTTTCTTTAGGTGATTTGGTATCCAACTTTGATAGTAAGAGTGTACTGTCTGATTGATCTGAGAGAGGTGTGCTAATGTATGATTGATATGTGTATTATGATCCGCTTTCATGACAATACCACTATTCTGAGAAGGAATAAAATTATCAGTATAATGAATCCATGTATGCCATTCCGGAGCAATTGTTGTAGGATCAACTTTGGCATGATATACTACTCGCCTTTTTCCTGTACGAGATTCATAGTAGGAATTATGATTTTTATCTGTCCCTACTAGTTTATCTACTGTATAAAACATCAATTTTATTGAGTTAAATATCTTAGATATCATAAATTTTAATTACTAATATATTAAAGTATTATATATCATACTTTAATATACAATCTAAAAATTCAATTTAATGCATTTAACAATATTACAAGTGATTATACCAATCATTGCATCTATGTGTTGTTTTCTAACCAAGAAACACCAAACGTCTTGGTGTATTGCTCTGATATCTACAATAGCAACTTTCAGTATTTCTTGCATATTACTTGCGAAAATATATACAGGACAAATTATTACTTATCATATTGGTAATTGGTTGCCTCCTTATGGTATAGAGTTAAGAATAGATATGCTGAATGCATTAATGTTAATTGTAGTCAATTTTACAGTATTAATGAGCTTACTATATGGATACTATATAAATGAACAAGAAATTAGTAGTAATAAAATTACTGGTTTTTATTCTTTGTGCTTGCTATGTGTGAGTGGATTAATAGGAATTTTAGTAACAAATGATATATTTAATTTATACGTCTTCTTAGAAATCGTTTCTATCTCTTCATATGTATTAGTATCGATGAGTAGAGATAAGAATGCCCTTATTGCATCATTTGAATACTTAATAAGTGGTACTATAGGTGCGACATTTTATCTATTTGGTATAGGACTTTTATACGCAATTACAGGTACGCTTAATATATCTGATATGTCTAAAATGTTAGTATCACTGTATGATCATCATATTATAGTACTTGGGAAAGTATTTATTTTTATTGGTCTTTCAATTAAGATGGGGCTATTTCCATTAAGTAGATGGCTTGTGAATGCATATTCTTTATCACCAAGTTTTATTAGTATATTCTTCTCAGGAACAGTCACTAAAGTGATGATTTATATTTTTATTAGAATGTTTTATACTATTTCCAATCAGAACTTCTTTTCATCATCATTTAATACAATGATTATGCTCCTTACAGTGTTTGGGATGATTTTTAATTCTATGTCAGCAATCAGATCACAAGATATTAAAAGACTTCTTGCTTATTCTAGTGTCACTCATATTAATTGTATAATTTTATTACTGAGTTTTAACTCACAATTAGCTCTACATATTGCTATACTTCATATAATCAATCATAGTATCAGCAAAATCTCTTTATTTATGTTTGCTGGATGTATTGCATATAAATTTAACACTACAAATCTATATAGCCTATCAAATCTAAAGCGCTCTATGCCTTATACAACAATTTTATTGACTATACTCAGTTTATCATTAACAGGTATACCATTTACTAATGGTTTTGTCAGTAAATGGTATATAATGCAAGTCATGATAGAATATCGTGCATGGATTGTATTAATCATGTTTTCTCTTGTATCTTTTCTGACAGTGATATATGTCTGGAACATGATAGAAAAAATATACTTTGAACAAAATATCAAATTGCAATCAAATATAGAAAAATATGGAGAATGTGACAGTTTACCATTACCTATGGTGATATGTGTATCATTTATGACAATACTGACTGTGATCACTGGAATTTATAGCAATGCCATACTTTTAGTAGTACAAAAACTAGTATTATAATGATAATATTGAGATTTTAATACAGATATATAACATACTTAATATTATTGGTTATTCTGTATTTACTTGATAATCTGCTTAAGAGTATATGTTATAATATAATGTCTAATAGATTCAGAAAGAATCATTGTACAGTGAAAAATGATAGTATGTGATCTTAAAAAAGAATAATTGGTTGATACATTGGTTAATAATATTTATCTTATCTTTTTCATCTTAACCGACTAATACTTTTTTAGTATTTTTTTATTTACTGAATGTAATATATTTATTTGAAGAGATATTATTAATATTTAATTTACTATAAACAAATCTTTTATAATTCAGAGAGCATGATGATGTGAAAGTCAGAGAAATTTGTAATCTGATGTCCTGTAATAATAACAATGCCATGCTTCTTGGCATGCATTAAAATTAAATTAAAAACTAATGCATATGTGATGCTATCAAGATTACAAAATGGTTCATCTATTAACCAAATCTTTGCATTAGAAATCAATAACCTTGCAATTGCTACTCTCCTTTGCCAACCTACAGATAAATTATCATATCTGATATTAAGGATTGGCTGTAACTGTAAATAAGAAATAGCTCTCATAATAAATTTTCTAGTATTTCGTATGTATGCCCAATATTCTATATTTTGCGCAACAGTTAAGCTGAGATCACATCCATTTTTGTGTCCTACATATATCATTGAAGACTTATATAGTAATTGATCTTCATATATATCATATCCCATATATGTTATCTTCCCTGATGCAGGCTGTAATAATCCAGATAAACTTCTCATTAAGCTTGTTTTGCCACTGCCATTAGGACCAGTAATGAGAATCTTAGAACTGAGTGTAGCATGAAAACTCAGATCTTTGAATAACACTTTATTGTTCCGCACACAGGATAAATTATCACATTCAAGCATTTAACATGATCTAACTAAGGAGTAATAAATAAATTAGTTTATATATATATTATATTAATTGTTGATTTAATCAATATTAAGAAATTTTTTTAAAAATTTAAATTTGATTGAGTACATTATTAAAATAATAATCTGTCTTGCATCATATGCTCAATATAAGAAGATATCCATTAACATATTTCATATTTTTTACATTTTTCTATCGCATCTTGTCTCGCAAAAGATTTTAATAGTCTTCAGTGAAGAATGTGATTCAATATACTTGATGTTCAATTAAAATAATCTCAATCAATTAATCTATTCAATATTTTTGATGTAATGTGATTAGATATTATGACTATCGAAATAAATCTTGTTACATATAATATTTATTTCTATACTGCTAGACACCTAAGAAATATATCACTATGAACTGTTATAGAACGCATAGATGTCATGAGTTGCGTATAAGCGATCTAAAAAAAGAAGTGATGTTATCAGGATGGCTATATCGTAAACGCAATCATGGAAATCTTATTTTTATTGATTTGAGAGATTACTATGGAATTACTCAGCTTGTTTTTCATAAAGACATGTTGTGTTTTGATAAGATTATACATCTCAAGTTAGAAAGTGTTATTACTGTGACAGGCATAGTTGAAGCTAGACATACAGATGCAATCAATAAAGAGTTTGTAACAGGAGAAATTGAAGTAATAGTAAGTAACTTACATATTGAATCAGAAATTCTCTTACATGATGATCAGAAAATAGCAAAGATGGAAAACAGTATATTATCAACTATTGCTCATAACCAAGAATATAGTGAAAATATTAGACTAAAATATAGATTTCTTGATTTAAGAAGAGAAAAAACCCGTAAAAATATTGTCTTACGTTCACAGATTATTACAGAATTGAGAAAGTGTCTGATAGAACAGGATTTTTTAGAAATTCAAACCCCAATACTTACTGCTTCATCACCAGAAGGTGCGCGTGATTATTTAGTACCAAGTAGACTCAATCCTGGCAAATTCTATGCTTTACCTCAAGCTCCACAAATTTTTAAGCAACTACTTATGGTATCAGGATTTGATAAGTATTTTCAAATTGCTCCTTGCTTTCGTGATGAAGATGCAAGAGCAGATCGTTCTCCTGGTGAATTCTATCAACTAGATATTGAAATGTCTTTTGTTACACAAGAAGAAATTTTTCATATTATTGAATATGTATTATATCGAATTTTTACTAAATTTTCTTGTAAGTCTATTGAGAAAAATTTTACACGTATTACATATAAAGACTCCATCCTAAAATATGGTTCCGATAAACCAGATTTACGAAATCCACTGTTAATTAGCGACGTCACGGATATTTTTCGTGATTCAGAATTCACTATTTTTAGAAAAAATATTGAGCATGGTATGTTAGTGAGAGCAATTCCTGCTCCAAATACATCTACAGCACCTCGTAGCTTCTTTGATAGGCAAATAAAAAATGCTAAAGAATTTGGTGCCAAAGGTCTAGGATACATCATTTTTGATCATCATGGAAGATCGAAAGGTACAATCGCTAAATATCTTGATACACAGAGATTAAATCTTATAAAAAAAGCCACAAATATTCAACTAGGAGATAGTGTATTTTTTATCTCTGATTATGAATATCAAGTGTCACACATTGCTGGGCAATTGAGAACTATATTAGGAAGAGAATTAGGACTTATAAGTGATGAGGTTTTTAAGTTCTGTTGGATTATTGATTTTCCTTATTTTACGTATAAAGATCATAAGATTGATTTTTTTCATAATCCATTTTCTATGCCACAAGGTGGTCTATCAGGTCTAGAAGTAAGTAATCCCATTAATATTCTTGCATATCAGTATGATCTTGTATGTAATGGAATAGAACTATCGAGTGGTGCTATTCGTAATAATAAATTAGACATTCTATATAAAGTATTTGCAATTGCAGGATATACATATCAAGAAGTAAATAAAAAATTTGAAGTTTTAGTACGTGCATTTAGATTTGGAGTACCTCCTCATGGAGGTATAGCACCAGGAATTGATAGAATAGTGATGTTGCTAGCTAACGAAGAGAATATTCGTGAAGTAATATGTTTTCCTATGAATCAGCAAGGTGAAGATATTTTAATGGGAGCACCATCTCAAATAGAGAAAAAATACTTAAATGAATTATCAATACAGGTGATAACATAATAAATTCAATGCTTAGATATAGCTTAAAATATTATACGATATAACTCAATCATGAGTGATATGCAGAAAGCAATATTATCCAGTATTATCTGTAATATGATGACATCATATGAATTAACGCTTTTTATAGTTTTGATGCATATAATAAGTAATATTTTTTTTTCCTCTCCTAGTGAATATTTAAATATAATAAAATTTCTTGGTACTTTTTCAATTGGATTTGGCTTTAGACCACTTGGTGCACTCATCTTTGGATATATGGGAGATAAATATGGGAGAAGACAAGTATTACTAATCTCAGTATTACTTGTCTCTATATCATCTAGTACAGTTGGAATAATACCTAGCTATAAAGAAATTGGTATTTTATCCCCTACGATATTTTTGATCTGTAGAATTATACAAGGAATATCAACAGGTGGAGAAACTAGCATTAATGCGGCATTTTTAATAGAACATTCACATCATAAAAAGAATTTAGGTTTTTTAGGAAGTATTAAACCTTTCAGTGGTGCTCTTGGTGCAATTACATGCTTTATGATGATTGCTATTTGTAAAAAATATACAGGTATGAATTATGAAATATGGGGATGGAGAATACCATTTTATTTTTGCTCTGTGATGGGTATTACAGGATTCTTCATAAGATATATTATGGGAGAGAGTATTGCATATAAGAAATACAAGAATATTGACAAGTTAGTTCATACTCCATTTGTAGAGTTAATGAAAAGATACAAAAAGGGGTTTATGATAGCAATAGGTATTGGAATTGCACAAAATGCTATTGTATATTCGGTGATTATGTTTTACAATATTTCTGTTGAAGAAGTAGTACTTGCAGGTATTAATTTTAAGAACATAGTAAGAATCATAAGTGAAATTATATTTGGATGTCTGGCAGTATTCTTTGGAATTCTATCTGATAGAATAGGAAGAAAACAGGTTATGATACCTATATTAGTAGTATTAGCTTGTTATAGCTTACCAATATTTTTCTTGTTATCATATAATAACTATTATATAGTAACATGTTCTTATCTATTAATGAGTATACCAATAGCAGCATCTTTTGGCATATATAATTCTCTTATATGTGAATTATTCCCTACAAAAGTTAGATGTACTGGATTTAGTTTAGCACATAATATATCTGCAGGAATAGTTGGTGGGATCTCTCCTACAATATGCATGTTTTTGATTGAAAAAACTAAAACAACATTTGCAGCAGGGATATATCTTGCAATTTGCACATTAGTGAGCCTGACCTCTTTATATTACATGACAGTACAAGATAAGAAAGTTGATTGGTAATATATAATTATCAATATTATAAATCACAAATATTCAATCTAGTAGATCTATCACAATTACATAACAAAAACTTGAAGATTAAAGAGAGATATCTGATCATATATGCAGAATCTCGGACAAGGAGGGATTCGAACCCTCGATACATTTGTTCATGTATACATGCTTTCCAGGCATGCGCTTTCGACCTCTCAGCCACTTCTCCATATTCAGAAAATATCAGTCTAGTAATATTACTATAGAGTGCAGTGTGTTATATTATAATTTTCTAAAAGACTGAAGAATGATAATATACTGACTATCTATAAATATCAATGAGTAAATTTATATTATCAATATCTAATAGATGTATTGTACATGACGTGTATATTAAATATCATATAGTATATATTTTATTAGTAATACTTGTAGTGAAGCTACTCACTCTCTGGGTTTTTATGATCATTTAATACTCAGATCTATATTACTCTATATTAATTTTATTAAATAAATGTCTTTTTTAAAGAAGTTACATATTAAAAATTAGAGTGCTTATATAAAATTATGTGATATCTCTGATTTTTTGCCTAGTCAAGAGTTGTTTTTTTCTCTTTAAAATATTCTTTTTAAGAGCTTGCGCTAATTTTTTTTTCTGTAACTCTTTTTTTTTATTATTATTAATATTATGCATTGTTTTCAAGATACATTAAGTATGCCGTTATAGCTTAGATGGTAGAGTACGTCATTGGTAATGACGAGGTCCCAAGTTCGAGTCTTGGTAACGGCACTTCCTGATATAAAATACTTTACAATGATCATTATAAATGAAATTATAATGGTAAATTATCATGTTTTTTTTTCCATTGTATATCTGTCTTTTTATTTTGTAACACTTCTAATGCCATTTTAAGATAAAATCTTGTTTTGCTAGGTATAATGATACTATCAATATATCCATTTGACGCAGCAAAAAATGGATTCTCAAATTTTGCTTTATATTCTCTGATTAATTCATGTTTATTTTTTGAATTTCTAGCAATAATCTCTACTGCACTTTCAGAACCCATCACAGCTATTTCAGCAGTTGGCCAAGCATAATTAAGATCACCTTGTAAATGTTTGGAATTCATTACAATATACGCACCACCATATGCTTTTCTAGTGATCAGACCAATTTTTGGGACAGTCGCTTCAGCGTAAGCATAAAGCAATTTTGCTCCATGTTGTATGATATTATTATATTCTTGATGTTTTCCAGGTAAAAATCCAGGAACATCAATAAATGTGATAATAGGAATATTAAATGCATCACAGAATCTGATAAATCTTGCAGCTTTTCTTGAAGCATCAATATCTAAACAACCTGCAAGATACATAGGTTGATTAGCCACAAATCCAACAGACTGTCCCCCTATTCTTCCAAAGCCAATTATGATATTGCGTGCAAAATTGGGTTTTAACTCGAAAAAAATACGTGCGTCACATACTTTCTCAATAAGTTCATGCATATCATAATAAGTATTAAGATTCACGGGGATCAAAGTATCTAAGGAAATATCATTATCAGATATATTATAAGATATTGGTCTCTTTCTAGATATGTCTGTACTATGTGACGGTAAAAAAGTAAGAAATTCGCGTATTTTGAGTAACATCTCAATGTCATTATTGAATGCGAAATCCGATACTCCTGTTATACTAGTATGTACTGTTGCTCCACCAAGTTCTTCATGATTAATATCTTCATATGTGACTTTTTTTACTATATCTGGTCCTGTGATAAACATATATGAACTATTTTTGACCATAAAAGTAAAATCAGTTAACGCGGGAGAATATACTGCACCACCAGCACAAGGTCCCATAATTAAAGAAATTTGTGGTATTACACCTGATGCATGTACGTTTTTTTGAAAAATTTCCCCATAACCAGCAAGAGCGTTAACTCCTTCTTGGATTCTTGCTCCACCAGAATCATTTAATCCAATAATAGGTGCTTTACATGTCATTGCCATATCTATAATCTTACATATTTTTTTTGCATGTAATATACCCAATGAGCCACCATAGACAGTAAAATCCTGGGAATATACAAAAACTCTCTTACCATAAATAGTACCATGGCCAATGATCACGCCATCACTTAAAAAATGAGTATTATGTTTATCTATACTATTTGAGACATGTGTGACAAATTGATCATATTCCTCAAAAGAGCCTAAATCTAATAATACATGAAGCCTTTCTCTAGCAGTTAATTTTCCTTTTTTATGCTGTGTCTCTATCTTATTAGCACCACCTCCTCTTTCAGCTTGTAGTGTTTTCTCTTGTAATTCCTGTAATATCTTATAGTATTGCATAAATTGCATATGCTCATTCATGTGAATAGATTCAATATATATATACTATTGCTATGAAGCAATAGTATATATATATTGAATAATTCTCTTGTTGACTGATTCTAATCAATTTCTTAGAAGAAATAAGTTATGAATCTGCCATATAAAGCAATTGTGTTAAAAATTTCAAGATAATAGTTAAAGTGAAAAGTGTGTATTATGATTTTGATACACAGACTTAATATATATTTAAAATTATGCTCAAAATTACTATAGTAGGGTTACCTAATGCTGGTAAATCAACACTCTTTAACAGGTTAGTTGGTCATGCATCATCTATAGTGAGTAGTATACCTGGAATTACTAGAGATAGAAGAGAAGGAATAGGTAGAATTAGTGATTTGGAGTTTTTAATTATAGATACAGGAGGGTGGAATCATCAAAATAGATTTTCGCAACAAGTGATTAAACAGATAGAGTATTCTTTATTACAGGCACATATAATCTTATTTCTTGTTGATACACTAGTATATAATGATCAGAACATAGAATTTGCAAAATGGCTCAAAACAACAAATAATAAATTTATCATCCTAATAGGAAATAAATGTGAGAGTAACAAATCATATAACATTAATTATTTGCAGTACTTTAATTTTATCGGACCAGTATATATTTCTGCTGAGCATAATCTTGGTATGGCTGATCTGTATGAAAGTTTGAGTCAAGCCATATATATAGTCAATCAAATTCATAAACTAGATAATGATCAGGATCATAAATCTAATAAATTAAGAATTGCAATTATAGGTCGTCCTAATGTTGGTAAATCCACTTTTATTAATCGCTTACTGCTAGAAAATAGAATTATAGTGAGCGAAGAACCAGGCACAACACGCGACTCTATCGATATACTCTTTCCTTATAAAGGATTATTGATCACTCTTATTGATACTGCAGGTATAAGAAAGAAGAGCAATATTATTGATACATTAGAATTAAGATTTGTTAATAAGAGTATAGATGCAATAAAAAGATCCCACGTCATCATTTTCATGATAGATTCTATGATTGGTATTGAACATCAGGATTTAGCAATTATTGACACTGTAATAAAATTAGGTAAGGGTATCATGCTTGTATTAAATAAGTGGGATTTAATTAAAAAAAATGATAGAAGTAGATTAATAAAACTTGTTATGCATCAAGAAATTAATAGATTATACTTAACAGTATCTACTATTACTATTTCTGCATTAACAGGCATGAGATGTACTAATGTAATCGATCAATGCATAAAGATCTATCATGCTTTAAATAATAAGATTAACACTTCAAAACTCAATAAATGGCTTATCTCTTCTGTAAAAAAACATACTCATCCTATGATCAATGGAAGAGAAGTAAATATGAAATATATCGTACAAATTGGTACCTCTCCACCAGCTTTTGCGATAATATGCAACTTTCCTGATAAGATCCAAGAGAGTTATAAACGCTATTTAGTGAATGATATGAGAAATTTTTTTTTTATATGTGGTATACCAATTAGGATTCTTTTTAAGAAAAGTAAAAATCCCTATATAGAATAAAAGATTTTTAATTTACAGTATAATATCTTTATAATAATCTTTTTGTTAAAGTTATAATAATAACATGCATACTAATATCTTATTCTTATTCTCTAGTATTATATCCTTAATAACTGCATATATTATTGAATATATTTTTAATATATTACCTTGTACACTCTGTATATATCAAAGAATGATTTACTATATTGTACTCTCTCTTTCGATTCTCTATATAATTAAAAATTATCAAGTATTTATTTATATAATATATTGTGTCTATTTTATAGGTGTATTAATATCTTTCTATCATATTGGTATTGAATCATATTGGTTTCATAATATTGTAGGATGTACAGATCAATTAGCTGACAATCTAAGTATTGAACAGATAAGAGAGAATTTTTTTCAAAATACATATTCTATATCTTGTAATAGTGCAAATTATATTTTCAATATTTCCTTAGCCACATGGAATTTTATCTATTTATTAATCATTCTATTAGGATCTGGTATAATATATGCAAACAAAAATAAGACTTAATAACTTAAGGTATAATAATATACAATACTTACATCAGATTATCAGAGTGAATCATGCTGGAGAGTATGGTGCAATGTGTATTTATTATGGACAGAAAATTGCTTTAAAAAATACTGTTTTAGTACAAGAAATAAAAGAAATGGAAGAACAAGAGAAAAAACATTTTTGGTATTTTAATAAAATGCTTCAAGAATATGAAGTACGTCCTTCTTTTTTATTACCAATATGGCGTACTTTAGGAGTCTCTCTTGGAATAATTACTGGATTAATGGGGAGAAGCTCTACTATGACATGTACTATTGCAGTTGAAGAAGTAATAGAGAAACATTATGCAGAGCAAATTTCAAAATTAAATAGTGGAGATCTAAAAGATACTATTAGTAAATTTCGTGCTGAAGAACTCTCACATAGAGATATTGCATACATATACAATTCTAAAGATTCTATATCTAGTAATAAGATATTATCTACATTTATTAAAACAAGCTGTAAAGTGGCAATTTGTTTATCTAAAATTATATAATGAGTCATTTCATTGTGTCGTACATGCTTCTTGATTATAATGTTTTATACAAATCTCTATATATGATATTACTGCACTAAATTTAATATACGTTTCTTGCATTCAAGTTAAATTATGTTATTTTGAATAAATTAAGGACGGGGCGTAGCGCAGCTTGGTAGCGCATTTGGTTTGGGACCAAAGGGTCGGGAGTTCAAATCTCTCCGCCCCGATTTACCATATTTTAATATATTTGCTATCAAATATATTAAAATAATTGACAATACCACTATTCTGATTTAAAATTTAATTTTTATAGATTAATTGCTGTTAGGAGGCATTTTCGCTTTGATTGAAGTATCAGTTCATTATGGTGATATAGATAGAGCTTTTCCAGTACTAAAAAAGACAATCCAAAAAGAAGGAAGAGCATTAAAAATGAAAAAAAAATTCCATGAAAAAAAATCAGAAAAAAGAGCGAAAAAAAAAGCTGAAGCTAGAAAAAAAAGACATCATCAGGAGTCTAGAAGACAACGTTATGGATATTAAATATTTAATAGATTATTATCTAGGTTATTATGAATATTCATGAATATCAAGCAAAAGAAATTCTTCGTCAATTTAATATACCTATACCCAAGGGGTTTATTACATCTTCTTTATCTAACATAGATAAAATAATTAATCAGCTAAATACTGAACAAGTTGTAATAAAAGCACAAGTATATACGGGAGGTCGAGGCAAAGGAGGAGGAATTATACTAGCGAATTCAAGAAAGGAAATTCAAAAGTGTGTGCAAGCAATGCTAGGTATGACTTTATTTACTAATCAAACAGGTTTACATGGTAAAAAGGTAAGGCTCGTATATATTGAAGAAGCAATAAATATTACTAGAGAGTTTTATATTAGTTTATTAGTTGATGTCACATTAAGTAGATTACTATTTGTATTTTCATCAGAAGGTGGTATGGATATTGAGCAAACAGCTATTCATTGCCCTAATAAAATTATGAAATTTTCTATTGACCCAGCTATAGGATTTAAAAATTTTAATAATAATCAATTAATGCAAGATTTTGACCTGAATAAATTTCAAATTGAAAAATTAACAAGTGTTGCTAAAAATATCTATAAAGCTTTTATTGCAAATGATGCTAGTCAAATTGAAATCAATCCACTTGTTGAAACGCACTCAGGAGACTTCATTGCATTAGATGCAAAAATGACATTCGATGATAATGCATTATATCGTCATCCAGAACTAAATAGTCTACGTGATAGTGAAGAAGAATTACAGGAAGAAAGAGAAGCTATACAATATGGACTCAGTTATATCAAAATGAATGGTAATATAGGATGCATGGTAAACGGGGCAGGTCTTGCTATGGCAACAATGGATATAATTCAATATTATGGGGGTGCACCTGCTAATTTTTTAGATGTCGGAGGAAGTGCAGATCAAAATAAAGTAATACAAGCATTTAAAATAATATTATCTGATAGAAATGTTAAAGGCATCCTAGTCAATATATTTGGTGGTATTATGCATTGCGATGTAATCGCAAGTGGACTTGTGATAGCTGTACAAGAAATATGTCTAGATATTCCTATAGTTGTAAGGCTGTCAGGCACTCATTATGATAAAGGAAGAAAAATATTATTAGAATCATCATTAAAAATATTCATTATAGATGAGTTGGCGCACGCAGCACAGAAGATAGTAAGTGAGGTATATCATTCATGTCTATCTTAATAAATAAAGAAACAAGAGTAATCTGTCAGGGTTTTACTGGTATACAAGGTACATTTCATGCACAACAAGCAATATTATATGGAACTAAAATAGTTGGAGGAGTGACACCTGGTAAAGGTGGGCATTTTCATCTCAATTTACCTGTATTTAATACTGTATTAGAAGCAAAAGAAAAAACTAATGCGAATGTCTCTGTAATATATGTCCCTGCTCAATTTGCTAAAGATGCATTACTTGAAGCAATAGATGCAAAAATGGAATTAATAGTATGTATTACTGAAGGTATTCCTATATTAGATATGATAGATGTACATCATGCTATCGCAAATACATCATTAAGATTAATAGGACCTAATTGTCCAGGAATCATCACACCTGGACAATGTAAAATAGGAATCATGCCATGGTATATTCACAGACCTGGTAATATTGGCATCATGTCTCGTTCTGGTACTTTAACGTATGAAGCAGTATTGCAAACAACTCATGTTGGACTTGGTCAGTCTACATGTATTGGGATTGGTGGAGATCCAATTCATGGAATGACATTTATTGATTGTATGGAACTCTTCTTAAGAGATGAAGAAACACATGGTATAGTAGTCATTGGTGAAATAGGTGGCAATGAAGAAGAAGAGTTAGCAGATTTTATCAAAACAACAAAAGTAAAAAAACCTATTGTAGGATTTATTGCAGGTAAAACAGCACCTATAGGAAAACGTATGGGACATGCTGGAGCTATTATTTCTTCTGGAATTGGAAGTGCAGAAACAAAAATAGAAGCGATGAAAAGTGCTGATATCAATATTGCGGATACTCCTGCATTGATTGGCCAGAAAGTATTAGAAGTGATGATGAGAGTTTAAAATTTTTCAATTCTCTTGTTCTAGAACAGTACCTAGTCTTTAGACATATTGAGCTATATATTATATACGATGCATCAGCTTTCTCAGTTACAAGCAACAATTCACTATCATGATCTTTTATATTATCAAAGAAGTCAACCAGAAATTTCTGATGCTGCATATGATTTACTTAAGCAAGAATTGGAGATTCTCAAAAAACAACTCTTAATCAATGAGAATATAGAATATGGTTGTGGAGCTCCACCTGATGAGAGATTTTCAAAAATAAAACACATCGTTCCTATGTTATCGCTTGACAAAACATATAATGAACAAGGTATAGAAAACTTTTTATCTAAAATAAAAAAATTTTTAATGGTAGAGAAGATTGAAATATTATGTGAGCCAAAAATTGATGGAGTATCATTTTCTGCAATTTATGAATTTGGTATCCTAATTAAGGCTGCTACTCGTGGCAATGGAGAAATAGGTGAAGATATTACTAATAATATTCTCACTATTAAGGGATTTCCTAAAGTACTAAAAGATGTAACAGAGAGATTAGAGATCAGAGGTGAAATATATATTACTTATCAAGATTTTAGAAAATTAAATATACAAAATAATAAATTTTCAAATCCTAGAAACGCAGCTTCTGGGTCTTTAAAGCAATTAGATGCTCATGTGACAGCAATGAGACCATTAAAATATTTTGCATATTCTTTAATTGGAAGTGCAGAACAATCTCAAAGTGATATACTGCAAAAACTTGAGACACTTGGTTTTACTGTCAATCAATATCGAAAATTAACTAGTACTATACATGATATGCTATTATTTTATCATTTTTTATATGATTGTAGATATAATATAAATTATGATATTGATGGAGTAGTATTCAAAGTAAATGATCTAGCATTACAAGTTCGTTTAGGCAATACTAAAAGAGCTCCTAGATCAGCAATTGCATATAAATTCTCTCCAATATATGCAAAAACGCAATTAAAGAAAATTGCAATACAAGTAGGCAGAACAGGTGTTCTTACTCCAGTTGCGGAATTAATGCCAATTAATATTGGAGGTGTATTAGTAAGAAAAGCAAATTTACATAATTATTCTGAAATTGCACGTCAAGATATACGAGAAGGAGATATTGTAACCATTAAGAGAGCAGGGGATGTTATTCCGCAAATTACAGGTGTAGATTTAAGATTTCGTAAGAAAAGCTCTTCTAGATTTTTTTTTCCAGTTATATGTCCTATATGTGGAGGAAAAACACACATTTTAGGTGCTATCACAAGATGTTCTCAAGAATTTACTTGTCAAGCTCAAATAATAGCAAAACTAACACATTTTGTATCAAAAGATGCATTTAATATTCTTGGCTTTAATAAGAAACATATTCAGTTTTTTTATAAAATCAATCTTATAAACAATATTGTTGATATTTTTACTTTACAGGAAAGATTCAATATTTTCAATATCTCTTTATATCCAAATTGGGGCAAAAAATCAGTCACGAATTTACTTAATGCTATCAATAGTAAAAGAATCATTACTCTGGACAGATTTATATTCTCTTTAGGTATTAAATTTATTGGTAAAACTATATCATCATTATTAGCACATTATTATCTGACATATAATCATTGGTATTGTGCAATGATGAATCTGTTACCAATAGATACTATGATAAGTAATAATCTCACAAAACAGAATATTATCAAACAAGAAGAAAGCTTTAAAGAGTTATTAGGTATAGATGGTATAGGACAAGAGATTATGAACTCTTTAAAATATTACTTTTCTATGCCAATGAATATTAAAATATTAAATGAAGTGACTCAGTATATCCAGATACTTCCCATTAAGCATCATGTTACGAATAATTCTCTTTTAAATGATAAAATTATAGCTTTTACTGGGAAATTGCTGACTATGACTCGAGCAGAGGCAAAAGTGAGAGCTAAAACCCTAGGAGCACAGGTGACTTCACATCTTTCTACTAAAACTGATTATTTAATTGTAGGAGACGCACCAGGCATGAAGTATAGACAAGGGTTATCATTAAAGATCAATATCCTCAATGAAAAAGAGTGGTATAGTATAATCCATGCAGATCATGATCAAGTCAAACATGATATTTTATAAGACAAAAAAAAGAATAAAAAATTTAAATGCAAAGAATATTACAATAGATGTGTTTTTTTGAGGTTTAATTTTTTAGCATGAAACTTATTTTTTGTAATATATTGTTTTTTGTCTCGAAAGACTTTTTTATTGTAATTAAACTTCTTATTACCACGTAAATGACATTGAAAATTTAGCTTCCCTGTTGTTTTATCTAAAAATTCAGGACATCTAATCTTATCTTGAGGTGTGACAAAAGATACAGCATGACCTTCAGAACCTGCTCGTGCAGTTCTACCTATACGATGAATATAATCAATTTGTGATTGAGGGATATCATAATTCATAACATGCTGAATATGTGGAATATCTAATCCACGAGCAGCAATATCTGTTGCAACCATAATTTGAATACTTCCACGACGAAATGCATTAATGGCTGATTCTCTCTTGTGCTGCCTTAAATCTCCATGTAATTCTGATACCCTATATGAATCTTTATTCAATTTATATGCTAAATCGTGAGCGCCTTGCTTTGTTCTTACAAAAATAATTATTGAACCTTCTCTATGTAATAATTCAATAATCAGTTTTTTATATTTTTCAGATTCTAATGCATAGATCACTTCTTCTTTAATTCTTGTAGATACTTGTGATTGAGAATCTATGGAAATACGTTCTGGTTGATTAAGAAATTTTTCAGCAAGTTGTACTATATTAGTAGGTAGTGTAGCAGAAAACATAAGAGTTTGCCTGAGCTTGGGAACATATTGTACTATTTTTTCAATTTGCACTCCAAAACCCATATCAAACATTCGATCTGTTTCATCTAGTACTAAAATGCCTATATTCCTAGTACTTAAAGTATTACGATATAGATGATCTATGATGCGACCTGGTGTTCCTATTATAATTTGTGGTTTTTTTCTTAGCTGATTTAATTGTTTAAAAATAGGATCACCTCCAATAAGCAAAGCGATCTTTAAGATAGAATCTTGAGATAATAGTTTCTGAATCTCATTGGTAACTTGATGAGCAAGCTCTCTAGTAGGTACAATTATCATTGCTGTAAAAGCATTGGGCTGTTCTAACAATTTAGTAATAATAGGAAGAGCAAAAGCCAAAGTTTTGCCTGTACCAGTCTGTGCAGATCCTAGAATATCTCTTCCTTGTATTGCTAATGGAATTACCCTTGCTTGAATTGGAGTAGGAATAGAGAGTTTATTCCTATCTAGAGCTTGCATAAGGCTCACATGTAAATTCATGTCAAGAAAACTATTCATATTTCATGAGTAGAATGACTATCAATATTCATTTGAAAATTAATCTTCTAATCTTAAGTTGATTGCAGATTTCTTATCTTCTCCATTTCTACCACGTTCTTCTTTAAGTTGATAACTGACTCTTTCTCCTTTAATGCCTTTCTCTTTATTTTCTCCTTTAAGAGATTCAGGGCTAATTCCTGATCGCTCTAATGTACTAATATGTACAAAAACATCAGGACCCTTACCTTCTGGTTTAATGAAACCGTAACCTTTTTCAGCATTAAACCATTTTACATGACCAAATTCCATTTATGTAACTCCTAAAACTATTAATTAATATAACTTATCCAACGAAAATTAAAATTTTAACTTATATAAGGCCACTAAACCTTATGATCTAACCTCACATTTGTATATTTAATATCACGTCGTTTTGAAGATAGTAAGGAATAATTATATTATATGCAACTAAAATTTTACTTAGATGATCCTGCGACTGTCATCTCTGATACTTTTATTGTTGGAGCATTAAATTGTCCGCAAAAAGTAAGATCATTTGCGATTAATAACTGATGAAACATGGTTTTTAAATTGCTAGCAATTACAATTTCGTGTATTGGATATGTGATATGTCCATGTTCTATAAAGAATCCAGATGCACCTTGGCTATAGTCACCATTTACTAAATTGACACCAAATCCAAATAGATCAGTAATGTATATTCCTTGCTTTATATCATATAATAATTCTTCGAAGGATATAGTGCCATTTTCAATATAAAAATTACTTGCTGCTGGAGTAATGATACTATTACTTGCACGTTTAGCATTTCCTGTAGTATCTAATTTTAGTTTTTTAGCTGTATACAGATCTAAAATCCAATTTTTTAATATTCCTTTTTTTACAAATATATTTTTCTGACTGATTATTCCTTCTCCATCAAATGGTCTTGATGCTATACCAGATTTTAATAACGGATTATCAATAATATTGATATCATGATTAAAAATTTGAGTATATAGACTATCTTGTAAACAAGAGCTTCCACCTATGATACTATTACCATTTATAGCATCAGCAAAATTTCTTACTAATTCTCCTGTAATTCTTTTATCAAATACAACTGGAAACTTACCAGTTTTTACTGTACGCGCATTCAATTGAGAGATTGCCCTATGTGCAGCTTGTTTGCCTATCAGTGATGGTAACTTTAAATTTTTAAAATGACATGATATGTCATAATCATATCCAATTCTCATATCATGTTCTGTGCTCGCGATCACAGAGACATGATTCGTAAAAGTTGACTTACAAAATGATCCAATAAAACCAGCAGAAGTAGCTAGTACAGTGTTTACTTGAGAATATGATGCAGATGCTCCTTCAGAATTAGTAATGCTATGCTCTGAAAGTGCCGCATCCTCAGCAGAGGAAGCGCTTTGTGTAAGATGCTCAATAGTAATGAGAGTGTCATCTATAATATCTAAGTCTTTAGAAGAGAGATAATGCTGATCATAAAATGATGCAATACTAATATGTGAATTCACTGATGCATGTTTTGCCATTGTAATCACTTGATGCACAGTATCCTTCATACTGTCTAAGTTATTAGTACAAATGTACGCTGCCTTATTTTTTTCTGCTATAGCTCTTATACCTATAGTACAGTTTTTAGATTGTGATATCCTCTCCCTTTTTAAGAGACGTTGAGATACTACAGTTGTATGAGAATCATATATTATTACTTCTGCATCTTGATTTTGACTTTTTATTAATTTTACAATATCTGACGCAATATTCAGTATATCCACTTGCCTTTCCTATTACTTATTACTATTGTCATATATCATAAAGTAGTGGTACCACCTAATACTTCAATTAAATCATTTGTAATTTTTGCTTGACGAGAACGATTATAAAGTAGTGCAAGCCTATTGAGCATATCTTTAGTATTTTTATTTGCAGATTCCATTGCAATCATTCTAGCACTGTGCTCACTAGTAATACTTTCAAGTATAGCAGAATATAAAGCTAAAGGAATATATTCTTGCATAATAGATTGTAGTATATATTCTATATTATTTGGTTCATATATATATCTCGCATCTGATAATGTATCTAGTAGAACATCATGCGTTAATGAAGAAGATGTACTCCATGGCTTGATTATCTCAGTATTTGCATGATGTTTAAAAATATTATAATACTTATTATAGTAAATTTTGATTTCATTATATCTACTGATAGTGAGAGAGTTAACTATAGCATATATTCTCTTGAGAGTTATTCCCTGAGAATTTTCAACTTGCAATATGCTATTATTGTAAAATAGATTCTTGCCAATATCAAAAGCTTTTTTACCAATAAATACAATCTCTGTTTTGATATCATGCTCACTTGAAAAATTCATTGCGTCTATACTATATTTGATAATAGATGAGTTAAAATTACCACATAATCCACGATCAGATGCAATAATAAATATTAAATTACAATCACTTTTTGTCTCTTGTATCATCAATCCTTCTAAGGATGTTTCCTTAATACGTGACATTAATAAAGTAATTGTAAGATGTAAATGTGAGAGAAATAATCTTGATGTTATGAGTTGCTTTTGACTTTGCAGTAATTTTGATGCAGAAACCATATGCATCATTTTTGTACTTTTTTGTACAGATTTGATGTTTTTAATTCTTAAGGATAGCTCTTTTAAGCTCTTCATTTAAATATATGCACTTCATACATTGCAAAATGTTATAGCAACTTTAATTTATAAACGCAAGTTGTTTTTCTAGCATAATATCTAGACACGCAAGTGATTAAATACTGTATAGTGATACATATAAAAACTAATATTTCTTGTCATATATATACTACTGAATTAATATTTGTGTATTAATTCATAGAGAAGTGAGATAATGAATAGTATTGTTGTAATTGGTTTGCAATGGGGTGATGAAGGAAAGGGAAAAATAGTAGATTATCTTGCTGAAAATGCAGATGTAGTTGTCAGATTTCAAGGAGGTAATAATGCAGGACATACTATCGTAAAAGATAATCAAGTTTATAAACTCAATTTATTACCATCTGCTATTTTAAGAGCTAATAAATTATCTATAATAGGTAATGGCATTGTACTTGATGTATCTGCTTTAATATTAGAAATAAATGCTTTAAAGATGAGAGGCATAGATATTAATCCTAATAATTTAATGATATCAGAAAATTGTCCATTAATTTTAAGTATACATAGAGATAAAGAACAATTATTCGAATATTTAAATGAAAGTGGCACAATTGGTACAACAAATAAAGGCATAGGACCATGTTATGAAGATAAAATTGGAAGACGCGCTATTCGTTTGTGTGATTTAGAGAATATCAGTGAATTAAATGCAAAAATTGATAATCTATTAAATTACCATAATGCTATTAGAATAGGTTTAAATGCTAAGATAATCACAAAAGACACAATATTAAGAGAAATTCAAGATAGTGCAAAACAAATACTACCATTTAAAAAACCTATTTGGAGAGTATTACATGAACTTGCTAAACAAGATAAAAAAATCATATTTGAGGGTGCGCAAGGAACATTTTTAGATATTGATCATGGCACATATCCATTTGTGACTTCAAGTAATACGGTTGCAGCGCAAGCAATAATAGGTTCTGGATTATCTGATAATGCTCATATTATTGGAGTAGCAAAAGGATATACAACAAGAGTAGGAAATGGACCATTTCCTACTGAACAAACGAATGAAGTAGGAGATAGTTTATTCACTGTAGGTAAGGAATTTGGCACTATAAGTAATAGAAGGAGAAGATGTGGATGGTATGATGCCGTCTTAGTACGTCAAGCGGTACAACTATCTGGTGTATCAAGTGTCGCGCTCACTAAATTAGATATTCTAGATTCTTTTGAGAACATTAAAATATGTACCAGTTATAGATATAGAGATCATACATATGATTATTTACCAATTTCAAGTGTAGTACAAAACTCATTAGAACCAATATATGAAGAAGTACCTGGTTGGCAAGAAAATACTCGAGGTACTAGATCAATAGATCGCTTACCTATTAATTTGATTAAATATATAAGCAGAATAGAAGAATTAATAAATGTACCAGTAAATTTACTGTCAACGAGTCCAAAGAGAGAAGATATTATTATTCTTAAAAATTTTTAGTATTATTACTTAGGAAGAAAACAATTTAATAGATAAGATGATGAGTATTGTCCAAAGGACAGTATCATATATACTCACTATAGGTTGATTATTCTTTTTAGGCATATTAAGTGTGTTATTAGCTATTAAATTTAATTTTTCTATCAATTGAAAAAATGAGTGTATTGTTTTAATAGGATAAAAGTTTTGAATTTTGTCCTTATATTCTATTTTATTTTTCTTTTGACGTTTAATCCATGATTCAAATACTTGCCACATATTGATTTCTGGATATATTTTTCTACATGTCCCTTCTAATAGAATCATAGTTTTTTGTAGTAATAATAATTGAATTTGTACTTGCATATCAAAGTGCTCAGTGATTTGTAGCAATTGAGTTAATAATGTAGCAAAAGAAATATTTTTTATTGGTTGTCCTACAATTGGTTCACCTATTGCTCTACAAGCTGTGACAAAATGTTTGTATTGTGATGATACATAACCAGCTTTAAAGTGTACTTTTGCAATATAATTATAATCTCGATTCAAAAATCCTTTTAGGATTTCTATCACATAGTAACATGTTGCACGATCTATTCTTCCCATAATGCCACAATCTAATGCAATAATATTATTCTGATTATCAATCATTAAATTTCCTGGATGCAGATCAGCATGAAAAAAACAATCTCTATACACTTGATTACAAAATGCTTCAATCAAATTAATAGCTATACGTTTATGATTATTTAGCTTTTTTACTTCATATATTGGTATTGCATCTATCCATTCTGAGGTTAGGACTTTTTTGGACGTTCTAGTCCAATCTACTGCAGGTAAATAAAATGCTCTGTCATTTTTTGTATTTTCCTTTAGTTCAGAAGAATGCGCTGCTTCAAAACGGAGATCTAACTCTAGATGACAAATATTAGCAAACATTTTTACTAATTCTACTGGTTTGAATCTATTAGAATGATTGATAAATTTTTCTATAAATGATGCAATCCAAAAAAGCATTTTTATATCTCTTAAAAATACTTTTTCAATATTTGGTCTTAAAATTTTTACAGCAACATCTTTACCTTCTAGAGTAATTGCTCTATGTACTTGAGAGATTGATGCTGCTGCAATTGGATGTTCTGAAAAACTGATAAATATATTATTTAATTTGCAGCGAAATTCACTTTCTATAGTATTAATTGCTATCTTACTTGAAAATGATGGTAATCTATCGCATATCAGAAGTAAATGATTCGTAACATCCTCACTTAGAATATCAGTACGAGATGATAACGCTTGTCCAAATTTAATAAATACTGGACCTAATTTTTCAAGAGCACACTTTAATTGATCACCTTTCAGTATACTAAATGATACTTGTGTAGAATAGAATAACAGATAAAAAAAGACATTATATCGAATCAGTACTACAATAATATGTAGAATGCGTAGAATATTACGAATCATGCTGTGATATAACTGCTAAAGATCTCATTGAGAGTATTCTTATGCATCAATACATCAGGTTTACCTTCATAGTAGATTGTTTTATTGATACATAGAAGATAATTAGTATATGGAAGAACTGCATTTAAATCATGAGAAGTCATTAGAATTGATACAAATTTCTTTTTTGTGATTTTACTAATAATGTCATAAAATTTAGCGCGTGCGTTAATATCCATTGCACTGACAGGTTCATCTAGAATAATTAAATCAGGCTCTGCAATTAAACATCGTGCCAGCATCATTAACTGTGTCTGTCCAGCAGAAATTTCTGAAACTTGGTGATGTAAAATATGATTCAAACCAACTAATGATATGATATCTGAAATCACATATTCATGTTGTTTTAACTTTTTAGAAAAACTGTTTAAAAGGAAATATTCAACTGTAATTGGCATGAGATTATTAATCTTAAAATTTTGAGGCATATAACCAAATTTGATATTCTTAGCAAAGAACACTTTACCAGTATAACTTGTATTAAGGCCTGCCACTGCTTTTACTAAAGAGGTTTTTCCTCCTCCATTTGGCCCGAGAATTGTAACTATATTACCCTTATATAAAGAGATATTAATATCACTGAGAACTGCTATATTATTATATGTAAGACTTAGATGTTCTACTTTTAGAATACATTGATTGACAAAAGAAGAGTTTTGAACATAATTTAATTTTTCTTCAGTATTGTTGTCATGAGACATATACTATCTACTGTTCTATTTATTTTACCAATACTATACTGCAATATTCTTTTTGGATCAACTTTAAAAGTTGTCACTACAATTAAACCAATTCATTCTCTTGTATCATCTGTAACAGATGGTATTTTAACACCAGACTTACTTTTTTATCATTCTTCTCTACAGAACTATATATTAAAACCATCTGATGCAAGGTATTTAGCAGCAAGCGATGTAATATTTTATATTGATGATCACTTAGAAACATTTGTTAGTACTTTTGCTAAGACAAATAAAAAAATAGTAGAATTATCACATACTGTAAATCTTCTACCTAATCGTAAATATTTTTTATCTCAATTAATCTCTACTATGGATTCAGAAAAAGATTTAAATTTTTGGTTGAATCCAGAAAATGCAAAAAACATGATATACTGTATCAGTGCAACACTATCTGAGTTAGATAGTGAGAATGCCTATAAATATCATGCTAATGCATTAAAGATGATCAAAAAAATAGATCAAGAAGCACAAAAGATTATGTCTGAACTAGAGAGTGTGATGCATCAAAAATATATAGTGACTAATGATACTTATCAGTATTTTGAACAGTATTTTAGATTAAATAGCCCAAGTGCTATCCTTGATATAGATGAAGATGCTTATTTAGGTGTCAAGAGCATTATCAAAATCAAAAGGTTAATGACACAAGAAAATATAAAATGTATTTTTTCTAATTCATGGGATATGAGCAATAATATTAAACCTAAAATTTTATCTCAAGATGCCAAAATAGTCATTCTTGACTCTATGGGATTCAATGTAGCTCCTGGAAAAGATGCATATCTTGCAATCATGAATGGAATAGCACGAGAGTTTAGATCTTGTTTTGTTGATTCTCTAACTCAATGTCGTGAATAATATTATCTTGCAGAATTGTTTTTTCTATTCCTATATTCATATATTTGATCTTTATAGTTTTATTCTTAAGTTCTTCATCTCCAAAAATTAATGCAATATTCGCATGTCTTTGATGTGCATTTTGCATTCTCCTTTTCAGAGATAATCTATATTCATATATGATATATAGACCATGTCTACGTAGAATATCCGCAAGGATCATAGCATATTTCTCAGCTTCTAGACCAATTGGTACTAAATAAATTATAGATTGTATTTGTTCTGTATTGAGATGTTCGTTTTTTACTAATTCCATAATCCTCTCTATTCCTCCTGCATATCCAAGTGCAGGAGTATATTTACCTCCCATAGTAGTAACTAAATCATCATATCTTCCACCTGCAAGTACAGTGCCTTGTGCGCCTAGAGATTGAGTTACAAATTCGAATACTGTGTGACAATAATAATCCAGACCGCGTACTAGCTTGTTATTTATAATATAAGGTATATTAAGCTTGTGTAATCCATCTAATACTTGCTCAAAAAAATAAGAGGATTGTGTTGTGTAGTACTCACTAATCTTAGGTGCTTCTGAGACAATCAATTGATCTTTTTCATGTTTAGAATCTAATATTCTCAAAGGATTTACTCTGAATCTTTTATAACTCTCTTCTGAGAAATCATGTTGATATTTTGTAAGATATAATATTAATGCCTGTCTATAATTAATCATTGTTGTAATATCACCTAGAGAATTAATCTCTAGTTGTACATGAGAACTAATACCATATTGCGTTAATAAATGATGAGCACATGAAATCAATTCAACATCAGCTTGTGGCTCTGCTATACCAAATACTTCAAAATTTATTTGATGAAATTGCCTTTGTCTTCCGTATTGTGGCCTTTCATATCGAAAGATTGGTCCTGTAGAAAATAATTTAATAGGTTTTTTGAGATTATTTTCAATTAATAACCTGACCACTGCTGCAGTGAACTCAGGACGTAAGGTCAAACTCTTACCTTTTTTATCATATAAGATATACATTTCCTTAGATATAATATCAGAAGTTTTACCAAGAGTTTTTGTAAAGATTTCTGTATACTCAAATACTGGAGTTTGTACAGGTAAAAAGCCATATAATTGAGATAGTTGACTTGCTATTTTTTCAATGTATTTAAACTGATAGTACTGATCAAATAATATGTCTTTTGTACCTCTGACTTTTCTGTAATCACTCATGCTATAGATTCGATACCTACAATTTCTGGTATATGATATTGTAACATATTCTGTATTCCTTGTTTAAGAGTAATAGAAGACTGAGGACATCCAGAACAAGCACCTTGTAATTCAACATATACTATTCCACTTTTATATCCTCTGAATTTAATATCACCTCCATCTTGGGTAACTGATGGTTTAATATAATTATCCATTAAGTCTTGTATTTTATTGACTATTTCTATATCTTGTTTATCAAAAAATTTTTCATCTAATTCTTGATAAACATTTATCGTTTTACTATCTAATACTGTACCACCAGCAGTAAAATGATCTACAATTGTAGTTAAAATATCTACTTTTATTATATCCCAATCATTGTTGTCTTCTTTTGTTATTGCAATAAAATCATGATTAAAAAGCACTCGTGCCACATATTTTATTTTAAAAAGCTTATAAGCTAACTTAGAGTGTTGTACTTGTTCTATATTGAGAAAATATACAGTGATGCCTTCATCAAGAATGTTAAAACCAGGGAGAAATTTTAGTGTATTTGGATTTGGAGTGTCTTCAATGCGGATAAACATATCGTTACCATAAATAATTATTATTCATTATAAAATAATATAATATACATATCATGAATCTTTTTGCATGTCTTTTCAATGTTATTAAGTAACACTTTTAATAGTAAAAGAATTAAAAATATCCATATAAATTATCTCTATCTCATGAAAACGAAGATTAAGATATTCAAATTAGGGATATCAATACAGTCTAATAAATTATTAGCAGTTACAAGATATCAAGACTTATTATTTTTTAATAAAATACCTGTTGTCATAATTAAGGTGTTTTTTTCATTTGAATTCTTAAGAAATCATTGTTACACTATAATTGCAGTAGGATTGATGATAATTGTATACATCTTGATATAGAGTACATACTTATGAATACAGATCACAGTAAAAATACTACAAAAGGATCACAGGGTATATTAGGATGGATAGACTATCGATTACCTATTATATCTTTTTGTCAACATATTGCTCAATATCAAGTACCAAAGAACTTAAACTATGCGTGGAACTTTGGTTCCTTAGCAGGAATTTCTCTAATTTTACAACTCACAACAGGTATCTTTCTTGCTATGCATTATACTCCTCATATTGATCATGCGTTCAATAGTGTAGAACATATAATGCGTGATGTTTATTATGGATGGTTAATACGCTATTTACACTCTGTTGGAGCATCACTTTTTTTTATGGTAGTATATTTTCATATTATGAGAGGTCTGTATTACGGTTCCTATAAAAAACCTCGAGAACTAGTATGGTTTATTGGTATCATGATATTTTTTGCAATGATGGCAACTGCATTTATGGGTTATGTTCTACCTTGGGGACAAATGAGTTTTTGGGGGGCAACAGTGATCACAAATCTATTTTCAGCAATACCTTTCATTGGAGATAAAATTGTCATATGGTTATTAGGCGGTTTTTCTGTTGGTAATGCAACATTAAATCGTTTTTTTGCCCTTCATTATCTTTTACCTTTCTTGATGATATTCTTAGCAATATTACACATGATTGCTCTTCATAGATTTGGTTCTAGTAATCCTACTGGTATTGAAGTACAATCAGAACGCGATACTGTGCCATTCTATCCTTACTATCTAACAAAAGATTGTGTGACCTTTGGATTATTTTTGATAGTATTATTTACATTTGTTTTCTATGCTCCTAATTATCTTGGTCATCCAGATAATTATATAGCAGCTGATTCAATGATTACACCTATACATATAGTTCCAGAATGGTATTTTTTACCTTTTTATGCTATTTTACGATCCATTCCATATAAACTTTTTGGTGTAATTGCTATGTTTGCATCGATTTTTATCTGGTTTTTCTTGCCTTGGCTTGATACGTCACAAGTAAAAAGTGGTACTTACCGTAAGATATTTAAAATTTTTTTTTGGCTGTTTATAACCAATTTTTTATTTCTCATGTGGCTAGGAGGTCAGGAAGTAACAGAACCTTATATCTCTATGAGTAGGTTCTCTACATTTTATTACTTTATATATTTTATAGTAATATTACCTCTTCTAGGCAAATATGAACATCCGCAAAAACTCTCAGGGACTATTAGTAATATAGTCATAGGTGAAGAAAATTAAGAAAAAAATATGCCTATGAAAAACTTCTTGATTATTTTATGCTTAAGTATTTCGTTATGCTATATCAGCTCTGATGTTCATTCAGAAGAATATCAACTGTTACATAATAAACAAATAGATTGGTCATTTAATGGTATGACTGGGTTTTTTAATAGAAAATCGATTCGTCGTGGATTTCAGGTATATCAGGAAGTATGTGCTACATGTCATTCAATGAATAAGATTGCATTTCGCAATTTAGAAGACATTGGATTTTCTGCAGAAGAGATCAAAAAGCTTGCATACACCTATCAAGTCAAAGATGGACCAAATGATATTGGAGAGATGTTTGAAAGACCTGGAATGCCTACGGATTATTTTCTGCCACCTTTTGAATCACAAGAATCTGCAGCATTCAATAATAATGGTGTGATTCCACCTGATCTTTCATTAATTATTAAGGCCAGACATGATGGTGCAAATTATATATTTTCATTGCTTACTGGATATATCAATGATGAACAAGATGAAAATGGCTTATATTTCAATGCTTATTTTCCAACAGCTAGATTGGCTATGGCTCCTCCATTATATGATGGAATAATAGAATATCATCCTGGTAAAAAAAAGCCTACAGTAGAAAATATGGCATATGATGTAGTAAATTTTTTACAATGGGCAGCAGAACCAGAATTGGAGCTTAGACATAAACTTGGGTTTAAAGTATTAAGTTATTGTATCATTTTAACCCTATTGTTTTTTATCACAAATTATAAGATATGGAATAAATTATATCAAAAATAAAGAAAAGCAATAAATTACAAAAATACTCTTATTACTGATCAATATACATTATTATGCATATGAGAGTATAACATAAAATAAAAAGTTCAATGATTGAAGTAGTAGGTATCTTGATGTTAATCAGTAACGAATATATACAAGCAATTTTATTTCAAATTATAGTATCTATATTTTCTTCTAGATGATGGATAATTTTTTTATAAAAAAATCCAATATTAGAGGTATATTAGGTATAGATTTACATATTGCTGATGCATATAAATTAGGCAATAAGTTTGGTCAAAATATATCTACTGTTTGTGTTGGATATGATAGCAGAATAGAATCTCCAGCTATGGAAAAGGAATTAATTAGAGGTCTTTCCTTTTCAGGCGCCAATATTATCAGAATTGGTTTGTGTTCTTCACCTATGTTATATTCTGCAACTTATATTACAAAGGCATGTATAGGCATTATGATTACTGGATCACATAATACAAGAGGATATAATGGATTTAAATTCTTTAGTAATAACCATGCATTCTCAATGCAAGAGATATATAAGATTCTAAACAGACCAATAAAAAAATGCATCACACTAGGTAGTATAATTAATATGAATATATATAGTGAGTATATTCGTATATTAAATCGTGCATTAACACATAATACGACACAAAAGCTTAAAATAGCATGGGATTGTGGAAATAGTCCAATCAGTGCTATAATAAGTAATCTACACTATATCTTACCTGATAATACTAATATTATCACTAACAATGATATTGATGGTACATTTCCATTACATGCACCAAATCCAATAAAAAACAATCTTTCTCAATTACTTAAGATAGTCAAGACACATAAATGCGATTTAGGAATAGCATTAGATGGTGATAGTGATCGACTATGTATTATTGATAATAAGGCTAATATCGTTTCTAACAATCATTTATTTCTATTATTCGCATGTGAAATACTTGAATTACATCCAGGCAGTACAGTAATAGCAAATACAAAAATGAGTATGAAGATACACGATTTTATCTCCTCATTACAAGGAAAAGTGATTACATGTACTAATAATCATACAATAATACGTCAAAAAATGATTAATAAAGAAGCTAAGTTTGCAGGTACATTAAAAGGACACTTTTTTTTTTCTGAACTAAATTATGATGATGGATTATATGCTGCTATAAAAGTTATTAATATTCTTATAAAAAAGCAAATGAGTCTTTCTCACTTAATTGCATTGTTGCAAAAATGATATACTAATGTTCTTGATAGTCGGAAAAATAATCTTATTAAAAAATGTCTTTAGTAATCTTAATCTTGAAAATCTATAATTAATAATACAATTATGCGTCATGTGATATCTAATACTAGATAATTCTAGGCACTATTAAAATTCATTCCTTATATGATTCTGTATATATATAAGACTGAATAGATTTTGCTATATATTACATTAATCATTTATTTTTAAAGAGGAAATAAAAGCTTGTTTTGGTATCTTAATATTTCCTATAGAATGTAACTTTTTTTTACCTTTTTTTTGCTTGTCCAGTAGTTTCATTCTTCGTGTTACATCTCCACCATATAGTTTAGATGTCACATCTTTTCTATATGGATTAATCGTTTCTCGTGCAATCACTTTACTACCTAATGATGCTTGAATTGCAATTTTATATTGTTGACGAGGTATTAAGACTGTTAAACGTATACAGATTTCACGTGCTCTTTTATAGGCTCTACTTTTGTGTATAAGACAGACTAGTGGATCTAAAGATTGACCATTAATTAAAAAGCTTAATTTGACTATTTCACTTGCTTGATAACCTAATATTTCCCAATCAAAGCTTGCATATCCCTGAGAAAGTGATTTTAATCGATCATAGAAATCAAAAATAACTTCAGACAATGGTAAATGATATTTACATAATATCACTGTTGTATGAGATTCATAAGATAAGTCCTGTTGCCTACCTCTTCTTTCTTCACATAAAGATAAAATTGCTCCTAAATATTGTTCAGGTACTATGATAGTAGCAAGAATCCATGGTTCTTCTACTATTTTAATCTTTGCTACATCTGGCATATCATGTGGATTATGAATATTTAATACTGTATCATCTTGTAATATGATTTTGTATATTACACTAGGTGCTGTTGCTATAATATCTAAATCAAATTCTCGTTCTAATCTTTCTTGAATTACCTCTAGATGTAGCATACCACAAAAACCACAACGAAATCCATAACCCAATGCATTTGAAGTTTCAGAGTCAAAAGTAAAACTTGCATCATTTAAATGTAATTTTTCTAGTGCCTCTCTTAGATATTTAATTTTATCATGTGTATTAGAAAAAATACTACAAAATACTACAGGTCGTATTTCTTGAAATCCTGGTAATCTATTACTACAAGGTCTTTGTGCTTCAGTAATAGTTTCTCCTATTCTACAGTCTTTTACTTCCTTAATTGCAGCAATAATAAATCCTACTTCACCTACTGTCAGTGAATTTTGTATTACTTTTTTAGGTGTGAAGATGCCTATATTATCTACTTGATATGTAGCATGATTAGACATCATAACAATTGTCATACCTTTTTTGAGTATTCCATTCTTAATCCTCACCAAAATTACTACTCCTATATAAGAGTCGTACCAACTATCAATGACAAGTGCTTGTAATGGAGCATGAGCATCACCTTGTGGTGGATGTACTCTTCTTATGATTGCTTCAAGTACATTTTTGATTCCTAATCCAGTTTTAGCTGATATTAAAAGTGCTGCACTAGTATCAAGTCCAATGAGTTCCTTAATCTGTTGTTTTACTTTATTGGGCTCTGCAGAAGGTAAATCTATTTTATTAAGAATGATTATTATTTCATGATTATGATCAAGTGCTTTATATACATTTGCAAGAGTTTGCGCTTCTATACCTTGACTACTATCTATTACTAAAAGAGACCCTTCACATGCTGCTAAGCTACGACTTACTTCATATGAAAAGTCAGCATGACCTGGAGTATCTATCAGATTTAAGCAATATTGTTTACCACTATCACACGTGTAATTTAACTTCACTGTTTGTGCTTTAATTGTGATACCTCTTTCACGTTCTATGTCCATAGTATCAAGCATTTGATTGATCATTTCTTCTTCTCTTAGGTCATTACATTCCTGAATTAAACGATCTGCAAGAGTTGATTTACCATGATCTATATGGGCTATTATTGCAAAATTTCTTATGTTATTCATTATCAATTACTGATTTTCATTGCTCTATTTAATATATTGTATACATTGTAGTATTGATAGAGTAATTATATTACCTATAAAAAAGATAATTGTTATGATTATGTTAATGTAGAAGTTACTTCTATAGAATAATAAAGGATTTTATCTATCAAATCATTTGCATGACCATTACTATATTTTTATCAAGAAAGAGTATGTATATTACTGAAATCAAGTATCTTGTATTATATTTGATTACATGAAATTAGTTTCATGTAATCTATGCTCTCTAAAATTTCTTTATGAGATTGTTTGATATCAATAATTTGTAATGATACAATATATTATAACATATTTACAAATCCAGGTACTCTAGAGAAGGTTGCATCAGATGTAATACATTTCTATTCTTATGAGAATTTTTCAACAACTTGATGAATTAAAAAATTTCCAAGACTCTCTCCAGATAATCTATTTGCATATTTGATATTGAAGCCAATATGGCAGTATTTACACTGCTAGGATAATTTGATAATAATGATTCATTTAAAAAAGTCTGCATCCTATCTGCAATTTTATCTACTAGTGCAATCTCTACAAAGAGATAAGAATCTCATTATTTGTTTGATAATGAAAAAAATGTGCAATATATTCGATCAGAATCTGATCTATTGTTTTAAATCACTACACGCAGTCATTTGATGTATTACTTCATATTTTTATCAGTTTTTCTAATAATAACGAAGATGAACTCCAAGTAATCTCATGTAGATCAGTAAATCTAAATCTAGCTCATGATATATTATTCAATGCACTTTCCAGCAAGACTTAACAAATACAATATGTTTTTATCCTGAATATATACCATAACGCATATTAATCATGCATTTTAGTCATTATGGTAAGATATACATTATTTAAATATTTTAGTACGAGTTGCTTCAAGTACTTTTACTAAATTTATGTAAATGGAAAATGAAGATAGGAATTTTTATTCATCTTAACATTCTTGTATTTTTTTATGTCTTTGTTGTTGATCGATATTAAATTGTTCTATAAGATATACAGGTCTTGTTCTTTTTCCTCATTCTGATATATTTAAGTATAAATTACTATAAGAAACAATATTGTAGTAATTTATACTTCATTGAAATTGATACATTCATGCATTTTTATAATTACAGTTTCAATATCTCGACTATTACTTAAGTATAGAATGATATTCTCAATCCATAATCTAATATTATTCGCTATATCATCCATCATTTTACAAAAAACTTCACCACTCCTTAAGTTGCGTTATCACTATATCATTTTTATTTATCATATATATATGATGCATATTATTAATGTGGATAATAACATTATTATTCTGACTAGAAGTAGCAGTAGAGTAATAGTAATGGAGGAAATATTAGAAAATCAATAAGACAAATAGTCACATTCAATTTAAGCTCATGCTGTTATCATTACTTGGTACTCTTACTTGAAGAATTTAATAGTGTGAGAAAATATTTTCTCTATTAGATGATCTACACATTCAATTATTTGAGCATTTGGAAACTGATTAATACACCATGTATATTGTCTCTTTGCATACTGTCTGATATTCCGTTGCATCACTTCTATTGCTTGTTCTAAAGACATATTCTTATTTAAGAATTGTATAATTTCCGGAACTCCATGCGCTCTCATCACTGGCATATATGGATCTAAATTCATATCAAGAAGATTTTTTACTTCATCAATTGCACCATTCTCAATCATAGTCAGAACACGCATATTGATTTTTTCATATATATATTTGCGTTTAGGGAGTATAGTATATACTTTAAAATTATAAGATAAGGGAGGAAAGATATGATTGTGCCATTCAAAAATGGATTTTCCAGTATCAAGCATCACTTCAAGTGCTCTTGCAAGACGCACAACATCATTCATGAATATTTTATCTTGAATCCTAGGATCCTGATTTAGTACTAACTGATAAAATGATTCAGCACTTAAATCTTTGAGTAATTTCTGAACCTCTTGTCTCGTACTCAAATTGATTTGAGGTATTAATGAAATTCCTTGAATTAAACTTTTAACATATAATCCACTTCCTCCAGTGATGATAGGAATATAAGATTGATGTAATGCATTTAGAATTTCTTTTTTTGCATCTTCTAGCCATAATCCTACAGAATATTGTTCTTGTGAGTTAACATATCCATATAGTTTATAGGATTTTTCTTGGACATGGGGTTGATCAGTAATTATAGGAATATCTTTATATATCTGTTTTGAATCACAATTTATTATCATAAGATTATTGTATCTATGTATTAATTGATTACATAATTCTGATTTACCGGAGGCTGTGATACCTGTAATCACTATTATATTATCTTGCATATATTCAGGACATGAACAGTGATCAATTGCATAAAAATAAAATTAAATAATCTTAATTTATATAGAAATTTCAAAATTTTTATAATATAACGTCAATTATTATTTAGTATGATATGGAATATTTCAATATATGATATCTCAAATAGTACAGTCATTACATAATGATTTATTAGTCTGTTTCCCAACAGAGACAGTATATGCACTCTCATGTCATGCATATAGCAACACAGCTATAGCAAAAATATATCAAATTAAAAATCGGGTTCGCGACAAAAAATTATCCATATTTGTGCACGACATTCATCATTTACAAAAAATAGCAAATATAAAAGAAGAATATATGCATTATATAAATTATTTTTCTCCAGGTCCAGTCACTTATATCGTACCTCTAAAAAACAATCAATTATTCTCAAAAGAGTTTTTTCAAGACAATATAGGCATCAGAATTCCTAATCATCCTGTGGCACGTCTCATATTGCAACATATTAACTCTCCAATAGTAGCAACTAGTATCAATATGTCAGGCACAGCAAGTGTATATACAGCCAATACTATTCCCAAATGTATTAAACAATATCTTTCTATAGTGATTGAAGATGATAGATTAGTCTCTGGTATAGATTCTACTATTATTGATTTAACAGGATCAGAAATTAAGATTGTCAGGCAAGGTGCTATTTCCTTACAAGATATAAGAGATGCGCACTTATACTCAAGGTATAAAGATGCATAAAATTGTAGGCCATCATCACGCAAAAAAAAAATTAATTAATCATCTATCTTTACAGTCGTGGTTAATACGTGGTAAAAAAGGGATAGGAAAGGCAACTCTTGTGGAAGCTTTTTCTACTTGGTTTCTTATCAAACATTCTAGATTTATTTCACAATTATCTGAAAATGCACTTTTTATGCATCAAGAAGTCACAGATATTAATATAATGCAAAAATATAATAAAAAAGAAGAAAGTTTATTAAATCATATATCTGCTGAAATAGCAATAGATTTACACGTCATTCAAGGTACTACGATAGGTGTAGATAAAATCAGAAATATGAGAAAATTTTTATATTTTCGATCAATACAATCAGAATATAAAATAGCAATTATAGATAGCCTAGAGGCAATGACTGAGAATGCCAAAAATGCAATATTAAAAATACTAGAAGAACCTCCACAATATTCTAAAATCTTTATTATTAGTCATAAAATATGTGATATATATACTGCGATACATTGTAGATGTTTTCATTTAAATTTATTGCCATTAACTGATAATGAAACGAGAATCATTGTATCATCTTACTGTAATTTTGATGATAAAATATTTAATCAAATGATCACAATTTTTCCTGGTATGCCAGGTGTTATCATAAAAATTCTTAATAATAATACTTATGAAATATATAAAGATTTTTATCACTTATTACACAATATTAATAATGCAGATATTATGACACAAATCATCAATAGTGATATTGAGTTAGAATTAGCATCATATATAATACAGCGACACATTTTATCCAATATTAAAAGCAGTACACAAAATTCTGTTCTACTATTACATCACTGGAAGAAAATAGAGAGACTCTTTACCATAGCACAAAGATATCATCTAGATAAAAAACATGTATTAGCAAATGTAGTAAATATTATGACATCATAATAATTCTTTACTTAATAAATATTCTCTACAAATAGATTGTATACTTAGTATCTATGTATATTACATAATGTACATAGAATTAAACACTAATTGATAATTAACAAAAATTACTAAAGTGCATATTGCAGTAATAACTGGAGGTATTACAAGAAAAATAGATAACTTGTTATGTTGTACATATGGTGTAGATATACTACAGAAAAACATATTATAAATTATTGGCAAAAAATACATACTATTCAGTATAGTGCTTATGATCATTACTAGAGCAAAAAATATACATAGAATAATATTATTGGAGTCAAAAACAGATTGTAGCATGAAAAATTTACTCCAAAAAGTTGGTGCAGGAGGAATGCCTATCATAGATAATGCACCTATAGTAAATGCTATCATATTGACTGGCATAGCGCGCCCTATCCCATGCATCTTATCTATATATTTTTCTCCCGTATTGATAAAAATATTTCCTGTTACAAAAAACAAAGTTATCTTTGCAAAAGCGTGAGATACTAACTGAAAAACTGCTATTTTTATATTCTTGTCATCAAAAATTGATGCAAATAATATTATATATGATAATTGAGAGATAGTAGAGTAAGCGAGCATTTTTTTTAGTTCTCTTTGCTTGAGTGCAATCAATGAGGCAATAATAACAGTAATACCTGAAAAATATGAAAGCCATCCTCCAATAAACCAATTGTGCTGCATAAAGCATTTCATATTATATACACCAAATATATAAACAATAATCTTGATGATGATAATAATTCCAGATTTAACAACAGCCACAGCATGTAATAATGCACTTACAGGCATAGGAGCGACCATTGCTTTTAATAACCAAAGATGCATAGGCATTATTGTAGTTTTACCTATTCCATATATTAACATTAAAAATAATACTGATACAAAAGTTATGATTGTAGGATCATATGTTATAATGCTATTGCTTGTAAAATCTAAGGTATGATATTTATTATAAATTAATCCTATTGCAGGTAAAAAGAATACTAGAGATCCAAAAAACAGTATTCTTAAGTAATAACGCCCTGCAATAATTGATTCATTTGTTAAGTGATATGTCACTAAAGGATATGTACTAATAGTCAGTATTTCATAAAAAATAAATGTAGTAAGTAAATCACCTGAAAAGGCAATTAATATTGTACAGCTGATTGCTATTAAAAAAAGACATAGAAAATTCGCATTATACTGATAATTATATTGCATGTAAGATACAGTATATATACTGGTTAATATCCATAAGAATGATACTAATAAACTAAATGTGATTCCTATGAATTCTAACTTAAAGCTTATATGCAGATTGCTACCAAAATCCATCAATATAAATTGAGAATGATTACTATTCAACCAGAATAGCGTAGTAATACATATATATATAAACATTAGTATAGATGATAATATAGTGATTCTATTGCCCATAGAAGAGCATTTACTAGTTCCTAAGATAAGTAATGCACTTACAATAGGAATAATAGGGGTAATCAGTAAGTAATCTCCAACAGAAAAAAGAGATGAGAGAGTTAAGACTACAAAAGAATGCCATGATGTCATCTATCTTTCTATATCAATATATTCTCAATTATATTTATATCATATAAAACTGCCATATTTTGTATAAATTTATCTTACTATCATAACATATATGTATAATTAATATTGCTATTAAATTTTTAGATCTAAAAATTAATTATATTACTTTGTATTGAATGTTATCACTATATTAATAAATTACTAAAATGGTCATAAAAATATAGGGGTAGTATGTACTATCATTATAGAGATCAGTGATAATACTAATATTTCATTTCATGAAGATTGTATATCTAAAATATTATTACTCACTTAATAAAATATAGTCAATACAAGTTATCAAAATACCATGCATTTATATTCATAATATTTATATCTTAATCATATCAATATAAATCTTATGAATCTCTATAGCTATCATTCTTAATAAGAATAATGACTTTTTATGTTTTTGTAATAATTAAATCACTTGACTTACTAGTCTGTATTATTGCATAACATGGAATAGTAGGGAAGCTTATGATAGTAACATCTTAAACTCTTCTCTAAAGATACTTAATGGTATACTTCAATTAAAATTTTCGGAGCACTATGACAATAATACATCATGATGATATTTTAGAAAAAGGAAGAATGTCTGAACATAATCAACAACATATTTCGAATGAAGACCCTGTAGAAAATATAAGAACATTAGATCTAAGTTATTTAAAGGGCAAAACAGCAGAAGAATTGCTAATACTTGCTGAAGAAAAACAGATCTCTACTCATGGTAAACATAATATTAGAATGCTGAAGCAAGATATGATATTTCACTTAATGAAAAAAATCAGCGAAGAGGGAGGTCTCACTACAGGTAGTGGAGTATTAGAAATATTACCTGATGGATTTGGCTTTTTACGTTCATCAAATGCAAATTATGCTCCCAGTACCGATGATGTATATGTATCCAATGGACAAATCAAAAAGTTTAATTTACGTACAGGAGATATAGTATGTGGAGAAATAAGACCACCTGGAGATAAAGAAAGATATTTTACTTTGATTAAAGTACAGAATATAAATGCTACCGAAGTACATGATTTAAGAAAGTATATTCATTTTGATAATTTACTTCCTTTATACCCAGAAGGGAGCTTGACGCTTGAAAATAATAGCACATTAGACAGTAAAAAAGATATAAATATGCGTGCTATTGATATAGTAGCACCACTTGGAAAAGGACAAAGAGCATTAATAGTAGCGCCACCACGTACAGGTAAAACAATATTGTTACAGCAGATGGCGCATTCTATAGCTGTCAATCATCCTGAAATAATACTGATAGTATTATTAATAGATGAAAGACCTGAGGAAATGACAGATATGATGCGTTCTGTCAGAGGAGAGGTTGTTAGTTCTACGTTTGATGAACCTGCATATCGCCATATACAACTCGCAGAAATTGTAATAGAAAAAGCTAAGAGAATGGTTGAACACAAAAAAGATGTGGTCATTTTACTTGATTCTATTACGCGTCTTGCTAGAGCATATAATACAGTGATTCCTTCATCTGGTAAAGTGCTGACTGGTGGAGTAGATTCAAATGCATTACAAAGACCAAAACGTTTTTTTGGAGCTGCTCGTAATATAGAAAATGGAGGCTCTTTGACTATCATTGCTACTGCTCTTGTAGATACTGGTTCAAAAATGGATGAAGTGATTTTTGAAGAATTTAAAGGGACTGGTAATTCTGAGATTATTCTTGATAGAAAGTTATCAGATAAAAGAATATTCCCAGCTATTGATATTACAAAATCTGGTACTAGAAAAGAAGAGCTACTCATTGATAAGGCTATCCTAAATAAAATATGGGTATTGCGTAGGATATTACACCCCATGGGGTCTATTGATGCTATGGAGTTCTTACGGGATAAGTTACTTTTAACAAAGAATAATGCTGATTTCTTTCATTCTATGAATAATTAAACAAATACAAAGATACAATTGAAATATATTTATCATGATGATTATATCATATGTAATAAATGATTTATATCAATATTGATATTGAAGAATTACGTATACGAGAATGCAGATATATTATATTATACAAAACACTTTAAAAATAATATAATAATGAAAGCTAATGACATTAGAGATAAATTCATCAAGTTTTTTATCAATTACAATCATGAACATATTCCTGATTCTTCTTTAGTTCCAGAACATGATCCTACGCTCATGTTTACAAATTCTGGTATGGTACAATTTAAAAATATTTTTACTGGTCGTCAAAATTCTACAATACAACGCGCTGTTTCACATCAAAGATGTCTTAGAGTAGGAGGTAAACATAATGATCTTGAAAATGTTGGATATACATCTAGACATCATACATTTTTTGAAATGTTAGGCAATTTTAGCTTTGGTAATTATTTCAAAGAAACTGCAATAGAATTAGCATGGACATTTCTTACTAAGGAACTTGCCATTGATAAAAATAGCTTATCTATCACAGTCTATCATACTGATGATGAAACATATAATATTTGGCATAAAGTTAGTGGTTTATCACATAATAAAATTATTAGAATTGTAACAGATGATAATTTTTGGAGCATGGGTAAAACTGGACCATGTGGTCCATCTTCTGAAATTTTTTATCATTATCCACAGCATGATATACAAGGCAATCACAATATCGTAGAGATATGGAATCTAGTATTTATGGAATTTTATAAAGATTTAAAAGGTACTTTATATCCATTACCAAAAAAATGCATTGATACAGGAATGGGGCTTGAAAGAATATCTGCTGTTATGCAAAATGTATATGATAACTATCATACTGATATATTTTCAGATTTAATATATAAATCACAAGAATATTGCGGTAATCTACATAACACAATAGCACATAAAATTATCGCAGATCATGTACGTGCATCTGCATTTCTTATTATGGATGGTATCACTCCTGGCAATGAAGGAAGAAAATATGTATTACGTAGATTAATTAGAAGAGCAGCACGTTATATTCATCAACTTGGATATAATGATCCATTACTTTATCGTATTTTTCCATCATTAATAGATCAACATAGTTCTTCTTATATGGGAAATGTATATCCTAATTTAATAAGAGCAAAAAGTATCATAGAGACAACTCTAAAATTAGAGGAAGAGCATTTTAAAGAAACTCTAATGCAAGGAATCAATCTCTTAGATTCGTATACTAAAAATCTCAATACATATGACACTTTACAAGGAGAATTAGCATTTAAACTATACGATACTTATGGTTTTCCTTTAGATATTACACTTGACATTTTAAAAGAAAAAAAAATTCACTTTGATCAAAAAGGTTTTGATTATGCAATGACAAAACAAAAAGAGAGAGCTAGGAATTCATGGTTAGGATCAGGTGAGTGCATTATTGATCAATTATGGCTTAATTTAATAGAAACACTGCAATCTACACAGTTCGTAGGTTATCAATTATATGCAATACAAGATGCACAAGTACTAGCTATTATTTCTTCTCACAATAAAATTGTTCTCTCTGCACAAGAGGGAGAAAGAATTACAATCATTCTTAATAAAACACCATTTTACTGTGCTTCAGGAGGACAAATAGGAGATTCAGGTTGGATGATGATGAGCTCTCGACTTCCCTATATGGATACAGAGATCTCTCAAGAGAGGATGAAAAAAAATATTATTTTTGTTGAAGATACTAATAGTATAGGTTCTCTTTACTTGCATAAATGCATAGTAAAATTAGGAAGCATTCATCAATATGATATAGTACAAGCTGAGATTGATTTAGAGAGAAGAAACAATCTCAGTAGAAATCATTCAGCTACTCATCTATTACATTTTGCACTAAGAAAAACTTTAGGTTGTCATGTAACACAAAAAGGCTCTTTAATTATACCAGAGAAGTTACGATTTGACTTTTTATGTCATGATCAAATGACACAGAAACAATTATTTGTAATAGAAGATATGGTGAATGCTTTAATAAGTACAAATCTTGCTGTGAGCACAAAAGTACAACATATACAGCAAGCATTAAACGAAGATGTTATAGCTCTCTTTGGTGAAAAATATTCTGATAATGTAAGAGTAGTACATATAGGAGATTCAAGAGAATTATGCGCAGGTACTCATGTAAAATATACTGGTGAAATTGGTTTATTTAAAATCATAAAAGAAAGTTCTGTAGGATTTGGAGTGAGAAGAATTGAAGCCATAACTGGCCAAGCATCAATGACTTATATACGTAATAATGAAAATCAATTAAAAAAAGTTGCAGAGGCTTTAAGAGTGCCAGTAAGTGAGATCATAAGTAGAATTAGTGTTTTACATAGAGAAATAAAAACCTCCATCTCTCAGAGAGATTTATTATATAAAAAGCTTATTACTTTAGAAAATATCAGCAACATCCAAATAAATGGAATATATCTCATGAGACATGATTTTATCGATATTCCATGTTCTATTATTAGAGAATTCACTATACAACAATACAAGCATAATACAGTCATGATTTTTACAGCACAAGAAAATCATAAAACTAATCTTTTTGTCAAGATAAGTCAAGATCTTACCACATATGCTAATGCACAAAAAATAATGTCAGTAGCAACCGGTAAGAAATGCAATGGGAATGCTGCATTTGCTCAAACAAGCTGTCATAGTGATGTTACTAGTAGTATTGTTACTGCTATTTATAATAGCATTTGTACTTTACATCTAATAACTCCAGCAGAGTAATGAATGATTAAAAAAAGCCCTTTCATAGAGATATGCACTAGCAATATTGATGTTTTATTAGGCATATGTACTAATATTATTAATATATAGATTCAGATTTCTATCTTTAAAGTTGAATAATTAAGCATACAACAAATATATATGATCTCTTATATACATCAATTAATTGATAACAATTGTGGTTCTATCTCTATTAGTAATTTTATGGATAATGCTTTATATCATACAGAATATGGTTATTATATGAATAAATTGTCAATTGGAAAGAGTGGAGACTTTATTACATCACCTGATATCAGTCAATTATTTGGTGAAATAATTGCAGTGTGGATCGTACTAACATGGGAAAAATTAGGTAAACCATCTCAATTTTCTCTAGTAGAGCTAGGACCAGGTAATGGAACCCTGATCTATGATATAGTCAGAGTCACTACAAAATATATCAGATTCTTTCATGCAATGTCAATTCACTTAGTAGAAATCAGTCCTACCTTACAGAAGAAACAACAAATAACATTACAAAATTTAAATATTCATTGGCATAAAAATTTAGATCAATTACCCATACAACCTACCATTTTCTTAGCAAATGAGTTTTTTGATTCTCTACCGATTGATCAATTTATATATTATAATGAAGATTGGTATGAAAATAGAGTAATAAAAAAAGATCAGAGTTTGGCACTATCACGTCAACATATACATCCTAAAAAATATACTTGTATCGATGCATATTTAAATAGCCAGTTTGATTTTTTAGATGATGCTATGCAATCATATTCTTGGAATTTCATGAATGAAAATCAATGGTATGATAAAGTACATAATCTACAGGTAGAGAGTAATATTACAAATTGGTATACCGGCGCAGTATTAGAAATATGCTGGTTAGCATTTAAAATGCTCAGAGCACTTGAAAAAAAAATATATGATTATAAGGGAGCTGCGATTATTATAGATTATGGTTATATCTATTCATCTTATAAGAATACCATACAATCAATAAAACAACATCAGTATAATAATTTTCTTGAAAATGTTGGCTCCAGTGATATTACATCATTTGTCAATTTTCAAGCACTCAAAGATTCTTTAGAATTCTTAGAATGTCATTTTTTCACTCAAAGAGAATTTTTATATTTATTTGGTATTAAGGAAAGATTACACATCTTAATGAACAATAAATCACATCATCAACAAAAACAAAAATTATTGAGTGCGTTTTTAAGATTGACTGAAAATATGGGTACTATTTTTAAAGTTATGATCATTGAAAAGTTATAAATCATACTAAATATGATATCATTACAATTCAAGAAGAAAGATGAGAGGACTCAATATATGTTAGTATAAATATTAGGGGGGCTTTTTAGAATTTATTTTCTATTGCGCATAACCTTCTTAAACACTCATCTTTACCAAGAATGACCATGATTTCAAGAATACCTGGTGCATTTATGATACCTGTAAGAGAAGCACGACATATTTGATATATATCACGTATTGTGATCTTATGATTCTCTGCTAGCACTTGAATCTGTACAGATAAAAAACTTTTATTCCAGTTCTCAGAATTGACTGCCAATAGTAATTGACTGATTAATTCTATAATCTCAAAATGAGAATGTATGATCTGCTGTGCAGCTTCACTGAGAATCAGAGGTGTATCTTGAATATAAAACTTCCCTATCTCGAGTAATTCAGTGAGATAATTGACTCTTTTTTTGAGTTCTGTGAGTCCTTGTAGAAGATATTTTTTTTTTTGATCATTGAGAATATATTGACTAAGAATCCAAGCTAGAATATCTTCATTGCACATATTATTAATATAATAATGATTAAGATATGCTAGCTTTTTAGAATTAAATCTTGCAGGTGAACGACCAATAGATTCTAAATTAAACCATGTTATTGCTTGTTGAGAGGAAATGATTTCATCATTACCATGACTCCAACTCAATCTCAGTAAATAATTAAACATAGCATGTGGCAAGATTCCCATTTTTTTATATTCACATATGCTAGTAGAGCCAGCTCTTTTAGAGAGCTTATTACCTTCTTCTCCATGAATAAGTGGTATATGTGCAAAACGTGGAATCTTAAAATCTAATGCTTGATATATTAATATTTGCTTAAAGGTGTTAGATAAATGATCAGAACCACGTATTATATCTGTTATTCCATAGTCATAATCATCAATTACTACAGCAAAAATGTATGTAGGAGTATTATCGGAACGAAGAATTACAATATCATCACTTTGTGAATTATCTATTTTCATTTGGCCATATATTTGATCATTGAACAAGATTTCATTTGATTGTGACGCTCTAAATCTTATAACAGGCTTTATTGATGATGTAGGATTAGAAGAACATATATGCTTATATATTCTATGTTCTGCTCTAGCTCGTATTTTTTGTTGTATAATATCATGATCATGACAATAACAGTAATAAGCTTTATTCATTTTTAACAAAAGGTTTGCTACTTGTATATGTCTAGCTATTCTTTGTGATTGATATATTATATCTCCATCATGATTCAATCCTAACCATGATAATCCATGTATAATATTCTCAAGGGCACTTTTTGTTGAACGTACCTTATCAGTATCTTCAATGCGTAAAAAAAATTTCCCTCCATGATGTCGTGCATATAGCCAATTAAATAATGCAGTACGAGCACCACCAATATGTAAACTGCCTGTTGGCGATGGAGCAAATCTAGTAATGATATCTAGCATTTCAATATTTTAATATAAACTATTATAATCATAGCTGAAATGCTACTTGATAATAAAGTAGAATCACTAAAAAATTATTTATTGCTAGACATATCATAATCTTAATGTACAAGTCTAAGATGAAATCAGTATGATAATACAGAGTAATAAAAAACTTCGTTATTAAGTATAGATGATGTATAATATATCGTGCTAAAATATGGAGAATGAATATTCTCTTTTAATACTAGAAGTATCTTGTAGAGCAAGATATAAGATAATATCTTTTCAAGAACATAATGAATATACAAGAAAAAAAATATGATAAGATTTTAATAGCCAATCGAGGAGAAGTGGCCTGTAGAATCATTAAAACTGCTCATAAAATGGGAATTTCTTGTGTATGTGTTTATTCAGATGCAGATATTCATTCTTTGCATGTTAGACGAGCAGATGAAGCGAGATATATTGGATCTTCACCTGCCTATTTAAGTTATTTAAATATTGATAAAATATTTGAGATAGCACTTGAAACTGGTGTACAAGCAGTGCATCCAGGTTATGGTTTTTTATCAGAAAACCCTAATTTACCACGTATTCTTCAAAAGAATAATATAGATTTTATAGGTCCAAGTGCAGAAATAATAGAAGTAACAGCTAATAAAATTACAGCAAAAGAATCCGCAAAAGCTGCTGGATTAAATATAGTACCTGGATATATTGGTACCATTCAAGATACGCAACATGCAATACAAGTGGCGGAAGAAATTGGCTTTCCTGTTATATTAAAAGCCATGTCAGGTGGAGGAGGCAAAGGCATGCGAATAGTTAATTCTAAAAAAGATATTGAATCATCATTGGAATTAACAATAAATGAAGCAAAAAAAGGTTTTAAAGATGGTAATATCTTTATAGAACAATATATTACATTATCAAGACATATCGAAATTCAAATTATAGCAGATAAATATGGTAATATAGTCTGTCTTGGAGATAGAGAGTGTTCAGTACAAAGAAAGAATCAAAAAATCATAGAAGAAGCTCCAAGTTCATTTCTGAGTGAACATGTCAGACAAGAAATGTATATGCAATGTATTGCATTAGCAAAACATGTTGGTTATTTTTCTGTAGGTACTATTGAATTTATTGTAGATTCACAACAAAACTTTTATTTTCTTGAGATAAATACAAGATTGCAAGTTGAGCATCCAGTCACAGAATTTGTTACTGGTATAGATATAGTAGAAGAAATGATTAAAATTTCTCGTGGCTCACATTTAGGATTTAATCAAAAAGATATTAAGACAACTGGTCATGCAATTGAAAGTAGAATTTGTGCTGAAAATCCTTCTAAGAATTTTTTGCCTTCTAGTGGAAGAATACAATATTATCAGACACCTAATCACCTTAATAATGTAAGAATAGATGATGGAATACTTGCAGGTTCAGAAATTGGTACATTTTATGATTCAATGATTGCAAAAGTGATAACATATGGAATCAATAGAATAGATGCAATTAGTAAAATGCAAAAAGCATTATCCGAATTCTATATAGAGGGTATTATGAGTAATATAGAATTTCTTGAATCAATTTTTCGTCATCCACATTTTATTGCATCAAATATTAATACTAGATTCATTGTAGATTATTATCCTAGTGGATTTCATGGAGATTATTTAACAGAAGAATATATCAAAATATTTATTTTTACTGCATTGTATGTGCACATAAAAAATGAAGTACAACATTATTATTATAACTCTTCAGGAGAGGTACAAGATTCAAAAATAGAATGTAAAAAAATTATTTCTGCAACTGAGACTCTAAAAGAGATGTTAATATCAAATACTTTTATAGTAAAAATCAATGATAATTCATATAATATAAATGCAATATATCAAGATCAGATACTGATAGTAATGTATAATCATAATATATATTATATCAGTGGAACATGGACTACAAATTATAGACTCATACATATGACGATTAATGAAGAGCTGCATCTATCATTAAAAGTGGACAGGCAAGATTGTAAATTCTTCATAAGATATGCAGGAATGCATGCTGAATGTGATGTCTTAAAACCTCATATAGCGATATTAAATAATATAATGTTAAAAAAAACAGTTGAAGAGACATCAAATGATATTGTCATATCTCCAATATCTGGATTGTTAGTTAAATTATATGTAAATATAGGAGATCATGTAGAAATCGGTCAACCTTTATTTGTAGTAGAAGCTATGAAAATGGAAAATATCGTATGTGCTGAATCAGCATTGATTGTACAAAACATTTCTATACAAGTAGGAGAAACGCTAAGAGTGGGAGATATTGTATTATCGCTTGCTAAATATCAATGATTCTTTATTTTTGCTTAATTAATAAGCATAAAAAATATATACATGAGGCAAATAAAAGAAAAGAAAATATCTGATGTGCTACAGCAAGTGTTATTGGTATCTGTAATAGTAAAGTAGATATTCCTAAAATAATCTGAATAATTGCAAAAAACAGTATCATATATACTGCTTTATTATGCATATTTTTTATAGTCAATTCTATGATCAGAAAAATGATAAATAACGCTAGTATCCGATGAATAAATTGTACTGTAATCTTATTTTCAAAAAAATTTTTCCATATAGGATGTAATACTAAAATATCTTCTGGAATAATATAACCATCCATCAATGGAAAAGTATTATACAAAAAACCAGCATGTAATCCTGATACAAGAGATCCAAATAGTATCTGTATCAAAATAATCATCATAATGAATGTTATACGACAGATATTACGATATCTAGATTGTATTACTTGAGAATGATTGAATACTATTAGTAGAGGTTTTAATAACATATACAAATAACATTTAATAGTATTAGATACCTTGCAAACAGGTTTACTATAATGGGTATAGTAAACCTGTTGTATATCTTGAGAAATCATTTTAGTATTCTGTTGTATAATATTAATATGTAAATTAAAGCATTGATATAATAATAAGGTAAAAATACTTAATGCTAATAATAAATGTACTGCAAGCCTATTCTGGCTCACATATGGAATACTATCTAATCCACTTTTTACCATATACCAACCTGCAAATGCTTGTAATATTCCCAGCAATAACACTATTAATAATATTATTGCTTGCTGTCTGATTATTCGTCTTGTAAGTAAAAAATAGATAAATGGTACTATAAAGAATAAACCTGCTATCCTAGCAATTAGTCTATGTAAATATTCTATGAGATAGAGTGTACGAAACTCTGACATACTAATATCATAATTAAATCTTTGATACTCTGGTGTTGCTTCATATTTTGTTCTTTCTTGTACCCAATCACTCTGATTGAGTGGTGGAATTATTCCAGTAATTGGCTTCCACTCTGTGATTGATAATCCTGCTCTTGTTAATCTGGTATATCCTCCAATCCCAACTACCAGTAGTATCATCACTGAAGAGAGAAAGAGCCATATCATTAACACTTTTGATTCCATGACTTATAGTGTGTGTGTTATATATCAAAAATAATTATAAAGTATCAAGTATGATAAGGCAAGACACACAACATTGTCAATGAGAGAGTATAATATATAAAAATGTTGAATTCTGTCATGTACACTGAATTGTAGAAAAAAAAGAATAAAAAATGTATTAATTCATTTATTGATATAATATCATATATAATATCTCACAGATGATCATTATATCAAATATGCATGTTAGAAGAAGAATATAGATTTCAAAACATTGAACATCATTATAACACATTATGGGCACAAGAAAATATCTATAAATGGCTTGGTCAGAAGAATAATTCTTTTATTATTGACACCCCTCCTCCAACAATATCAGGACAATTACATATAGGACATATATTTAGTTATTGTCATACAGATTTTATTGCAAGATTTCAACGTATGCTTGGAAAAGATGTTTTTTATCCAATAGGATTTGACGATAATGGTCTTCCTACTGAAAGATTAGTTGAACAGACATATAAAATAAAAGCTAAAGACGTCATTAGAAGTGAGTTTATAAAAATGTGTCATCAAGTGATTGAAAAATCAATATTAGAATTTAAGCAATTATTTAAAGCTGTAGGTATTAGTTATGATTGGGATCTCGAATATCATACAAGCAGTCAAGAATCTATTATATTATCTCAAATGTCATTTATTGATTTATATAACAAAGGATATGCATATAAAAAGTTACAACCTGTCTTATGGGATATAGTTGATAAAACAGCAATTGCGCAAGCAGAAATAGAAGAAAAACCTTTTGATGCATATTTATATACAATCAGTTTTTTCACTGAGGAAAATGAGCAAATTCATATTGCAACTACTAGACCTGAACTATTACCATCATGCGTTGCAGTGCTTTGTCATCCAAATGATCAACGATATACACATCTAATAGGCAAAGAAGTGCTTGTTCCTATGATAAAGTCTGCAAGAGTACAAGTTATTGCCGATGATAAAGTCAAAATAACAAAAGGTACAGGTTTAGTCATGTGTTCTACATTTGGTGATGAACTAGATATATATTGGTATCATAAGTATAATTTGCCTATAAAAATTATTATAGATCAGAATGGGATCATTAGACTTATCGCGTCGTCATTATATGACGATCAATTATATCAAATAGAAGGTCTAAACATTATAGATGCAAGAAATAAAATAGTAGAAATACTTACTGAGAAAGGCTTGTTAATTTCAAGCACTCATGTTCATCATTCTGTTAAATGTTCCGACAGATCTGGTGCTCCATTGGAGATATTACCTACTAAGCAATGGTTTATAAAAACATTAAATCAAAAAACACAAATCTTAGATAAAGTACAATCATGTAATTGGTATCCTAATAATATGCGTAAGCATATGGAGAGATGGATAGAGGGTCTAAATTGGGATTGGTGTATCTCAAGACAACGATATTTTGGTGTACCATTTCCAGTATGGTATTCGAAAAGACAAGGAGAACAAGGTAAGATTATCTTATCTACATTAAATCGATTACCTGTGAATCCGTTAATAGATCTACCAGAAGGTTACAGTAGAGAAGAGGTAATACCAGAACAAGATATAATGGATACTTGGGCTACAAGTGCTATTACACCTCAGTTAAATGCCATGGCACTAAATAATGAGTTGAGCTTACCTAATCATCGATATGATATTATCTTTCCTACGGATCTACGTAGTCAGAGTCATGAAATCATCAGAACCTGGGCCTTTTATACCATTTTGAAATCACATTATCATGCAAATGTATTACCATGGAAAAACATTATGATTAGTGGATGGTGTTTATCTTATGATAAAAAAAAGATGAGTAAATCAAAAGGTAATATTATTACACCTCACATGATACTTAATAATTATGGCGCAGATGTAATACGATATTGGGCTGCCAACTCAAAACTTGGAACAGATTCAGTATATTCTGAAAATGTATTAAAGATAGGGAAGCGTCTGATTACAAAACTTTGGAATGCTAGTAAGTTTATCGCTCAATTCATAGAAAAAAATAATAATATATATACTAATCATGATATCACTGAAACACTAGATCATTGGATATTATATAAATTATCTCAAGTGAGAGATAGAGCTACAATATCGCTAGAATCATTTGAATATGCTGATGCTCTTACTGCAATAGAAACATTTTTTTGGAAGGATTTCTGTAATAATTATCTCGAATTAGTAAAAAAGCGTGCATATTCTGAGATCGTGATATATCACGGTAGAATAAGTGCAAGATATAGTTTAATATATGTACTCAATATTCTTTTGAGATTATTTGCGCCTTTTATACCATATATTACAGATGAAATCTATCACCGATTATATAGCAATGAATCTATCCATATACATAATAATTGGCCAAGACAAGAAGATAGAAAATGTTATAAATATGCTTATAACATGGGAGAAAATGTTATAAGCATACTCAATATTATTAGAAAGATTAAGACATCTCATAATTTCTCAATGCAACATATGATTAATACTGTAATCATCAAAGTAAACACACAAGAAGAGAAATTCGATTACTCTATTCAGAGAGATTTATGTAATGTATGTCATATCAAGAGAGTAGTATGGAGTAATGTGATGCAAAAAGGATATACTACTGAAAATGGTAAATTTATGATTAGTATAGAAGAATAATGCTAATTTAATATCAATTCTCACTAGATCAAGCAATTTAAGAATTAAGATACAAAAAAAAGAGCTAATTGTGTTCTCTAGACACATGTAAACTCATCAAAAAATTTGCACAACATTGTCATTCACTTTATTATAGAAATCATGATTAAGAGAATTAATATTATGATACCTATCATATGCGCATTAGATACACATAATTTAAAGAAGACTATAGCATTTGCTCACTCTCTATATAATAGAGTTAGTATGATTAAATTGGGATTGGAATTCTTTACTGCTCATGGTCTATCTGGAGTGAGAGAAATTGCAAAATGTAATATACCTATTTTTTTAGACTTAAAGCTTCATGATATTCCCAGTACTGTATCACGTGTTATCGAAGTAATATCACATCTTAATATTGCAATGGTCACATTACATGTTATGGGAGGAGCGAAAATGCTTCAAGAGGCATTACATGCAGCTGATGGTACAAATATCAAATTGATAGGAGTGACCGTTCTGACTAGTATCGATAATAATGATTTAAATGAATGTGGAGTATTAAGAGAAGTACAATCACAAGTAGTCTTACTTGCAAAATTTGCAAAAAAGATTGGTTTGTATGGTATAGTATGTTCAGCATGCGAAGCACAAGCAGTACACAAAGTATGTGGCAGGGATTTTATAGTGATTGTGCCAGGAATACGTATAGAGACTCTTGCAGATGATCAAAAAAGAATCTCAACGCCAGAATGTGCAATAAATTTAGGTGCAGATTATATTGTGATTGGGAGACTTATTACGCAAAGTGCTGATCCTATTAGGAAACTGGAATTCATACGACAATCACTTCTTGTAACGAACCAATAATATATTCAAGATATACAACTAGATGACTAAATACTATTACAGTATATATTTATATTACTTAATCTATTATAGCTCTTTTACATGTAAAACATATGGAGAAGATTCTACTATCTTAGCAGGAATTACATGTTTACTATGTGTATGTATACCCAGTTTAGTAAATGTACGTACAGATGGAAAGATTCTTGACTCAAGTGAATGAGCAGTGTGATTATAATGTTCAACAGCATTTTTTAAACTTTTACGTAAATTATCAAAATGTGTGCTCATTGTGCACATTCTTTCATATATAATATGCCCTAATTCACTGATTTGTTTTGCATTTTCAGAGATCATTTCTTGTTTCCATCCATAAGCTACTGCTCTTAGCAACGCAATTAAAGTAATAGGCGTGGCAATCATAACTTTGTTTTCGATGCCAATCTCTATTAAAGATGGCTCATATTCTAGCGCTGCACTAAATACTCCTTCTCCTGTAAGAAAGAGAATGACAAGCTCTGGTGTATTATCAAATTGATTCCAATACTCTTTTTTTGCAAGAGATTGTATATGTTTTTTGATAGTAAGTGCATGATGCTTGAGTTTTATCTTTTGCAGTTGTACATCCTTTTGAGCAAGAGCATCAAGATAAGAATCAAGTGGCACTTTCGCATCTATGATGATCTGCTTACCAGATGGCATTTTAATGACTACATCAGGTCGTAATATAGTGTCTTCATGTTTATCTCGTATTGTTGGTTGAGTTAAAAAATCACAATGTTCTATCATTCCAGCCATTTCTACTACTCTTTTTAATTGCATTTCACCCCATTTTCCTCTAATATGCGGTTTGCTTAAGGCATGTGCAAGGTTTGTAGTTTGATTAATGAGTAAGAGAATCTGTTCTCTCATTCCAGCATATGCTCCTGCCCTTTCTTTTTCAAGACTACGTATTTCATTATCAAATTTTTCTAATCTTTCTTGTATTGGTCTGACAACTTCATGCATTTTTTCTTCTCGGATTGTAAAATCACTGTGTGTTTCTTTTATCTTACTATCAAGTACATCTTTTGCTAAATTCATAAAATGATTACTATTCTTCTGTAATGCATCTATAGAGAGGTGTTTAAAGGTATTAATAATTCTTTCTTCTGATTGAATGAGAAATTCGATTTCTTTTTTATGTGCTTCACGTTCTGTGTGTAATGTAATATCAAGTTGTACTTTTTGTATTGTTAAATCAGTAATTTCTTTATTTTTAATTGTTATACTATGTTGTATAATTGCTAATTGTTGCTCTAACTGATACAAATATGTCTTCGATTCTGCATCTTTGTCTCTTAATTTTTGTACTATTATATAAACAAATAACAAGAACGAGAGCATGCAAGATGCCGAATATACAAATATCATAATCAATAGTATTATATATACACATATTATAATATAGTGTATATCGCATCAATTAATACTCATATGTATAATGATCAAAGTATTAACGAAAATATATTCGAAGTCTGAATCGGGTTGACTTCATCTGCCTTATGTCATATTACTAATATTATTATGAGTATGAGATACTAAACTTACCATGACAGTGTTTGAACTTTTTACCTGAATGACATGGACATTTAGCATTTCTAGATACTTTTGGCATAATAATCTCAATTGTAGAATTTTCTTGCGCAATGCTTCCTTGTTTATAATGTGTAAATGTACAGTGCACTAGATGTGAAATTGTCAATATTTTCCATTTTTCAAGCATAGATTCAAATATTAAAAAAGACTCACGTTTAAATTCATTTATTGGATCTTTTTGACCCATTGCACGCAAATTCATACTCTGTCTTAAACTTTCTAAAGTTGAAAGATGTATTCTCCATAAGTGATCTAGTGTAGTAATCATTACTTGTTTAACTATAGTATGCCACATATCTGTACTTTCTTGATTGTTACAATATTCTTCTTTACAAGTAAAAATATTACGTATCTTTTTATTAATATACTCTAATGCCTCTTCTGTATTACAACACTGTGATAATTCTGTTTTTTCAAGTTGTATCCCATATCTTATCTCATATTCTTGTGCTATTTTATCAATATAATCTTCGTAATATCCTTTTTTTATTATATTTTCTATAGTAGCTTTATTGACTTCTTGAGAGAGTTCATATAGATCAGTAACTCTATTACCTATAATATGATTTCTTTGTTCAAAAATTACTTTACGTTGACTGTTAATAACATAGTCAAACTTTAACAGAGATTTTCTAATTTCATAATGTCTTGCTTCAACTTTTTTTTGTGCTTTTTCAAGAGCTTTATTAATCCATGGATGATGAATTGCTTCATTATTCTTTAATCCTACTTTCCTTAAAAAATTTCTCATTTTATCTGATCCAAATATTCTCATCAGATCATCTTCTAGTGATAAAAAGAACTTAGATAAACCAGGATCACCTTGGCGTCCAGAACGTCCACGTAATTGATCATCTATTCTTCTGCTTTCATGTCTTTCTGTACCAATGACACATAATCCTCCAGCTGCTATAGCTAGCATTTTATTTGCTTGTACTCTATCAAATATTTCTTGAAATTTTTTCTTTCTTTCATCATGATTTTTTATATTCTGTAATTCTAGTTTTGCAATCATCTCTACATTTCCACCAAGCTGAATATCAGTGCCTCGTCCTGCCATATTAGTTGCTAGAGTAATATTCCCTGGTATTCCTGCTTGCGCTATTATATATGCTTCTTGCTCATGATAACGGGCATTCAACACTGAATGCCTAAGGGAATGATTGTGTAAAAGAGTAGATAGTTTTTCAGAATGTTCTATACTTGCTGTCCCAACAAGTATAGGTTGTAAGCGTTTTTGACACTTTGTGATAAATGTTAGTACAGCATTATATTTTTCTTGCGATGTACCGTAAATTTCATCATCAAGATCTATCCTTTGTACAGGCACATTAGTAGGAATTTGTACTACATTGAGTCTATATATATCTAATAATTCATCTGCTTCTGTAGAAGCAGTACCAGTCATACCAGAGAGTTTATTATACATACGAAAATAATTTTGAAATGTTACAGATGCTAAAGTTTGATTTTCATGCTGAATCTTTAGTTTCTCTTTTGCTTCAAGCGCCTGATGCAGACCGTCAGAATATCTTCTGGATTCTACCATACGTCCAGTAAATTCATCTATAATCACTATCTTGTTGTCTTTGACTATATAATCTTTATTAATTGTGAAAAGTTTATGAGCGCGTAATGCTTGATCTATATAGTGAATCACTCTCATATTATTAGTATCATATAGAGAGGAATTTTTCTTGATCAAATGAGCTTCAATTAATAATTCTTCAATTTTCGAAATACCATTATCAGTCAGAAAAACAGTTCTATTTTTTTCATCTATTTCATACTCAGATGTCACTAATTGAGTAATTATACTATCTATATTAATATATATTTGGTTATTCTGATCACTTGGTCCAGAAATAATCAGTGGAGTACGTGCTTCATCGATTAATATTGCATCTACTTCATCCACTATTGCATAATGAAAGCCTCTTTGTACCATATCCTCCTTCGAGAATTTCATATTATCTCGTAAATAATCAAATGCAAGCTCATTATTTGTAGAGTAAATGATATCTGCATTATATGCTTCTTTTCTTTCATTATCTTTTAAATCGTTGACAATGTAGGATACAGATATATCAAGTGCGTGATATAATTTGCTCATCCATTCCATATCACGTTTTGCGAGATAATCATTTACAGTCACAATATGTACTCCTTTGCCTGATAAGGCATTGAGATATGCTGCTAAAGTTGCAACTAATGTTTTTCCCTCACCTGTTTTCATTTCAGAAATCATACCATTATGTAATGTAATACCACCAAGTAATTGAACATCAAAGTGTCTCATATTAAGAAATCTACGAGCTGCTTCCCGTACAACAGCAAATGCTGGTACAAGAATATTGTCAAGTGTGTTCCCTGTTGCTAATTTTTGTTTAAATTCTTGAGTTTTATTAGCAAGCTCTTGATTCGATAAATTTCTCATCTCTTGTTCTAATGCATTAATATGCTGTACAATTTCCATGAAAGATTTTAAAATCATGTGATTTGTATTACTGAATATCTTTCTTATAAAAAACAGCGATAATATAAAAATGCAGAACATAGTTATAATCGTAAAAATCAAAAACGAATCTAGCATAAAACTAAATAATAATAGATTTTTTTATATCATGATATTATGCATGATTATGCGTCAATGATATAGGGATGTTAAGCGGATTGTTCATGAATGTATATAATATAACAATATAATTTTATATATTTGGTCATTTCTCGATATATAATATATTTTATTTCTTTAATTGAATATTCATACAATTCAAATGTTATGTGATTCTTTAATAATAAGATTGTTATATCATACTAAGATCATCTTTTGGTTTAAAATTTCTTAATATGGTAATAACTTCTTAATCAATATCTGAAGTTTTGCAATCTGAGAGATAAACCTTGTGATCTCTCTCTTCTGTATTATATTATACTTCTAAAAGTAATCTATTTGGATCTTCAATATAATTTTTAATCTTAACAAGAAAAGTGACTGCATTTTGACCATCAACTATTCTATGATCGTATGATAGTGCTACGTACATCATAGATTTAATCAATATATCGTTATTTACAGCAACTGGTCTTTTTTGTATTGCATGCATACCTAGGATTCCAGATTGCGGAGGATTAATGATAGGAGTAGACAGTAAAGAGCCATATATCCCACCATTTGAAATAGTGAAAGTGGCTCCTTTCATTTCTAATACTTGCAACTTACCTATGCGAGCTTTTTTACTTAAATTGGCTATAGTTAATTCAATTTCAGAAAAGGACATCTGATGAGCATTCCTAATCACTGGTACAACTAGTCCTTTATCTGTGCTCACTGCACATCCTATATCATAATAATGTTTATATATAATATCATCACCTATAATTTCAGCATTAATCTCAGGAATTTCTTTTAGAGATTGTATTACTGCTTTTATAAAAAAGGACATAAAACCAAGCTTAACTCCGTATTTCTTTTCAAAAACTTCATTATATTTTGCTCTTAAATCAATCACATTGGTCATGTTAATTTCATTAAATGTAGTTAAGATAGCAGCAGTATTTTGTGAGTCCTTTAATCGAGAAGCAATTATTTTTCTAATAGGACTCATTTTTACTCGTGTTTCTGTTCGATGATTATTTTTCATTTCTTTGACTGACTGAAGATTCTGTGTGATTAGAGAACTTTGATTTGTATTAATATAATCTATAATATTTGCTTTTGTTATTCTCTTATCAATTCCAGTTCCTTTAATACTTTCTGCATTAATACCAGTGTCTTGTATGATTTTACTTGCTGCAGGAGATGATCGTATAGATTGAATAACGCATTTTTCTTGTTCATTTGTATTTTCTGCAATATGTTCCTCTACGGATAGAATTGCTAATATCTGACCAGGACTAATGATTTCCTCTTCTTCGACAAATATTTTAGTAATTTTCCCAGAGACTTCTGCAGTTAATTCTAGTGCTGTTTTATCAGTTTCAATTTCAAAGATCAGTTCATCAAGCTTGACAATCGCTCCAATGTTCGTTTTAATTTTTATTATTCCTTCCGTAATAGATTCACCTCCTAGGGTGTTTGGTGCACATATTTCTATAGTCTTATTTATATTCATATCTTAAACTTTTTGCTTAATACTTATCTAATAATATTTATACATACAAACTACTATTTCACTAAGTGAATAAATAGCATAAGTAGTAATTTTGTTAAAAAATTTATGTATATGTCATACATAATGATATGACATATACTATATAAATCAATACTTCTTGCGAAAGAGTCATACTTATGGCTTATCTTTAATTTCATTTGTCTGTTGTTGTCTCCATATATGTAATCTACATGCTATCTGATCATCAGATAACGCTAATATCGATGCTGCAGTGATAGCAGCATTATATGCGCCACTTGTTCCTATAGACATAGTAGATACAGACACCCCTTTGGGCATTTGTACTATAGATAATAGGCTATCTAATCCATTTAGATATTTACTACAAATAGGTACACCAATAACAGGTAAAAAAGTGAGTGATGCAATCATTCCAGGTAAGTGAGCGGCACCACCTGCACCTGCTATTATTACTTTAAATCCTACTTGTTGTGCAGATTTAGCAAATTTAAATAATCTTTCTGGTGTTCTATGTGCAGAGATTATATATACTTCATATGGAATTCTCAGTACTTGTAACATCTCGATAGAGTGATTCATAGTCACTTTATCAGATTCACTACCCATAACAACAGCGACATCTTTGTATATTGTAATATTACACATAATATGATATTATTAATATATCACAGTGTAGATTAAAATCACAATATTCCAATAAATTCTTGATATAATATTGATTACAATCACTGATATCATAGTAACTTAACTTTAATATTATACAATAATATAAAATTATTAACTAGCAATTCAAGTTTAGAGAGTCAAATATTGTTTATGTCATTATACGCATCATTTGACACAATCATATTTTATAAGTATTAAATTTTCATAGTTTATCACTATAATATATACCAACTATATTGCAAATTCATAGACACTAGATTTAGTGTGTAATATGCATATATTATATACATATTAAAATTTCTGAATACATGAAACAATATTCACGAAATATACAATTTATTACGCAATACATATTTTTACTGGAAAAATACTTGACAAATTTTTCTTATTTTGCTACTAAGGTTTAACCTAAATTTAGTCTTAAATATATCATTTATGAATGACGTTATCGTAGAAAAGTGTATAGAAAATATTGATAATCGTTTCAAATTACTCTTATTAGCGAGCCAAAGAACCTATGATCTCAATACAGGTGTGCTAAATGCTATTCCAGCAAGTAAGTATAAGATGCATAAAAATACAGTCATTTCATTGCATGAAATAGCAAATAAAGAAGTAGATATATATGAATTATTTGATTTATTAGTAGAGAGATGTAAAGAGAATATGACTAGTAATGTATATAATACAAAAACTTATAGTTTAATAAATAAAATTGATAAAATGCATTTTACAGAAAGTTTTTCTGATCATTAGTAAATAATGATATTTTATAAGTTCATACAGAGAGTTCATGCACTATAAATGATTAAATGTATAATTTACATATTACTATTCTTTTTATTAGTAATGTTGCTTGTAATGTTGATTCAGTCGCATAATATATATATTAAGGTATTGGTTTTTAATCATTTTATCACACAAGTGATTTTGCTTATAACGTCAATTTCAGTGCTTTATAATATTCAATTTTTAATTGATATTGCACTTGTATACAGCAGTATAGGTATACTATCAAGTATATCTCTTATGAAATTTAAATTATTAAATATTAGATGATAGGCAAGATTTGTATTATATTAGGAATTTGTTTCATAGGAATTGCAAATATAGGAATCATACGATGTTCTGATCATTTATATTCTAAATTACATATCTCTTGTATCACAGATGCGAGTGGAGCAACATTGATGTTAATTGGCTTCATTATGCAAGATAAATTAGCATTTAATACTTTTAAGATATTATTATTAGTAATAATGATTTGGATTTCTAGTGCAACCAATAGTTATATTTTAGCTCATATATATTATCAAGATCACAAGAATTGTTCTAAAGAAACTGACAAGTGTTTGAAGTCTTAAATACAATATTACTCTTAATATTAATTATAATAACAGTATATATAATACTTTCTAAACATTTATTGATCACCAATATTCTAATGTGTGTATTTAGTGTTCTCAATACACTTGCATATGTCACTCTTAATGCACCTGATGTCGCGCTTACTGAAGCTTCTGTAGGGGCTGGATTGAGTACAGTATTGACATGTACTGGACTCGGCTTGATTAAGAAACATAAGCTCAATATTCGATATTCTCCTATCAGGATTATTTTAATGATATTTTTAATGATATTGATTACTCATTTTATGAGTTATATGCCAGTTTTTGGTATGTCTGATACTCCGATTCATATGAATATGAAACCTAATTACATAGAGAAAACACAAGAAGAAATTGGTATTCCTAATATTGTGACAGCTATTTTAGCAAGTTTTCGTAGTTATGATACTCTCGGAGAGATTTTAGTAGTCTTTACTTCTGCACTATGTATAACATTAATATTAAAAAAAGATAAAGAGCAATACGATGCATAAAGATTATATACTCAATATGGTTGCATTTTTAATAATTCCATATATTATTTTATTCGGTTTATATGTACTATTTCATAGTGATTCCACTCCAGGTGGAGGTTTTCAAGCAGGTATTATTACTTCCTCCGGAATAATCTTATATTCTATGATATTTGGTATCTCGATTACACTCAAAACATTCTCTTATTCTATAATGAAATTTGTTAGTGTGCTTGGTATATTTATTTATTTAGGTACAGGTATGATACCTATGTTATTTGGAAAAAATTTTTTATCTTATAATGCATTATCATATAGAATAATCACTGGACAAAAACTTGGTATACTTTTAGTAGAATTAGGTGTACAATTTACTGTATGCACATCCATGTTAATAATATATAGAGAGTTTTCTCTCAAGAGAGAGTAATGGTTTTATTTAATTATATCATTGTGATCGTTCTCATGATATTGGGTTTATTTATTGTCATAAATGATGACAATTTAATCAAAAAAATGACAGGAATAAGTATTTTGCAAGCATCTGTTTTATTATTCTATATTTCCTTAGGATATATTAAAAGTTCCTTACCTCCAATATTCATGACAGATTGTGATATATACAGTCATCCTGTACCACATGTATTAATGCTAACTGCAATTGTAGTGGGAATTGCAACATTTTCAGTTGGATTATCTATAATAGTCAAGATAGAAGAACAGTTTGGTACAATTAATGATAATTATTATACGTAAATAAATTCTCTATCTCATGTAAGAAATAATATTAAAATATAATATACATTAATAATAAGTAAAACTTGCTAATAAATATTTAGATTCTATAAAGGTAATGATGTCAGTGATTAATAGTATACAAGAGAAAAAAAAAATTATTAGAGAATTAGTGACTAAAAGCATCAAAAGAGGAGGATTTATCACTTTTGATGATATACAAAGTAAAGTGCCAGATGAACACTTTTCATCTGAATTTGTAGACGATACGATTTCTTTATTACAAGATGCAGGTATTAATACGCTTGAAGTACAAGAAGATGAAGAAGATTCTCATATTACTCATGAAGATAGTAAAATAGATGAAGAGATCTCTCCAAATATTACTAGCATATCAGTGCAGAATGATGATCCTGTTAGAATGTACTTACAAGATATGAGCTCTGTTAAGCTTTTATCAAGAACAGATGAAATAAAAATAGCAAAAAAAATTGAATCTGAAAAGAGAGATATGTTACGTGCACTTATTGAAGCATCATTGACATTGCAAATAATCCAAACTTGGCGTGACAACTTAAGTAATGGTACTCTCCTATTGAGAGAAATTATTGATTTAGATGCAATGTATCATTCTGAGTTTAATATTACAGTAAAATCAGAAAATGAATATGTAAAAGAAGAAAAGAATATTTTAGAACGTCATACTCAGAAGTATAATGATTATGAAAATGATAAAAAAATGAATATCAAACACGATGATGAAGATATAAATGTGACAAATTTAAATGTATCTATTATCGATATGGAAAACGATTTACTTCCAAAAGTGATAGTAGCGTTAGATGAAATCATCGCTTTAACTTCTCAAGTGAGAATATCAAGACAGCTTATTCAGACTGATGCTAATCAACTAGTATATAAAGATTTATATGATCAAATATGGTCAATAGCATTGCAAATGAAATTAAGTGATACTGCCGTTAATAATATTGTACAAGAACTTTATCATATCAATAGATCTATTATTCTTGAAGAAGCAAATCTTATTTTAGAGGCTAAAAAATATAATATTGAGAGAGATGAATTCTACATAGTATATAATGAAATATTTATAAAAGATTATGAGCTACAAGATTTAATTTTTTTAATCTCAAATCATACTAATATGAGCTTGATATCAGAAGATTTAAAACACAAATGTCGCAGATTTATCGCAGATCATGCAAATGAGATTGTATCTACATTAAATAATATCAAGCAATATTTACCATCAGAGACTTCAACAGAATTTAAACAATTAGTGCAAATTATTCAAAAACATGAACGAGAAGTATATGAAGCAAAGCAAGAGATGATAAAAGCAAATTTGAGACTAGTTGTATCAATTGCTAAAAAATATTCAAATAGAGGTCTTGCACTACTTGATTTAATACAAGAAGGCAACATCGGTCTGATGAAAGCTGTAGATAAATTTGATTATAAACGTGGATATAAATTTTCAACATATGGTACATGGTGGGTCAGACAATCTATTACTCGTGCAATACCTGAACAGTCTAAAGTAGTGAGAATTCCAGTACATATGGTAGAAATAATCAGTAAGATCAACAGAGCTGTTAGAAAAATGTCTCATGAAATGGGTAGAGAACCTACATTAGAAGAACTCAGTATCGAATTAATTATGCCAATAGATAGAATACGTAAAGTTATGAAAATAGCAAGAGATCCAGTTAGTCTGGAATCTCCTACTGGTAAAGATGATAGTAGTACATTTGGTGATTGTATAGAAGATAAAAGAGTCTCTAAACCAGAAGATGCTGCTGTACTTGCAGATTTACGTGGTATTACAACTAATGTGCTTGCTACTTTAACACCAAAAGAAGAGAGAATTTTAAGAATGCGTTTTGGTCTTGGTAAAGATGGTAAGGAACATACATTAGAAGAAGTAGGGAGAATTTTTAATGTGACACGCGAGCGAATTAGACAGATAGAAGCAAAAGCGTTAAGAAAATTAAAACACCCAAGTCGTTCTAGAAAACTAAGAGGTTTCTTTTAATTATTGGCAAACGATCTCTTTCTGATAGTAATCATTTATTAAGTAACTAATTAAATTAATTAGTGAAGTGTGTTAATAATGACACCTGGTCTAGCATACGTTTAGCTGCCTTTTGCTCAGCAGATTTTTTACTATAATCACATGCATGTATATTATCATAACCTTTAATATATACAGATATAGTAAATTCAGGATTATGCGCTGGTCCAGTTTGTTTTATTACAGTATACTTTGGTAAAGGTAATATATGTTTTTGAGTCCATTCTTGTAGCGAGGTTTTAGAGTCTTGAGGAGGAAGGAGCGTATTTTTAGCTAACTTTTCCCAGTACTGAGCAATGAATTGTTCAACATGTTGAAATCCTCCATCAATATAAATTGCACCTATTAATGCTTCAAGTGCATTTTCTAAATTTCTTGAGCTAAACTTTCTGATATTACAAGACATATTATTATTCATGATTATAAAATCACTTAATCCTATTTCTTGCGCAACATTAGTAATAGTTGTACCACAGACTAAATGAGTTTTTCTCTTAGCTAAGGCTCCTTCTTTTTCTTCTGGAAAAAGTTTAAATAATATCTGAGATATTACCATATTTAAAATACTATCACCTAAAAATTCTAATCTTTCATAGTTAATTATCTGTTTTTTACTATTCCTTTTATTTGCACTGGGATGTGTCAATGCTTCCTCTAATAGAGAATCTTTGATGAACTTATAATTAATCACTTTATATATTGAATTATGTAAGGTTGTCATGTTTATGATTGTAATAAGCAGAATATTCTACTATATATTTAGAGTAAAAAACATATATTTTTTTAACAGGATATTTAATACTCTTTAAAATTTACAATTACATCCTACTGCATCAGTGATATTAACAAATCCATCTCTTCTTAAGAGAGCTGCAAGTTCTAGGTTAATAGTATTGATTACTTGAGGACCTTGATATATGAATGCAGTATATAATTGTACTGCAGAAGCTCCTGATTTTATTTTCATATATGCCTCACTACCATTTGAAATACCTCCACATCCTATTATAAATATCTTGCCTTTAGTAAGAGTATACATATCTTGCAATAATTCAGTTGAAAGTTTAAAAAGTGGAGTACCGCTTACACCACCTATAGTGTGTTTATAATCATATAAATGATCACGACTGATAGTAGTATTACTTACTATTAAACCATCAATTTTATAAGTTAATACAAGTTCAGCAATATTTTCTTTAGTTTGATCATCTATATCTGGTGATATTTTTAGCATAATACGAGTTATGACATTATCACTCTTTATTGCATTACAGGTAATTGTAATTGCTTGTAATAGTTCTGATAATGCTTCTTTATTATGTAAATTACGTAGATGAGGAGTATTTGGAGAAGAAATATTGATAGCAATATAACTGCTTTTGCCATATAACTTTTTTACTAAATCAACATAATCATCTATTATATTTCCTGATGTGTTATTTTTTCCTATGTTAACACCAAAAACACAGTTATTAAGTTTGAAGTTATTGATTTGCGTCAGAAGATACTCTATACCTTTATTATTAAATCCTAATTTATTAATTAACCCGCGTTCTTTAATCAATCGAATAATTCTTGGTTTTTTATTACCATATTGTGGATATTTTGTGACGGTACCTACTTCCAAAAATCCAAATCCAAATGATCTCATAGAGCGCATCACTTCTGCATTTTTATCAAATCCAGCAGCTAATCCTACTGGATTGCTTATCTTCTGACCAAAAAAATTTATATTTAAAGAATTCGGTAGTTCTTCTAGTGTTCTACTAGGTATTTTCTTTAAAAGCAAAATTGTTACATTATGTGCAGTTTCAGGAGGTAACAAGAATAGTAGTTGTCTGAATATCTTATCACAAGTATTTATATAATTCATGTCTTGTATATGTGTTAATGTAATGATGAATTATATATTCAGTATGCAATCCACTCTTATTATATATTGCATTTACAATCAATCCACTATTAAATGCACATTTATAATTCATTTATTTTATTACTTAATCTATCGCAGAGAATCATCATCATTAATAGTATATTATAATGTTATCAATATAAAAATTAGAGGCCGGGATCGGAATCGAACCGATATAAAAGGATTTGCAATCCTCTGCATAAGCCATTCTGCCACCCAGCCAAAGAAAATTGAATGTTATTTTTGATCATGTAGCATAGATTTTCATGATTTCCCTCAACATAGATAAGGCGTCCTCTCTTTTTCTTTGAAAAACGTTTCGTCCAATCATTGAGCCATGACCACCACCTCGAGAGATTTCTGTGACTTCATATAAAATATCATCTATATGTTTTGAGCATCCGCCAGAAAAAAGCAATATTCTTTTTCCTACAAAACACGATTTCTTGACAAATTCTATTCTTTGAGATAATAATTCAATGCTGTGTGCCTCTATTTGTTCATTTTCTAAGTGCTGAGTTGGAAGTTTTACTTTGATTATATGAGCACCTAGTAAAGCAGCTATATGTACAGCATATGCAATGATGTCAATTGCCGTTTCTCCTGATTTAGAAAGATTTATGCCACGTGGATAAGACCATAATATCGTTGGAAGACCGTAAGATTTAGCTTCAGCGATGATCGCACGTGCTTCCTCTATCATATCATAGCATTTATCTGCACCAGGATATATCGTGAATCCAACAGCTGTACATCCTAGGCGTAATGCATCTCGCACAGAAGCAGTAATTGCTTGATCATAAGATATAGTATTGGAATGCAATAAAGAATAAGAACTATTAAGCTTTAAAATCAATGGTAACATACCTGCATAAGTAGAAGCACTAGATTCAATGATACCAATTGGTGCAGCAAACGCGCTTACCTGAGATTCTATTGCAAGTTGAAAATGATAACATGGATCATATGCCTCAGGATTGCTTTCAAAGCTTTTAATAGGCCCATGTTCAAAACCCTGATCTACAGGTAGTATAACTAATTTACCAGTATTACCAAGTCTTCCGTGTGTTAATAGACGTACAATATTTGATTTTACTCCAGGATTTTCACTTTCATAATAATTGAGAATGTTTTTTACTTTAGCGCCGATTATTAATGTCATAATTACAAGTGAAATATAGAGTATAAAGATTATCACAAGATATGAGATCAGACAATATATTTAACTTATATAAATTATCTTATGGATTTGAAACATTGATATTCTTTGATTTACTGATAATCTCTTTACAATGTTTCCTATGTACAATACATTGTTAATGCTGAATGACATATTGTATACTATACTTGTAATAATTGTGTTAAGAATACTATATATATCTGATATTATCAGACTCAGTACTCTGATAATATTAAATTATGGAATATATAGATAACACTATCTTTGCATTGTCTACTCCCTATGGTAAATCTGGAATTGCAATCATTAGAATTTCAGGTAGAAACGCGCTCAATACTTTAAGTCATTTACATGTGAATGTCAAGTTGCAACCAAGATATGCCACTTTAGTTGACATATATGATAGAACTCATCAATTAATAGACCATGGAATGCTTCTTTACTTTCCTGCTCCAAATAGTTTTACTGGTGAAGATGTAATAGAACTACAAGTACATGGTAGTATTGCAGTCATAAAGATGATAATGGAGGAATTATCAAAAATCTTTGTAATAGCACAACCTGGAGAATTTTCACTAAGAGCTTTTTTAAATGGTAAATATGATTTAACCAAAATAGAAGGAATTGCAGATTTAATAGATGCTCAAACAGCAATACAAGCAAGACAAGCAATTAGACAAATGTCAGGAGCATTAGAGAATGTATATAATATTTGGAGAACAACACTAATAAATATACAATCCAAAATTTTAGTTTATATGGATTTTCCAGAAGAAATACCAATAGATATCAATGAGTTAAAAGAAATTAATAATATAGTACAATCCTTAATACTTTCTATACAAGATCACATCAATGATAAAAGAGGAGAAAGAATACGAGAAGGTGGATTACATATTGTGCTCACTGGTGAACCAAATGTAGGAAAATCAACATTATTTAATGTCTTAGTAAAACGTGACGCTGCAATTGTATCAAAATTTCCTGGTACAACAAGAGATATACTAGAATCGCATCTTGAAATTGGAGGATTTCCAATTATACTTTCCGATACTGCTGGAATTCGAGAGAGTATCGATCCAATAGAACTAGAAGGTATTAGAAGAGCACAAAAGATTGCTCTTGACGCTGATTTAAGAATATTATTACTTCCCTTTACACAAAATGTAACTCTTATGGCTCAAGTTCATCAGGATAATAATACTATTTATGTATTCAGTAAAGCTGATACTATTAATAATGATGAGAGTATATTCATTAATGGAATAGAGTGGATTCCTATTTCTATATTATCAGGCATAGGAATAAGAAAATTACTTGCTGTCATTCAACACAAAATAGAACAAAAATTTGCATGTAATATAAAAGATCATCCTCTCATTACTAGACAAAGACATAGAAACTGTATGCAACATGCATTAGATTACTTACAAAATTTTAACCTAAACAATCCAATTGAGCTAATGTTAGAAAATATCAGACTTGCAGCACGTGAATTAGATATCATGACTGGTATCATCAGTAATGAAGAGATATTAGATAATATATTTAGTAATTTTTGTATCGGAAAGTAAAGTTTTTATATATTGCATATCGTATCATCTTTTTGTATAAAAGGGACGGACGGATGACCGAGTGGTTTAAGGTATCAGTCTTGAAAACTGACGTACGTAATAATCGTACCATGGGTTCGAATCCCATTCCGTCCGGAGAATTTACCGTTTAGCGATTATGAGATAGTATTCAATATTATCTATATTCATATGTTATAAGAGTGCTTCATAAAGCTTGTATGTGAGAGCAGATTGTATTGCTCGGGAAAAAGAGAAGGAGATATTAATATATATCTCCTTCTCTCCCTTCTTTAAAACGCAATAATACTTACTTAAGATATATGAAGAGGAGATAATGTTATTATCAGTGGTAATTTTATTCAAGACAATTAATAATATAAATTCATATTTTAGAAATGCAGATATTTCTCTTGATTCTAGATTACAACGAGTATTATAGTTTCATTTATAGTAATAGGATAAAATATATTAATATTTAATCTTTTTTATTCAATAGATTATTCTGTGAATTGCAAAACGGTCAATATAATTTGTAATGAAATTTAATATAATATGAAATACGATTTTCACACAGTTGAAAAACTATATCAAGAAAAGTGGAATTTTACTATTGATAGAGATAGCAAACAAGAAAAATGCTATGTTCTAGCAATGTTTCCATATCCATCTGGCAAAATTCATATGGGGCACCTACGAAACTATGCTATAGGAGATGTAATAGCGCGTTATAAAAGAGCAATGGGATATGCGGTACTACATCCTATTGGTTGGGATGCATTTGGCTTACCAGCTGAAAATGCTGCAAGAAATTATAATGTACATCCTGTACAATGGACGCAAGAGAATATCTATAATATGAAGATACAGTTAAAATCTATTGGCTTATCTTATAATTGGAATCGGGAATTTACTACATGTCAACCTGATTATTATCAACACGAACAAAAATTTTTCTTAGATTTTATGAAAAATGGACTTGCTTATCGAAAAGATGCATGGGTAAATTGGGATACGAAAGATAACACAGTACTTGCAAATGAACAGGTTATTAATGGTAGGGGGTGGAGATCAGGTGCCACTGTTGAAAAACGCAAATTACCTCAATGGTTTTTAAAAATTACTGATTTCACTGAAGATTTACTAGACTCTCTAAAAACTTTAAAAAATTGGCCAGAAAAAGTTAAAACCATGCAAGAGCATTGGATAGGAAAATCTGAAGGTGTCACTATAAATCTTGAAATAATTGGTTTCTCTCAGAGGATACAAACCTTTACAAGTTATCCTCATGCTTTATTAGATATCTCTTTTTGTGTGTTGTCAGCAGATCATCCTATGATACAAAAAATTATCTCTTTCATCCTATTAGATTCCTCTAGGAGATTATCAGTAAAATTCATTCATATGAATTCACAAGGTCAATGGACGATAGAATCATGCTTTAATATGACAAATATTATTCTAAAATTACATACTGATAGTAAAGAAAAGAAAGTGGGAATTTTTACCGGATTGCATGTTACTCATCCTTATATACAACAGGAAGTACCTCTTTATATTACAAATATTGCATACACAGAATTTCCAGAAAAAGTGATTTTAGGACTTCCTAAACAAGATACATATAGTTGTACATTTAAAGAAAAATATAATTCAGATATTCTTCCGGAAGCTTTTTTTGATTATATATGTACTATAGACACTTTAAATTCCACTAATGTTCCTTATCATAATGCAGCATTTCATGATCAATGCTTACACGGCTTGACATTAAATGAAATAAAAGAAATAGCAATTATAGAACTAGAAAAACAGGGACAAGGTATCAGAACAATTAAATATAATTTACATGATTGGGGTATTTCAAGACAGAGATATTGGGGATGTCCTATTCCTATTATATACTGTAAAGATTGTGGTACTGTACCAGTACCAGAACAAGATCTTCCTGTCGTTCTGCCATATAATAACATAGATTTTATTAGTGGTGGTAACCCACTTGATAGACTTCTATCATGGAAATTGGTCAATTGTCCAAAATGTGGTAAAGACGCAGAACGTGAAACTGATACATTTGATACATTCTTTGAGTCTTCTTGGTATTTTGCTGCTTTTTGTGATGAGAATCATGCTATTAATAAAGAATCATGTCATCATTTTTTACCTGTAGATTATTATATAGGTGGTATAGAGCATGCTATTTTACATCTTCTTTATTCAAGATTTTTTTGTCGCGCTTTAACTAAATGTGGATATTTTAATATCGAAGAGCCTTTTTCTACTTTAATTACTCAAGGTATGGTATGTCATGCTACTTATAGAGATGAACATGATCAGTGGCTCTCCCCTGAAGAATATAAAAAATGCAATGCACAAGGTATTAATATTCAGATCGGTAAAGTTGAAAAAATGAGTAAATCTAAAAAGAATATTGTAGATTTAGAGAGAATCATTGAAAAGTATGGCGCTGATACTGCTAGATTATTTATGCTTTCAGATACTCCTCCAGAAAAAGATATAGAATGGTCTGACTATGGTATAGTAGGTTGCTCTCGTTATATAAATAAGTTATGGCGTATGATTAGAGAATTAAAATCGCTTTCTCTGATAGAATATACTTCTATTAAGCAAATATATGAGACGACAAAATTTATTAATCACAATCAACTTCTAGAATATAGAAAAAAGATTCATCAACTATTACAAGATTTGACTAATGATTTAGAGAGCTGTAAATTGAATTGTGTGATAGCAAAATTTCGACAAATGACACACTTAATAGCTGCAATAGATGTTAAAATTGGAAAAGCAGTGATTAATGAGGGTATATTAATTCTTATAAGAGTCATAGAACCTTTTATACCACATTTAGCTGAACACTTATGGCAGGAAATAGGTGGACAAGATATGCTATATCTACAGCCTTGGCCAAACGCTAATACAACTTTACTAATTGACAATATGATCACTGTTGCCATACAAATCAATGGTAAATTATTCACTACAATGAGAGTCACCATTGATCTATCTGAAGGGGAGTTACAAACAATCGCTATGCAAGTCGTATCTAATAAAATTAATGTCAATCAAGTACGCTCTGTATATATAGTACAAAATAAGATAGTCAATATTGTAATGTAATAGTACGTCTTATTTCACTGATGAATACGATATGAAAAATACAATCTCTAATAATTATAGGAATATTATTTTTTATATCATGCATATATCAATTCTATTTTGGATACATGCAGCAATAAAAACATTGACCATAAGAGAGGCAATAGTCATTGGTCCTACTCCACCTGGTACGGGTGTAATAGCTAGCGCTTTTCCCTTTATGGGCTCAAAGTCTACATCACCTATAATCTTTCTTTGTCCTTGTGCATTGATTACATAGTTGATCCCAACATCTATGACTATAGCTCCTTGCTTTATCCAATGAGACTGTACAAAAGAAGGAATACCAACTGCTACAACTAGTATATCAGCTTGAGCACAATATTGAGATAAATTGTTACTCTTTGAATGTAACATCGTAACAGTGCAGTTTTCTTGTAATAGAAGATGAAACATTGGCTTACCTACTATATTAGATCTACCAAGTATTACTGCATGTTTACCTGATAGAGTATGTTCAATTGATTTTAGAAGATATAAAACTCCTTTGGGAGTACAAGATATAAGAGATGTTTTATCTCCTTTTACTAATTTACCAATATTTTCATTATGAAATCCATCTACATCCTTTTCTATGTTAATCATATTCATTATTTTGGATAAATTAATATTCTTATGTAAGGGTAATTGCACTAAAATACCATGTACAGAATGATCTTGATTGAATTCATTAATCTTGTCTATTAGTTGATCTTCTGATGTCTTAGAAGATAAAAGAATAACTTCAGATTGAATACCTATTGACTCTGCACATTTTTGTTTATTACGTACATATAATTGACTTGCTGGATGATTACCTACAAGAATTACTCTGAGACAAGGAATAATATGATATTCTCTATATAACTGAGAAATTCTTTGTGATAAACTCTCATAGAGAATTTTTGATATTTTATTACCATCAATAATTACTGCAGACATTTCGTTTCTTATATTCCTTGCCAAATATGTAGATTAGACAATGTAATATCAAACATATCTAGCACTTTATTTACAGAATGATTAATTATATCATTTATACATCTTGGCTGCATATAAAAAGCTGGCACTGGAGGTGCAATAATAGCACCCATCTCTGTGAGTTTTAACATATTTTTGAGATGTCCAAGATGCAGAGGAGACTCTCGGACCATCATGATTAACTTTCTACGTTCTTTTAGGGTGACATCTGCAGCTCTTGTTAATAGCGTAGTAGTCACACCAGATGCTATTTCTGACATTGTTTTTATAGAACACGGAGCTATAATCATTCCTAATGTTTTAAATGACCCGCTTGCTATTCTTGCACCAATCTTATCTTCAGAGTAGTAAAAATCTGCAAGTGAAGTAATATCTTCTAATTGCATATGGACTTCATGAGATAATGTCATCTTTCCGGCCTGACTGATTACTAAATGTATTTCATAAGATTTTTTTATTACATCAGAATGATTACAAGATTTATTCATCTCTTTTAATATCTCTAAGATTCGTAATCCATAAATCGCACCGGATGCGCCACTAATTCCAATAATAATTTTATTATTCACTGTATTTATCGCAAAAAAAATTTCTCTTAGAAAGAGTGAATATAAAAAATGATTTCATATTACATTGTCTCTTATATTGATATATATCATATATTATATAGTAATATTCTATCTTTACTTTATATTACTCCCTGTTTTTATTTGTTATATCTATATAATTTATATTTTACTGTATGACATTTTATCAAGATGTTTTAATTAGTAATAGAGATAGTATCATTATCAGTGTTTATCTGTACTTCAACAAGAATAATCATATTTTTATTTTTTTTTAAAATTTTTAAGAGACAACCATACATAACATATTCATCTCGTTCTTCGGGAATGTATCCTCTCTCTTTTATAATCATACCTGAAAGAGTTGTAGAATCTTCAGGTAATTCTAAATGTAATTGTTGATTAATATCTTTAATTTTCGCTTTTCCTGCAATATGATAAATTTCATTGGAAATATTATATATAAAAGTATCTGTAGTTAAATCATGCTCATCTGAAATTTCTCCTACTATTTCTTCTAAGATATCTTCAAGTGTGACTATACCTTGCAATAATTTATATTCATCTATCACAAGTGCAAAATGTTTTCTATTCTGACGAAAATTATGTAGCTGTACACTAAGTAACGTACTTTCTGATATAAACCAAGGTTTTGAAATAATTTTTGTAATTTGTATATCTTCTATTTTATTATTCTTTTCACGTAAAACATTTATAAGATCTTTTACGTGAATCACTCCTATAATATCTTCTATATCTTTATTCCATAATGGAATCCTACTATAACTACTAGTTAAAATTTTCTCTATCAATGCTTCTTTATTTTGATTGATATTAAGAGAGAATAAATGCTTCTTATATGTCATGATTTGTGATATTTTAGTCTCAGCCAAATCAAGAATGCTACTTAACATTTCTAAATCCCTCTGTAACATAGTACCATCACTATGATGTAAGGTAAGCATATTACGCATAGCATCAGCTGCAGAAATAACTTCTTTATCTTTATGTAATCCACATAATGTCAAGATAAGATTCACAATACATTGTATTGCTAATGTTAATGGAGAAAAAAATTTTACAAAAAAGAGTAAAAAATACGCAGAAAATGATGCGAATTTTTCAGGATTTTGCATAGCATAAGTTTTAGGTAACATTTCGCAAAACAATAAAATACAAAAAGTCATTATAATTGTTGAGAGCACAATACTTTCATTACCAAAAAAATTTATAAAAATTGCTGTGAATAGTGCAGAATAAGTTAGAGTAATAATTGTATTACCAAATAATATTGTACCTATTGTTAATTCCTTTTTACTCAATAAGAGAGATATTATATGTGCTCGTTTATTACCATCTAGTTTTAGCTTATTCACTCGAGATCGACTGATGGTAGTCAGTCCTATTTCTGCTCCTGAAAATAAAAATGATAAAATTAATAAAATCAAAATTACTAATGAGAGAAGCACCAATAACCAATTCATTTAAGTACAATGTTATTGCGTAGAGAAATAGCAATTATTCTATACCCTCTCATGAGGATTTGCAAGTTTGAAGTGAATATAATCAAAATGATATATCACTCTAAAGATTTTAGGATATTGCACAAAATGAAATTGTTGAAGAGATAGAGTGAAAGTAATGTATGTTTCATCAGTAATTTCGCTTGTACTGTATATGATTATACTATCTCGTAATACTTTTGTACTAATGTATTAAGTAATCTCACACCAAATCCCACTGCTCCTATAGGACACAAATCGGATTCTGAATCCTGCCATGAGGTGCCTGCAATATCTAAATGCGCCCAACAAGTATTATTAACAAAACGACTTAAAAACTGTGCAGCAATAATACTATCTCCACCATATCCTGCGGGTGCAATGTTACGCATATCAGCAATTTCTGAATTTAACTTTTTGTTATATATATCATTCATAGGAAAGCGCCAAAGTTTTTCATTAACCTCATCACCTGCACTGATAAGACGTGCAGCGAGTTCTTCATTATTTGAAAAGAGTCCAGCATATTCATTAGTACCAAGCGCTACTATAATTGCCCCAGTTAAAGTTGCAAGATCAATCATACATTGCGGTGCAAATCTATTTTGCGTATACCATAAAGCATCTGCAAGAATTAATCTACCTTCTGCATCAGTATTGAGTACCTCTATTGTTTGGCCAGACATTGAGACTACTATATCACTAGGCCTTTGTGCATTGCCATCTATTGCATTTTCTACAAGAACTAATACACCAACAGCATTAATGCGAGCCTTTCGTTCTGCTAAAATATGCATTGCACCCACTATTACAGCAGATCCAGCCATATCATATTTCATTGCTTCCATACCTCGTGTAGGTTTTAATGAGATACCACCAGTATCAAATGTTACTCCTTTTCCAATAAAGGCAATACTTTTATGTTGTATATCTGCACCATTCCATTTAATAACTACTAATTTTGGTTCTTTACTACTGCCTTGCGCTACTCCAAGTAGCGCACCCATTTTATGTTCTTGCATATACTTTGTATCAAATATTTCTACATCGGCTCCTAATTTAGTAAGACTATGTTTTATACTTTCAGCATAAGTATGAGGATATAAAATATTAGGTGGTTCTGTAATAAAAGAACGTGCAAGAAAGACACCATTTGCTTCTTGTTTTAAAGACTCAAATAAACTGACTGAATCAGTCAAATGTTCATTTCTTACCAAAATCATTATCTCTTCTACATATGATATTTTAGAACAATCTCTAGTTTTATATTTATCAAATTTAAAACTACGTAGTAGTGCTCCATATCCAATTTTCAATATACATTCATCTTCAATTAATATTGCTGCGCGTTTAATCTTTAATTTGCTTAATTCGCAATATATTTTGCCACCAATCTTTAATCCTTGTTCTGTATTCCATGCATTCTTGTCACCAAGCCCTATTATTAATAATTGTTGTGCCTCTGGTAATGTAATAAGAAAACACTCACCAAAAGCACCATTAAAATCATCTCTTAATTGCACAATATTTTTTAATATATCATTTTTCTTGAACATACTATAATCTCTTAAAGAATTATTGCCTTCAAAGAGACCCGTGACTATGAATTTAAAATTAGGAGAAATAGTAGAAACTTGTATCTGCATTATTTGTACTCCTATTCAAGAAAAATGATATATTAAACAATTCAAGTGAATTATATTACTTAATTGATATTTTGACCACTATTTTTAGTGCATTATTGAATAAATTAATTCATGTTTTTCCATGTATCTATATATTCCTTGATTTTTTTTAGATCTTCCCATGTGACCCTCTTTTGTGTTGGTTGACGCAATAAGTATGCAGGATGAAAGATAACAGATGTAGTAATTGCATGAGATAGATATTGATTATTATATTGATAGAATCTACCACGTAATACTGATATGGTTTTTGTAATATTGAGCAAATTATAACAAGCAATACCTCCTACTAAAATGAGGATATTTGGTGCAACTATTGCAATATGTTTTTCTACAAATGGTTTACAAATATCAAGCTCTAGATTTGTTGGTTTTCTATTACCAGGAGGACGCCAAAAAATGGTATTACTTATGTATACTTGACTACGATCAAGATTGATTGCATGTAACATTTTATCTAATAAGACACCGCTTGCACCACAAAATGGTATACCTTGTATATCTTCATTTATTCCTGGTGCTTCGCCTATGAGCATAATTTTTGCATGTGGATTACCATCAGAAAATACAGTATTAGTTGCAGTAGTTTTTATGTGACATCCTTCAAAAGAAGATATTGATCTTTTGAGATCATCAAGACTATTGCATACATTTGCTAGTCTTCTTGCTTGATATATCCAATCACTAGGAAACATAGCTTGATGATTCTGAATTCGTTCAGTATGACTACAAGTAGTATTCATATATTGCTCTTGTACAATTTTGTTTGTACTATCTACATTAGATGTGCACAAATTGTCTCTCTGATCTTTATCTGCTACTTTTTTTTTTCATAGTTGTCTTCTAAAAAATAATCAATTCCTAGCTCTGAGTAAAACTTGAGTATTTCTAGTATATGTTTATTCATATTGATATATTAATCTGATCTTTCACTCTTTGAGCTTTTTTCATTGCTATATCATACTTTAATTTAGATAAATGTCTAATATATGAAATACCATTTAAGTGATCAATTTCATGTTGAATGCATCTAGCAAGCCAGCCACTAGCTTGTAATATGCATGCTTTACTCTCTAAATCTATATATCGTATGGTTAAATACTTTGGTCTCTTAATATCATAATATTGATATGGTAGAGATAGACAGCCTTCTTTTAAAATAATCTTTTCATTAGATAATTCTATAATTTCAGGATTAATCATTGTAAAAGTACCTGTTGATTGATATTGAGAATATTCATCTAAATATTCTAATGGTATTCGAGTGACAAATACTCTTTTAAGTATACCAACTTGCACTGCCGCAAGACCAAAGCCATCTACATCAAATACTGTCTCAATCATATCATTGACTAAGTCTATAATCTCATGATTAATTTCTGTCACTTCTAATGAATGAAGCATGAGTTTATCATCAGGAGCAACTATAACTGGTAATTTAGACATAAGTAATTATATAGCTCAAATATACAAGTATATTAAAATAATGTGATATTACTATATAAGAACATAAGTGCTAAAAAAAAACTTTACAAAAATTGAGTTTTGTACATTTTATTGTAGCCCTGTAAAGGAAAAAAAAATATTTTATATATCTTATATTAAATGTATGTTTCCGTAAAACACTTAAAAAGTGTCTTGAAGTAGAATTTAATTTTTCTTATTAAGATTCCATGAAAATATCATATTTGCATGTGATATTCCTAATCAAAAAATCTTGAGTAACATATTTATGGTAAAAACAATTTTAAAGATTTTTTTCTCTTTGCATATTTTATATATTATCACTTCTTGACATTCGTTACTAAGCCAGTAATAGTAAATGCGTAATATACAAAGAATATATGGAAGTCTTGTGCCCTCTAAAATGTTTTTTAATCTTCTATATATTGTCTCAATATACAAAAGCAATTTATAATTGATGTATTAGAAAGTTTCAAGATGACAAATCTCATTTACGCATCTTTAATATTAACATTGCAGGTATGCAGAAATATGAGAGTAAATAAAATACAAGATAGCATGATATAGAGTGATAGTCTAGATGAGATGATAAAGAATTCAAGTGAACTAAAATTTTATTATTATTGATATTGCTGTTAAGATAACATATCTAGTATTTTTTTGTTGTATAATGTATTAATTAATTATGATATTACTTCTTTTATAAAAAATTATTCTTAATATATTATCAGTGAAAGAAATTTGATCAAGGGCATAACTTAATGATATTGTTAGGAAATCTAAATGTAGCTTTTAATGAAATTTAAAAAAAGGAAATAAGAAATGCAGATTACTATACATTCACAGAAAGAATTTGTATGGATGCGTAGGGCTGGTAGACTTGCTGCTGAAACACTTGATTTTCTCATACCTTATATAGATGTGGATGTGACTACTAATGACTTAAATGATTTATGTCATTCTTTTATAGTGCAGTCAGGCGGCATTCCTGCACCATTGCATTATAATGGATTTCCAAAGTCAATTTGTACTTCAAAAAACTCGGTAGTGTGTCATGGCATTCCTGACGATACTCCTCTTAAAGTAGGAGATATTTTGAATATTGATATCACAGTGATTTTGGATGGATGGTATGGTGATACAAGTCGTATGTTTTGGATAGGTCAACCATCGTCACAAGCAAAACTCCTATGTCATGCAACATATAACGCATTACTTACTGCATGTGAATGTATTAAACCGGGTAATAAGTTAAATGAAATAGGTCGCGTAATAGAACAATACATTAAACGATTTGGATATTCTATTGTGCGTCAATATTGCGGACATGGCATAGGACAGGTTTTTCATACATCTCCAAATGTTATGCATTTTTATGATCCAAGTAATAATATAATTATTAGAGAAGGAATGTTTTTTACAATAGAGCCAATGATTAATGCTGGAAAACATCATACTATCATTAGCCGGGATAATTGGACAGTGTATACAAAAGATCTTTCACTATCTGCTCAATTTGAGCATACAATTGGAGTAACACAAGATGGTATTGAGATATTTACATTATCACCTAAAAATTTACATTATCCTCCTTATAATTAAAAATTACTTTCTATATTTATCTCTTCTGCTCACGAATGTTTAGCTATACACTACAAGTGAGATATGTTATATTAAATTCTCTCCTTATGCGATAAATGAAACATATACCTGTTTTATTACAAGAAATGCTCTTATACCTTGCACCCAAAGATGGTGGCTTATATGTAGATGCTACATTTGGAGCAGGTGGCTATAGTCAAGCAATATTGCAATTAGCAAACTGTCAAATATATGCTATTGATAGAGATGCAATAGTGAAAAATTTTTATATTGAAATGAGATCAAAATATTCAAATAAAATACAACTCTCTATTGATAAATTTAGTAATATGAAAAAAATATTAGAGACTTATAGTATTGAAAGGGTCGATGGAATAGTTTTTGATGTTGGTACGTCCTCTATGCAGCTTTCTGATGGCAATAGAGGATTCTCATTCTTGCATAATGGGCCTCTGAATATGAATATGGATAATACTTCTCACATGACTGCATCAACATTTATTCATGAATTAAATGAAAAGGAAATGGCAGATATCATATTCTCCTATGGAGGAGAAAAACATGCTCGTAAAATTGCTCGAGCAATAGTTAATGTAAGACAAAAAAAGATGATTAAGACTACACATGAGCTTGCAAATATAATACACTCTGTCATATCAAGAGGTAAACATAGAATAGATTCTGCAACTAAGACTTTTCAAGCAATTAGAATATGGGTAAATGATGAGCTCAAAGAACTAAAAAAAGGTATTACAGTAGCTTCTAGTATATTAAACAAGAATGGTATATTAATTGTGATTACATTTCATTCTTTAGAAGATCGTATAGTCAAAACTTTATTTAAAGATTTAGAGAATACGAAAATAGCAATGAATCAAGATAAGCAATTCCATATTGTAAATAAAAAAATCATCAGAGCGAGTATAGAAGAAGTGACCAAAAATCCAAGAGCGCGTTCAGCAAAATTAAGAGTGATACAAAGATTGTTATGAACTAAAAAGAAGTTTAAGTGATCTTAAATAACTCTTTTTTAAAAGAAAACAGACATTCTAGGTGTCATTATACTCTCTAATTGATTTATCATCGTAATTTTCAATATCAAAATATTTTTTTGTCTTATCATCTGATCTATTAGAAAGACCAAGTTCTCTAATTTTATTCATCATTAATCCTGTACCTGCGGGAATTAATCTACCTACTATCACATTTTCTTTTAAACCAACTAAAGGATCTTCTTTACCGCAGAATGCTGCCTCTGTCAGTACTTTTGTTGTTTCTTGGAAAGAAGCAGCAGAAATAAATGAATTGGTTTCAAGGCTTGCTCTCGTAATACCCTGTAAAATAGGTAGATAATTAGCAGGCACTCTACCAGAATGGATCATAGCATCATTCTCTCTCTGTACTTCTAATCTATCAATTGTTTCTCCGATTAAATACATAGTATCACCAGGATGAGTAATTTCTACCTTCTGTAACATCTGTTTTAGAATAACTTCTAAATGTTTATTATCGATACGCACTCCCTGTAATCTATATACTTGTTGTATCTCTGCTATCATATAGTGAGCTAATGCTTCCAATCCAAGAACACGTAAAATATCATGAAGATCAAGATCACCATCCATCAGTAAATCACCTTTATGTACAAAATCTCCTTCATTGACTATTACATGCTTGCCTCGTGACACTAAATATTCAATTGGAGTAATCTGTTCATCTATAGATTTAATTAAAATACTACGCTTTCCTCTACGATCTTTTTCAGCAAACACTACATAACCATCTATTTCACTTACGATAGCATGTTCTTTTGGACGACGTGCTTCAAATAATTCGATTACTCTAGGCAAACCACCAGTAATATCACGAGTTTTTACTGATTCTCTTGGTGTTCTTGCGATTACATCTCCTGCATATACCTTTTCTCCATTTTGAACATTTAGTACTGCACCAAGTGGTATAAAATAACATGCGTCAACACCATTAGCATGCGTGATGACTTGATTATTATTATCAAGGAGCATGATTCTAGGACGTAAATGTGCGCTACCAGAGTGTAACTTGCCATCTTGTACTACTTTACTTGATATGCCAGTAGATTCATCCATCACTTCAGTAATAGAGATACCATCTTTTAAATCTTGATATAACACTATACCAGTCTTATCAGTAATAATGGGTAATGTATATGGGTCCCATTCGGCAATTTTATTTCCGATTTTTACTAAATCATCTGCATTAACGTACAATTTTGCACCATAAGGTATACTATATCTTAATTTTTCACTACCAAGACTATCTACTAATATAATCTCACACGAACGACTGATTACGATATTATGACCATTTTTATCTGTAATAATATTATTATTATTCAATTTAATTGTAGCAATAATAGAAGCAATAATATTTGATGATTCAATTCCTCTTGTCATTACTCCGCCTATATGGAACGTACGCATTGTAAGCTGCGTACCTGGTTCTCCTACAGATTGTGCAGCAATCACACCCACTGCCTCACCTATTGATACAACTTTACCAGTCGCAAGATCTCTACCATAACATAACGCACATAATCCTGGGCTCATTTTACATGTTAATGGTGATCGAATTTTTATTGCATCAAGTCCAGCAATAGTAATTTGTTTTACCTTTTCTTCATCAATTAATTCACCTGATGATACCAATAATGTCTTTGTGATAGGATGATATATCTCATTTGCAGATGTTCTACCTAATATATTGCTTTCAAGGGACATTACAATTGTTCCCCTTTCAACTGCAGCTCTTACTATTAGTCCATCACAGGTTTTACAATCATGTTTAATGATTATACAATTTTGAGAGACATCAACTAAACGACGAGTTAAGTAACCAGAATTTGCAGTTTTGAGAGCAGTATCAGCTAGTCCTTTACGCGCTCCATGAGTAGAATTAAAATATTCAAATACGTTTAAACCTTCACGAAAATTAGATGTGATAGGAGTTTCTATAATCTCTCCAGAAGGTTTAGTCATTAGTCCTCTCATACCTGCAAGCTGCTTCATTTGTGATGTAGAACCTCGTGCACCAGATGTTACCATCATATATACTGAGTTATACTTGCCATTATATATAGATATCGCTTTTAACATATCACTTGCGATTAAATCTGTACATTTAGACCATGCATCTATGACTTTATTATATCTTTCACTTCTAGTAATCAGTCCATCTTGATATTGCATAGAAAGTGTTTTAATCTCACTTCTTGTATGTTCAACATGCGTAGCTTTAGTATTAGGAATAACCATATCACAACGACCAAAAGATGTGCCTGAAAATGTTGCGTATTGAAATCCAAGAGCCATTAATTTATCAGAAAATGATACTGTCGCACTTTGACCGCAATTTCTATATACTAAGTCAACTATATTAGTAATTTCCTTTACTGTTAATATTTGATTAATTAACTCAAAATTTAAATTGTGATGTTGAGGTATAATCTGCCATAATATTAACCGTCCCGGTGTTGTCAAAATAGTTGAATAACAAGTCTCGTATTGAGAATTAACATATTGCATTCTATATTTTATAGTAGAATGGATATGTAGTGTCCGACTATTTAATTCATATTCAACTTCATAAAACTCTCCAAAATGTGGAATATCTTGTTGTTCATCATTAGGTGTTTGTAAAGTTAAATAATATATTCCAAGTACTATATCCTTACTAGGTACTATAATAGGTCTTCCATTAGAAGGACTTAACACATTATTCGTCGACATCATTAATACTCGAGCTTCAAGTTGTGCTTCTAAAGAAATAGGTATATGTACAGCCATTTGATCACCATCAAAATCAGCATTAAATGCTGTACATACTAGAGGATGCAATTGTATTGCTTTACCTTCTATAAGAATAGGTTCAAATGCTTGAATGCCTAATCTATGTAAAGTAGGTGCTCTATTTAATAGCACAGGGTGTTCTTTTATTACCTCTTCTAACATATCCCACACTTCTGGTTTTTCTGATCTGATCAGTTTACTTGCAAACTTAATAGTTGGTGCCATGCCATATATTTTAAGTTTAGAATATACAAAAGGTTTAAATAATTCTAAGGCCATTCTTTTTGGCAAACCACACTGATGTAATTTTAGACTTGGACCAACAACTATAACGGATCGTCCAGAATAATCTACTCTCTTGCCTAATAGGTTTTGACGAAAACGACCTTGCTTACCCTTAAGCATATCACTAATAGATTTTTTATATCCTACAGCACCAGCTTTATTTATTAGGGTAGAACGACGACTATTATCAAATAGAGAATCTACTGCTTCTTGTAACATTCTTTTTTCATTACGAATCATAATTTCAGGAGGATGCAAGCTCAATAGTTTTCTTAATCTATTATTTCTATTAATGATAGTTCTATAATGATGATTTAAATCAGACACAGCAGGACGACCACTCTCAAGTGACACTAATGGACGTAAATCAGGTGGTAAGATAGGAATGGTAGTGAGAATCATCCACTCAGGCCTGTTACCTGATTTGATAAAATTTTCAATGATACGTAATCTCTTAATCACTTTTTTTCTTTTCATTTCAGATACTATAGACTCTAATTCAAGCCTCAAAGTCTTTCTTATATCATATAAATCGAGACGCATAAGTAATTCTCTGATGGCTTCAACACCTTGCATAGCTACAAAGCTATCTCGACCATATTTTTGCTGAGTATCATGATAAGATTTTTCACTAATAATTTCACCTTTTTCAAAGGTAGAAATAAGAGGATCAATGACGATATAATTATCACTATATAAAATATTTTCAATATCTCTCAGAGAAATATCTAATAATGCTCCAATTCTTGAAGGCAGAGATTTTAAGAACCATATGTGGGCTACAGGAGAAGCAAGTTCAATATGTCCCATCCTTTCTCTTCGAACCTTAGAAGATGTCACTTCTACTCCACATTTTTCACATATATGACCTCTATATCGTCTTTTTTTGTACTTACCACATAAACATTCATCATCATTTACAGGACCAAAAATTTTAGGGCAAAATAAACCTCCTTTCTCTACTTTAAATGTCCTATAATTAGCTGTTGATACATCTTTTATCTCACCATAAGAAATAGATTTAATATTCTCAGGACTAGCAACGGAAATACTGATTTTATCAAAAGGCTGTGTAATATTAGTATGAGAAATATCTGCAATTACTATGTTATTTTGTTTTAATACTATATTTAAACATAACGAACGTAATTCTTTGATCATTACGTTAAATGATTCAGGAATACCACATTCAAAGTTACTATCACCTTTTATGATCGATTCATAAATTTTTACTCTACCATTAATATCATCAGATTTTACAGTTAACATTTCTTGTAAAGTATAAGCAGCACCATAAGCTTGTAATGCCCAACACTCCATTTCGCCAAATCTTTGACCTCCAAAGTGAGATTTTCCTCCAAGAGGTTGTTGAGTGACTAAACTATAAGGTCCTACTGAACGTGCATGAATTTTATCATCAACTAGATGATGTAATTTTAGCATATACATGTATCCAATTGTGATCTTACGGTCAAATTTTTCTCCTGTTCGTCCATCATATAATATATCTTGCCCAGTGTGATCTAAACCAGCTATTTCAAATAATTGAGTGATCTGTTCATCTTTTGGTCCTTCAAATACTGGCGCAGCAACAGGAATTCCATGTCTTAATTTCTCTGCAAATTGAATGATATCAGCATGACTCATATTACAGAGATTAGTATCAGATACAATACTTCTACCACAACGATAAATCTTAATTATAAATTCTTGTAACTGACGATAACTGTCTTGATAATCATTTAATAGACTCCTGATTGATTGTTCTAATCTGATATCAATATTATTATATGTATTGAAAAAAGAGATGATTTCATCATCATTAGCGTTCTGTATGTTATTCTCATATAGAATTGTAGAAAGGATATTGCAAGAATTGAGAGATTCAGTTCTTGCAATATCACAAATTATATTTTTTTTCTGATGCAGTATATCAAGTAAATTGCCTACTTTTTCTCCTAACTTCTTACATGCCCATCCTACATGTGTTTCTAATATTTGTCCTACATTCATACGCGAAGGTACGCCGAGAGGATTGAGAATAATATCAATAGGAGTACCATCTTCTAGATAAGGCATATCTTCAACTGCTACTACACGAGAAATCACTCCTTTATTGCCATGTCTACCAGCCATTTTATCTCCTGGTTGCAGACTATGCTTTACGGCTACAAAAACCTTTACTGACATTGATACACCTTGTGGTAAATCATAACCTTCATTCAGTTTTTCTATTTTCTTTTGTAATTGTATTCTTGCATTTGAGATTTTTTGATTGAATTCTTCTTGTAAATTTTGTACTTTTAACACGATAGATTGTATTTTTAATCCAATATCCCACCATTGCTCATGCTCAATATCATCTAATGATATTTGATTGTGAGATTGTACACTCAGAATTAGTTTTTTTAGTTCATCATAAAAATATGCACTATTAACATGAATGATATAATCTCTCTCTTTAGTAAAATTATCTATTCCCTTATTCTTAATAATCAATGCTCTATCATTTTCTTCAACTCCTCTACGTGTAAAGACTTGTACATCAATTACTGTTCCATCAACATCGGGAGATGCATATAAAGAAGAATCAGAACAATCAAATGACTTTTCACCAAAAATTGTCATTAATAATTTTGTTTCAGGTGGTAGTAATACAGACGGTTTTGGTGTTACTTTGCCTACTAAAATACATCCAGGACTAATTCTTGTGCCAATTTGTACTATACCACTCTCATCTAGATGAGAGAGATTTTCCTCATGAACACCAGGAATAGCACGAGTGATTTTCTCCGATCCTAAAGGGGTATCATGTACTGCACATTCAAGCTCTTCTATATGAATAGAGGTGAATAAATCTTTTTTTACAACATCACTAGAGATAATGATAGAGTCTTCAAAATTATAACCTTGCCAAGACATAAAAGCGACTAGTAAATTCTTACCAAGCGCTAATTCACCATTATTAATTGCAGGACCATCAGCTATTACATGTCCTTCTTTTACATAATCTCCCACATGTACTAATGGTCTTTGATTAATACAAGTATTATGATTAGAACGATTAAACTTTCTTAAATGATAAATATCAACATCTAAATAATTAACTCTCTCCTTATCAAATGCACGTATTACTATAGAATTACTATCTACGCTATCAACTATGCCATCTCGTGTTGCTAATACCACAGCTCCGGATCCAGATGCAACAAAAGCTTCCATTCCAGTACCAACTAAAGGACTAGTAGGTTTTAATAAAGGTACAGCCTGACGCTGCATATTTGAACCCATTAATGCTCTATTAGCATCATCATTTTCTAAAAATGGAATTAAGGATGCAGCAACTGAAATTACTTGTTTAGGTGAGACATCAATATAACTCACTTGATCACTGCTAACCATTACAAAGTTACTTGCATGTCGACAATATAACATATCATCAAGAAAACGATTATCATCATCGAGCTTTGCACTTGTATCAGTAATGTAATATAGTCCCTCATCTATAGCAGAAAGATATTCGATATCATTAGTGACGATCCTATTGACTACTTTCCTATAAGGGCTTTCAATAAAACCATACTTATTAATTCGTGCATATATAGCTAAACTATTAATTAAACCTATATTTTGCCCTTCAGGAGTTTCAATAGGACAAATTCTACCATAATGAGTTGGATGTACATCTCGAACTTCAAATCCTGCTCTTTCTCTAGTTAATCCTCCAGGACCGAGTGCTGATAATCTCCTTTTATGCGTGATTTCAGATAATGGATTTGTTTGATCCATAAATTGAGATAATTGAGAAGAATTAAAGAAATCTCTTAAAACATTAGTCAATACTTTAGGATTAATAAAATCGGAAGGCATCACTTTTTCTAAACTAGAAGTTGACATGCAATCAACTATTGCGCGCTCTAATTTTAATAATCCAATTCTAAACTGATTTTCTATAAATTCACCAACTGATCTTACTCTTCTGTTACCTAAATGGTCAATATCATCTACAGTACCTTGACCATCACGTAATAAAACTATTTTTCTTATTACTGCAATAATATCTTCATGCGTTAATACAGTGACACTTTCATCGTATATTAGTTCAAGATATGAATTAAGCTTTAATCTTCCAATATTAGATAGATCATAATATTCTTTGTTAAAAAAAAGATTATGAAAGAATCCTTCCACTATTTCTAAAACAGGCACTTCTCCAGGACGCAGTACTCTATGTATTTCATACAATGCTTCCTGATAAGACATATTTTCATCTAAGATCAGAGTATTTAAAATATAAGGTCCAACTGATACATTATCTATATTTAATACTGAGATATTATCTATTGCTAATATCTCTAGTTTTTTAATGTCTTCTAGTGTAATCATATCACCAGTAGATAGAACTTTTATAGCATTAGAATCTACTATTTCTTCTGCAACGAACAATCCACATATTGCATCATGAGGTATAACGTATTCTTTGACTCCATTATCATGTAGTTTTTTCGCTAATCTAGCAGTAATTGAAATATTAGATTTTACGAGAATATTACCTGTAATATCTATTAAATCATATGATAGTCTCAGGCCCTTAAATTTATCATATATAAAGGGCACTATCCAACCATTTTTATGTCTTGAATATGTAATTTTTTCATAAAATTTACTAAGAATTTCAGTATTTGATAAGCCTAGTGCTTTTAACAGAACTGAAATTGGTAATTTTCTTTTTCTATCGATACGAAAATATAAATGATCTTTCACATCAAATTCAATATCAAGCCATGAACCTCTATAAGGAATAATTCTAGCAGAATATATGGTTTTACCAGAATGATATGTTTTTCCCTTATCGCTATCAAAAAATACACCTGGAGATCTATGCATTTGTGAAACAATGACTTTTTCTACTCCATTAATAATAAAAGTACCTTTATCCGTCATCATAGGCAATGCACAAAAGTGCACTTCTTGTTCTTCTATAGATTTTATAATATTTGAATTTACAATCTGATCTTTTTGCATAGCGTGATATTCATCTAGGGAAATGCCATCTTGCATAATGATAAGACGAATCGAAGCAATGACTTGAGCAGAATAAGTGATACCACGTTGCACACATTCAGTCTCATCATATTTAGGCATATCAATTTTGCAATTGATAAATTCAATAGTTGCTCTATGTAAGGGATCATTGACTGGAAAGATTGTATGAAAGATAGATTCTAGTCTTATATTACCATTATTTTCAGGAGTAAAAGATTCGTATGATTCTTTTTGTACTTGTACTAAGTCTAATAAAGAATCTTTTAAATCCATAGAACTAGCGTAAGAAATTCTGGGAATAGAAGCGCCAGAAGAGAAAATATTAGAACAATTACTCATTAATACTCCATACTATATAAAAAAACACTAAAATTCATATCACGAATAAAGTCATAGATATTAAAATCCTCATTCAAGATCTACCTTTGTTGCGCCTGCATCAATAAGTTTTTGCTTGATCTTTTCTGCCTCATCTTTAGGAATATTAGAAGTTAAATCTTGTGGCAATGATTCTACTAGTTCTTTAGCCTCTCTTAATCCTAGTGTAGCATTTACTTCTCTCACGGCTTTAATGATTGAAATTTTTTTACTCATATCGATTTCTTTTATTATAACCTTATATTCAGATTTTTCTGACTTATCAGGAGTGACAATCTTGCTATTAGGTGAATCTCCTGTATTTGTTGCTCCGCTTATAAAAGAACCAATAGGTAAACCTATTTTATCTTCTAATATTTTTACAAGTTCAGCAGCTTCTAATAGATTTAAAGACAATATTTTATTTACTATATCATTATTTATATTACTCATATTTATTACCTTAAATTTTTAATAACAAATTTACTTTTTAGAATGTATATAATTATCTAACACCCTCATAAGACGCATATACGGCAAGCTAAGACATGCTACCAATCTAGTAGCAATACTATAGGATAGCAAACACATGATTTTGATACGTAAATCGTTTAGAGTAGGTAACTTAGCTAGTTTCTCAACGTCTTCTGCTGTAAGCAAGCGATTTAAATAAGCTCCGCAGATGATAGAAAGATTTTTTTGATTTACATCAGTGTTAATAAAATTTACTATTAATTTTGTGACTTCTACTAAGTTATTAGAATGAATGATAGCCACTGGACCAGAAAATCTATCTAATAAATAAGGAAATCTACTAGTTCTCTCTAAAGCTAATCGTGCTAAAGTATTTTTTACTACTAGCATGCCTCCAGTTGCAAGATCTTTAATACTATTTCGCAAGCGTAATGTATTATGAGCATTAATACCATGAAAATTGATTAATAGAATAAAATCATTAGCTATTAGTACATCGACTATAGCTTGTATTAATGTTTCTTTATTTTTACGCTTCATATCTATTACTCCTCCATCAAATGAGATCTTCTATTTTACTGAGTTTTAAAGATTTCCCCATAGTTGTATTTAAAAAAATACTTCTAAAGAATATACCTTTTATGGTATTAGGTTTTTTTTCTTTAATTGCTTTAATCAAAGCCAGTAAATTCTCTAGTAAATCTTTAGTATCAAAACTAGCATTACCTATTTTGCCATGGATAATACCATTTTTATCAGTTCTAAATTTTATTTGACCTGATTTAATAGTATTAATTGTAGAGATCACATCAGAAGTTACAGTATTGAATTGAGGATTAGGCATAATACCTTTAGCACCTAATATTTTTGCAATAGGAGTAATATGTCTGATAAAATCAGGAGTAGTCACGCACCAATCAACATCCAATTTTTTCCCCCTTTTTATTTCTTCTACTAAATCTTCTGATCCAACAATATCAGCACCAGATGTCTGAGCTTCTATTATATGCTCTTTGTCAATAAATACAGCAATTTTAATTGCTGTACCAATACCTTTAGGTAAAATTACTGTCCCACGTATTTGCTCTTCAGTTTTACGAGTATCTACACGTAAATTCACTGCAACATCAATAGATTCTATAAACTTTGCTGATGATGATTCTAAAATTTGTTCTAGATCTTTAATCAGATTACCATGTTTGTTCATAAATTTAGTCTTCCACAACTTCTATACCCATAGATTTAGCAGTACCTATTACCATTTTTACTGCTGATTTTTCATTATTAACTTTCATATCAGTCATTTTATATTTTGCTATCTTAATTATAGTGGACATTTGCAATTTAGCTACTAATTCCTTACCAGGAGTGCTAGAACTTTTACTAAGATTAGCATCTCGCTTGAGTAAATAAGAGACAGGTGGACCGCTGATAGTAAAATCATATGATCGATCATCTTTTATAAAAATATGTACTGTCACTAAATCACCTACTTTATAACTAGTATGATTAGACATTGTAACCTTATTAAAGGTTGCGCAGAATTTAGGGATAGGAATACCTCTTGGACCAAGTACTGATGCAATCTTAGGACCTGGAATTGCTTTACCCGCTTCTATTAATAAATTAATCTTTGCAATTATAACACTCATTGTATTAATCCTCTATCTTGTCTACTTCAGATAAATCAAGTTCTATTAATGTAGGCTTGCCTAGAATTGAGACTTCTACATTCATAGTTTTCTTTTCCTCATTTATCATCTCTACTTTACCAGTAAAATTTTGAAAAAGACCTTCTTTAATCTTGATCTTTTCGCCTTTTTCGTAACCAAAACTTAATTTTTTTGCTTCTTGAGCGCTACGTAGTGCACGACATACTAAATAGATCTCATCTTCTGAAATGATTTTTGGCACATGACCATTTTTTAAAAATCCATATACTTTAAGAGATTTTGGTATGCTGTTGATAAAATTTAATACTTCATCACATAAATTGATATATAAAAACACATAACCAGGAAAACACTTTTTGCGTGTAGGGTTTTTTTTATATTTAGTTTGAGAATCATTTATTTCATCATATGGAATAAATACTTCCTTAAAATACTGATTAATTCTTAATCTTGTTGTATTCTCTAAAATATGTCTTCGTACCTTCTCTTCATAATTAGCAGCTACTCTTAAAATATACCATTTATTTTTATTATAGTCCTGACGTATAAGATGAATTTCACTCTCTGATATCACTGTGAAATCACCCACATGATACTGACTTAAAATTTTTGTACTCTCATCACATAAATTCATATGTATGTATGCATTACATTGTTCTTGTATAGCATGTGTAATATGATAGGAAAAAGGAATAAAGACTTCCTTAAAATATATCGTACTATCTATCAATTCTTGAATTTTATGTTCACATCCATAATTTACTTTAATGACATACCATTTATATTCATTTTCCATAAACAATTCCAAATAAAGCCTTAATGATATACAGAGATAAAAAATCTATAAAATAAAAGAAAGTTGAGAAACATAATATAATCATTATTACCATCAATAAAGAAGAGAAAACTTCTTGTTTTTTGATCCAAACTATCTTTTTCATTTCTTGTCGTATTTCATATAGAAAAACGTAAAAACTTTTTAACATTTAGTATGATACCAATAATGCAGGAGCGATAGGACTTGAACCTACAATCTCTGGTTTTGGAGACCAGTACTCTACCAATTGAGCTACACTCCCATGCTTTTTATAACTCACCTCTTACTCCAATATCTCAGAAACAATACCAGAACCAATGGTTCTTCCTCCTTCTCTTATTGCAAAGCGTAATCCTTGATCCATTGCTATAGGTACCTGTAATTCTACTTCTATACCTAAATTATCCCCTGGCATCACCATCTCTTTACCTGATAGTAATTTTATGCTACCAGTGACATCAGTGGTTCTCAAATAAAATTGAGGTTGATAGTTTGCAAAAAATGGTGTATGTCTTCCCCCTTCTTCTTTTTTTAATATATAAACTTCTGCCTTAAATTTCTTATGTGGAGTTATTGTACCGGGTTTTGCTAATACTTGTCCTCTTTCTACCTCTTCTCGCTTGATTCCTCTTAATAATATCCCTACATTCAGACCAGCGCTACCTTTATCTAATAATTTCTTGAACATTTCCACACCAGTACATATTGTTTTTTGTGTACTTTTGAGCCCTATAATCTCTATTTCTTCACCAGGTTTTATTTCACCTCTTTCTATTCTACCAGTTACTACTGTACCACGTCCAGAAATCGAAAACACATCTTCAATTGGTAATAAAAATGGTAATTCTACTGCGCGTGGTGGAACAGGAACATATGCATCTAATTTTGTCATTAAGTGATCTATTGATTCTTTGCCATATTTATTCTCTACGTCTTCTAGTGCTTGTAACGCTGAGCCTACAATTACTGGGACATCATCTCCAGGAAATCCATATTTACTTAATAATTCCCTAATCTCCATCTCTACTAAATCAATCATATCAGGATCAGCGATATCAGCTTTATTGATATATACTACGACATATCCTACTCCGACCTGTTTTGCAAGTAGAATATGCTCTCTCGTTTGAGGCATAGGACCATCCACTCCTGATACTACTAATATTGCAGCATCCATTTGTGCAGCACCTACTATCATATTCTTTACGTAATCAGCATGTCCAGGACAATCAACATGAGCGTAATGTCTATTATCTGTTTGATATTCTACATGTGCAGTTGCGATTGTGATCCCTCTTTTTCTTTCTTCAGGAGCTTTATCTATTTGATCATATGCTACAAACTTTCCATAGTGCTTTGTAATCGCTGCCGTTAATGTTGTTTTTCCATGATCGACATGTCCTATTGTACCTACATTTATATGTGGTCTACCAAATGCTTCTACTACTTTTGTCATAATCTCCTGTGATAATTTCTAATTATACTTTAATTTTAATTCATCAAAAATATGTTGTGGAACTTGTTCATAACAAGAAAAATGCATGCTATATTGAGCTCTACCTTGAGATATAGATCGTAATATATTGATATATCCAAACATATTAGCAAGAGGTGCTGAAGCAAGTATAATAGTACTATTATTACGTGATTCTATGCTTGAAATCTGACCTCTTCTACTATTTATATCTCCTATGATATCACCCATATATTCTTCAGGGGTAATAATTTCAAGCTTCATGATTGGTTCTAAGATCTTTGGAATAGCTTTAAATGCCATTTCTTTAAAAGCTCCTTTAGCAGCAAGTTCAAAAGCTAAAGGACTAGAATCCACTTCATGAAATGCTCCATCAATTAACGTAGCTTTAAAATCAATTAGTGGAAAACCAGAAACAATCCCACCTTCTTTTATCATTTCTAAACCATTTTGTACACCAGGAATATATTCTTTTGGAATGGCTCCTCCTACAATTTTACTCTCAAATTGAAATCCTGTTCCAGATTCAAGAGGCTCAAATTTTATTTTTATCTTAGCAAATTGTCCCGCACCACCTGATTGTTTTTTATGAGTATAATCAATCTCTATGGCTTTAGTAATAGTCTCACGATATGCTACTTGTGGTGCACCAGTATATACATCCACATTAAATTCACGTTTTATTCTATCAGTAATAATTTCAAGATGTAATTCACCCATTCCCTTTAATATAGTCTGACCACTTTCTTCATTTACTGATAATCTGAGAGATGGATCTTCTGCTACTAATCTATGTAAAGCAATACCTAATTTTTCTTGATCTGAATTATTCTTAGGTTCTACAGCCAGTTCAATGACAGGTTCGGGACAGTCTATTCTCTCTAATAATATAGGAAAATCAGAGATACATAAAGTATCACCAGTCATTGTGTTTTTCAGTCCTACTAATGCTATGATATCACCAGCTTTTGCTGTACTTATATCTTCTCTATTATTGGCATGCATTAATAACATTCTGCCAATATTTTCAGTGATATTTCGTGTGGCATTTAAAATAATGGACTTAGATTTTAAATAACCAGAATAAATGCGAATAAATGTTAAATTACCGACAAACTTATCTGTCATGACTTTAAAAGCTAAAGCAACAAAATTTTCTTTTTCAGAAGGTTGAATTTCAATTTTTTTATTTAATTCCTTAGGATGAATACCAATAATGCTTTTTGTATCAATTGGAGAAGGTAAAAAATCTACTACGGCATCTAAGAGAGGTTGTACTCCTTTGTTTTTAAAGGATGAACCACACAATACAGGAACAAATTTTCCTTTAATCACTCCTTGTCTTATGCATGACTTTAATAACTCTATTGAGAGATCATTGTATTGAAAATATGTCTTTATTGCCTCATCATCCAATTCAGCTGCAGAATCTAATAAAAGATTCCGATATTCTTGTGCTATATCAATAAGATGAGCAGGAATATTTTCAAAAAAGAATTGGGCACCTAAAGTTTCTTCTTTCCAAAGAATAGCTTGCATAGATAAAAGATCAATCACACCCTTGAATTCTTTCTCATTTCCTATTGGAAGCTGTAGGATTAAAGGTGTAGCGCCTAATTTTGTCTTGATCATTCTGACACATCTGTGAAAATCTGCACCTATTCTATCCATTTTATTGATAAAGCATATACGAGGTACTTGATATTTATCAGCTTGCTGCCATACCGTTTCAGATTGAGGCTCCACTCCCGCAACTCCATCAAAGATTGCAATTGCACCATCTAATATTCTTAAAGATCTTTCTACTTCAATAGTAAAATCTACGTGACCTGGAGTATCAATGATATTAATTCTATGATCATTCCAAAAACATGTAGTTGCAGCAGATGTGATGGTAATTCCACGCTCTTTTTCTTGTTCCATCCAATCCATTGAAGTAGTGCCATCATGTACTTCGCCTATTCTATTCTGCTTACCAGTATAGAATAAGATGCGTTCTGTTGTAGTGGTTTTACCAGCATCTATATGGGCCATAATGCCTATATTTCTGTATTGAGATATTTTTAGTTCCATAACATCATTCAACTGGCTTATTATTAAAAACGAAAGTGAGAAAAAGCTTTGTTAGCTTCAGCCATTTTATATTTATCTTCACGTATCTTGAATGCACCTCCACGTTTATTATATGCATCTATAATTTCAGAGTACAAGCAATAAGCTGAACTTTGTCCATTCTTTTTACGAATAGTAGTAGCTGATTTTGCAATCCATCTTAAAGCTAAAGAGATCGCTCTATCTCTGCGTACTTCAACAGGTACTTGATAAGTTGTGCCTCCAATACGCCTGGAACGCACTTCTACAGCAGGTGTTACATTTGTAACAGCTGTTTCAAAAATAGATATTGCACTTCCTGAACCTATTTTTTTCTCAGCTAATGCTAATGCATGATAAGTAATTCTTTCTGCAATAGATTTTTCACCACATTTCATAATCGTATTAATAAAACGCATGAGTAAAATACTACCATAACGGGCATCAGGATTAATTTCTCTTTTTTTTGCTTTATTTTTACGACTCATATATTTTTAATTAGATTGTTTGACACCATATTTTGAACGAGCTTTCTTTCTATTCTGCACACCACGTAGATCAAGTGCACCTCTTATTATATGATAACGAACACCTGGTAAATCTTTTACTCTTCCCCCGCGTATCAAGACTACAGAGTGTTCTTGTAAATTATGCCCTTCTCCCGGAATATATGCCGTCACCTCGCCATATCCAGTAATTCTTACTCTTGCCACTTTACGTAATGCTGAATTAGGTTTTCTAGGGGTAGTGGTATACACTTTAGTGCACACACCTCTTTTTTGAGGACATCCTTTTCCTAAAGCTGGTACCTTATTGTTATAAGTTACACTCTTTCTTCCCTGACGTACTAGCTGATTTATAGTTGGCATATTTTTATAGACACACTCATTAAATATAGCTAAGTGAGTACTTTATAGTATAATTTATTGTAATAGTCAATATAAAATCTACATTGATATGTCAATAATATCTTTGATATATAATCAAGGATGTCAATAATAGATTCTTAAAGAAAATTTTTTTGATATTATATTATAAGATGCATATCTTAAAATTATTAAATAAGTATGATATTTCAATATATGTGAACAATCAAATATTTCTGTGATTTTAATACATATAAATATTTCGAATGTTGATATTGTATTTATTGATGATATTTTAATCTTGTGATGATTTTCTTTTTGCCTATAAAAGTTAATAACTGTGCAAGTTCTGGACCTATCTTTAAACCTGTTAAGGCTACACGCAAATGCATAAAGATTTTTTTTCTTGTTACGTGAGTAATTTGCTGAATACTATCTACCCATTCTAAGAGAATCTTATGAGAAAACTCATCTTGAGGTAGAGTCTCAAGAGCAACATTTATAATCTTGCTATCAAGTATAATAGGAGTAATCTTTGATGTACAAATATTCCACCATATCTTGGCTTCTGACACTTTTGTGATATTATCTTTTACAAGATCCCAAAATTGTTGAGAATGAATTCCAATATAACTTAAACGTTCTTTTATTTCTGCAAATGGTGTGTTTTTAAGTATTTTACTATTTATTTTATATATTTCAGATAAGTGAAATTGCACAGGAGCAACACTAAATTTGTGTATATTAAATAATTCTATTAAAGATTGAATATTAAAATGAGGGTATATTGTGTGAGATGTACCAAGCTGCATTAAATAACTCATTAATGCCATAGGTTCAATTTCTTTATCTATGATAGATTGCAAATCTATACTACCATATCTTTTAGACATTTTATTTGTATTAAAATGCATTAATGGCAGATGAGCAAATATAGGAATCTTAGTATTTAATATCTTAATGATTTGTATTTGAATCGCAGTATTTGTTATATGATCCTCTCCTCGTACTATATGTGTTATCTTGAAATCAAGATCATCTATTATAGAAGGTAAAGTATATGTATACATTCCATTTTCTCTTTTGATGATAGGATCACTGATGTTTTTTACTGCAATATTGATCTTACCTTTAATTTGATCATTCCAAGTGATCATTTCATTATGATCTAACTTAAATCTAAAATGTGGCCTTCTTCCTGAAGATTCATAATCAATTTTTTCTTGTTCGATGAGCAGTAGTCCTTGTCTATCATATATAGGTGGCTTGTTATTTTGTAATTGCAATTTTCTTTTTTTCTCTAATTCTTCTCTTGTGTCATAGCATGCATAAATATATCCCCTTTGTATTAGATGTAAAAATATCTCGTTATATCTCTGAAAGCGTTCTGATTGTTTAAAGCTCTCATCCCAATTGATACCAATCCACTTTAAGTCTTGTATTATATGATCTATATATTGTACATGTGAGCGCTGAGGATCAGTATCATCAATTCTCAGTAAAAATTTTCCTTTTTGACTTCGTGCATACATCCAACATACTAAAGCAGTACGTATGTTGCCAACATGCAGGCGACCTGTAGGACTGGGAGCAAATCTTGTAAACATTATTTTTAATACATATTAAAGCATTATGATTATTTAAGCTATAAATTATTAATTTTAAATTTAAAGTATCATGATAAATAGATCTGATCTATAAGGCAAGAATACAATCTATTAAGAATACATCATCTATAGATTTAAGTTAAATCATATGCATAACATAAAAAAAATAGAATTAATGATGTAGATTGAAGGCGAAGCATTATATGAGAGAAAAAATCAGGCATTGACATTGAAGATATAATTTCGTAACTATATATTCAAAGAGAGTTTGTCTAATTATGCAAGATTTAAGTACTTTTTACGATACTTCACAATATTATGATTATCAACACAACTGCAGCATTAGAAAACATTTGTCAGGAATTGATATCTCAAAATAATAAATTCATAGCAATAGACACAGAATTTATTAGGAATAATATCACTTATTATCCAATATTATCTCTAATACAGATTTCTTTTGGAACGAAAAGTTTTATTGTAGATGCATTAGCACATACTATTGACTTATCTGCTATTAAGATGCTAATGTTATCGCAGAACATTACAAAAGTATTTCATAGCTGTAGACAAGATATTGAATCTTTATTCACTATCTTTAAATGTATTCCACGCCCTATTTTTGATACACAAATTGCAGCTATGTTTTGTGATTATTACTATGAATTTGTTGGTTATTCACAAATAGTTAAAGAATATCAAGGAATATCTCTAGATAAAATCAAAGCTAAACATTCTAATTGGTTACAACGTCCTTTATCTCAAGATCAATTAGATTATGCTCTCAATGATGTAATCTATCTATATCATTTATATCAAATTTTATTTAATAAACTTGTACAAAATAATAGAATAATATGGTTTCAAGAAGAAATGGAATCATTAAGTGATATAAATCAGTACATGTATCATCCAAAGCACGCGTGGAAGAGACTTAAATGTCTTTATGTAGATAACTCCAAATATGCATTACTAATTAAGTCTGTAATCGAATGGCAAGAAACCTTGGCACAGAGATATAATATCAATCGTAATAAGATCATTAATCATGCAATATTAAGAGGTTTCATTGAACATAAGATCGAGAATATTAATAATATTATACATGATATCAAAAAAACATCTCATAATATCAAAGATAAAGATTTACTAGAATTAGTGAAGATTTTTAATCACAATGAATTAATCTCTTCTCAGAGCCCTGAGACTCATATCACTTGTTATGACAAATCTATACTTGATATTTTATCAATTATTTTAGAAGGTAAATGTCAAGAAAATAACATTTCAAGAAAGCTAGTGGTATCAAAAAATGAACTCAGTAGATCAATTTCTGGCAATACAGATAAAGTATTCAAAGGATGGAGATATAATTTTTTTGGTAGTGACATTGAATCCTTTTTAAGTGCACAGTCAAAATTTGAAATTTCAGCAACGCAAGATATAAATGAGACAATCAAACTTCGTAGTTTTCGTATAGAGAATTAATACATTACTTAAAGAACTATGTTTGATAAATTAAAATGATAGTGTTGATAGTCAAGTGCATGTACGATATTTTGTACTTGAAAAAATATATGATGTTTGTTTAGACTGCCATCTATAGCATAAGTACTCATCTTTCTTTTTGCTTTACTTGGAAGTTGAAGATAATTTACAAGCTTAAGATAATTAATATTAATATGACGTGAATGCAATCTTTGCAGTTGTAAGGAATAATCTACATGTACAAATAAGATTAAATTACAATATAAATGAAATTGTGTTTCTAATAACAGTGGAATATCTAATACAATGAGAGCATTATCTTGATTACTGATATTATCAATAAACACATTTAATTTATTTAGTACAGTTGTATGTACTAAAGATTGAAATCTTTTCCAAGTTTCGTCATATAATAAGAAGTACTGAGATAATTTATTTCTATTAATTTCATTATTTATGATAGTATCAACAAAATATGTTCTAGCATAATCTATAATTTTTTTATCTGTCTTATAGAGTGAATGTACAGTATCATCTGCATAAAAGACGGATGCACCAAGCTGCGCAAAACAAGAAGCTATAAAAGTCTTTCCTACTCCCATGCCACCTGTTAATCCTATAATCATGTTATGAATATATAGTAAATTATTCATCTAATATATAGCATATATATCTACTCAATAGTAAAAATACTACTTGATCATAATCTCTCAGTACTAAAAAAAGAAACATCTATGATTTTTGAGTAAACTAAGTAAAATAGAATATTAAAATTATGAGGAACGCTTGAAAGACAAGATAAAAAAAATATGGATGTCTGGCAAAGAGGTATGGCCTATTATTGAAGGTGGAAAAGGAATCGCAGTGAGTGATGGTCGGTCAAGTGGAGCATTTGCTGCAGAAGATGCTATAGGTACATTTTCTGGTGCAAACTGTAAATTGATTGATGAGAATGGTGAAATTGTACCATTAATTTATAAAGGCAGAACAAGGTATGAAAAACATAACGAATTAATTGAGCATAGTATTCAAGCTGCAATTAGTCAAGCAAGAATTGCAAATGAAATATCCAAAGGTCACGGAAGAATTCACATGAATGTACTATGGGAAATGGGATCAGCGGAATTCGTGCTTCACAGAACGTTACAGCAAGTGAAGCACTTAGTGCATGGTATTACATGTGGTGCTGGCATGCCATATCAATTAGGAGCAATTGCAGAGACTTATCAAGTATATTACTATCCTATTATTTCATCTGCACGAGCATTTAGAGCTTTATGGAAACGTGCGTATTATAAGACTTCTGAATGGTTAGGGGGAGTTGTATATGAAGATCCATGGTTAGCTGGAGGCCACAATGGATTGAGTAATAATGAAGATCCGGCAGTACCACAGAATCCTTTTGAGCGAGTTGCTGCACTTAGAATCTTTATGAATGAGATTGGTCTTTTTAATACACCAATTATTATGGCAGGAGGAGTATGGTATTTAAAAGATTGGAAGCATTGGTTTAATAATATCAAAATAGGACCAATAGCTTTTCAGTTTGGTACTCGTCCTCTTTTAACACAAGAAAGTCCTATTTCTATAGAATGGAAAAAGAAGTTACTAAATTTAAAGCAAGGTGATGTATTTTTAAATAAATTTAGTCCAACTGGATTTTATTCATCTGCTGTAAAGAATGATTTTATCATTGAATTACAAGAGAGACTCTCTCATCAAGTATCTTTTTCAGAAAATCCAGATGTACAATTTACCTATGAATTTCAAGTTGGTGCACGTAAACGAAAGATTTATTTTACTGCAAAAGATCAAGTTATGATCAAGAAATGGATTGCAGAAGGGTATTCAGAAGCATTAAGAACTCCTGATTCCACTGTAATCTTTTTAACACCAAATAAATTTGCAGAAATTAGAAAGGATCAAATCAATTGTATGGGATGTTTAAGTCATTGTTTATTTAGTAATTGGAAAGATCATGATAATCATACTACAGGATGTAAGCCAGATCCACGTAGTTTTTGCATACAAAAAACTCTACAAAATATTATACATAATGGTAATATTGAGCAGGAATTGATGTTTGCAGGAGACAATGTATATAAATTTAGACAAGATCCTTTCTACGATGAAGGGCATATACCTACGGTGAAAGAATTTGTAGCAAGAACATTAACTGGATATTAGCAGAGGATATCTCTTCAATGATGATTGCACAGAATATTTATTCTAATGAATATACGGTTTTTCCAGATATAATAGTTTTGACTACATGTCCTTTTACTCTTCGTTTCTGAAAAGGAGAATTTTTTGATTTACTAGCAAAGCACTCAATATTGATTTCCCATTCATGGGCTAGATCTACTATAATTAAATCAGCAACATAATCTTTTTGTATTCTACCACGAGGTACCCGTATTATATCTGCAGGCTTATGCGTTAATTTTGCAAGTACGTCATATAAATTCATATTGCCACTATAATATAGTTCAAGTGCTAATGGTAATAAAGTTTCAAGACCTATGATACCAAAAGCAGCACGCTCAAGTGGTAGGTCTTTAGTATGATCTTCATGTGGTGCATGATCTGTTGCAATGCAATCAATTAGACCTGATTTTAAACCTTCAACAATAGATATACGATCTTGCTCAGTGCGCAATGGAGGATTCATTTTTGCAAGTGATCCATATATCTTAACGACATCTTCATTTAAAGTAAAATGATGAGGTGTAGCTTCACATGTGACATTCAATCCTTCCTCTTTTGCACGTTTTATAGCATCAAGAGAATCTTGTGTTGATACATGTAGTAAATGATAATGTACGTTTTTGATATCTTTCATTAGTAATATATCTCTATTGACTATTATTGATTCTGCAGCATTTAATATGCCTTTTACTCCTAGTTCTTCAGAAATTTTACCTTCATTTATTACTCCTGCTGCTGATAGATTGATATCTTCTGCATGTTGTGCAATAGGAAGATTTAACATACTTGAATATAGTAATGCTTGTCGCATAATCATTGCGTTCATTACTGACATACCATCATCAGTAAATCCAACTGCTCCTGATTTCTTTAGTAATGCCATATCAGTTAAAGCACCCTTTGAATTGGTAATTTTACCATAAAATTCTATATTCACATGAGATGTCTCGAATGCTTTATATTTAATAAATTGCGCTATTATTTCATTATCAATTGCAGGGATAGTATTGGGCTGACATACAACAGTGGTGACACCACCCTTAGCTGCAGATTTACTCCCTGTATATATTGTTTCTTTAGATTCTTGACCTGGTTCACGAAAATGTACATGAAGATCAATCAACCCTGGCATGAGTATTAGACCTCTACAATCTACGATTTCATGCACACTATTTGGTACCCCATCTAAAAATAAAGACTGACCGAAATCAATAATTTTATCTCCTTCAGTTAATAGTGTACCTTGAATATCAAGCTTAGTGTCTGGATCAATGATACGAGCGTTTATATATGCTATTCTGTAACCTGCTTTTTGTCCAGAGAGTAGTAAATTCCAAGTATGAAATATTGAGTGCTGCATGTGAATTCTTAAAATGATATCTAAAAATGAAAAATTTAATCTAAGTAATCTGAGATATACAAATGTTATATAAAATGAGCAATATATATTTGTGATAGTAGCCTCTATTATTTATTAGGAAAAATCGCTCAGTATATATTGCAAATTTCTTCTCTTCATCATCTCCATATGATGAGAGAGAAAATTAATATCTTCTCTTTTCTGGTACAATAAAGTGTAAATCACTACTGAGTGTATGCTCAGAAACTTTTTTATAATCAATTTTTACACTCATATTTTCTTGTATTTTTTCAATCCATGCTAGACTATGTTTACACCAATTCTGATCATCACGGTCAGGAAAATCTTCACGTGCATGCGCACCTCTACTTTCCTGACGATTAGCAGCACATTCCATAGTAATCACTGCTTGTGGTATCATATTAGATAGTTCTAATGCTTCAACGAGATCAGAATTCCATATCATACTTCGATCTTCAATTAAAATATTAGACATCATTTTTGCAACATGTTTGATAACTTTTTGACCTTGTTCTAACACTTGATCAACGCGAAAGACTGATGCATATTTTTGCATTGTATTTTGCATTTCAGATCTTATTTTTGATACTTTTATATCTCCAGAAGCAAATCTCATTTTATGAAATCTATCTATAATCCAATCTGTACAATCTGAATGTAATTTTTTATGAAGAGTATTGGTTTTTAGTGTTTCTTGTATTCGTAATGCAGATGCTCGACCAAAAACAATAATATCAAGCAATGAATTAGAACCCAGTCTATTTGCACCATGAACAGAGACACATGCTGCTTCTCCAATTGAAAATAATCCTTCTATTATTGTTTCTTTATTCTGTCTTAAGGTGATAACTTCTCCATGATAATTTGTCGGGATACCTCCCATATTATAATGCACTGTAGGCACAACTGGTATAGGATCTTTTGTGACATCAACATTAGCAAAGGTCTTTGCAGTTTCTATCACGCCTGGTAGTCTTGTTCTGATTACCTCTGGATCAAGATGCGCTATAGTTAAATAAATATGATCATATTGTAAACCTACACCTCTTCCTTCCCTAATTTCAGTTGTAATTGCACGACTTACTACATCACGCGATGCTAAATCTTTAACTTTTGGAGCATAATTTTCCATAAACTTTACTCCTTGAGAATTAATCAAGTACCCTCCTTCAGCACGGCATCCCTCTGTAATCAAGCATCCTGCACCATATATTCCAGTAGGATGAAATTGTACAAATTCCATATCTTGTAGTGGTAATCCAGCTCTTGTAATCATCCCATTCCCATCACCTGTGCAAGTATGTGCACTTGTCGAAGACAAATACACTCGTCCATATCCACCTGTTGCTAAAATGACTCTATGTGCTCGAAAGATATGTATTGTCCCTTCACATAGAGACCAAGCTAATACACCTCTACATATTTCATTCTCCATAATTAAATCAATAACGAAATATTCAACAAAAAATTCAGCATTCAATTTTAGGCACTGTTGATATAGTGTATGTAAGATAGCATGTCCAGTTTTATCTGCCGCTGCGCATGTACGATATGCTAATTTGCCTGATCCGAAATGAGTAGTCATACCACCAAAGGTGCGCTGATATATTTTACCATTCTCGATACGAGAAAAAGGAACGCCAAAATTTTCAAGTTCAATCACAGCTTTAGAAGCATTTTTACACATATATTCTATTGCATCTTGATCACCAAGCCAATCTGAACCTTTGATTGTATCATATGCATGCCATCTCCAATCATCCTCATCAATATTTCCTAATGCTGCACTAATTCCACCTTGTGCTGCTACTGTATGACTTCTAGTAGGAAAGATCTTAGAAATACATGCAACTGACAAATTAGTTGCTGCAATGCCAAGTGTTGCTCTTAGCCCCGCACCACCTGCTCCTACAACCACTACATCATATTCATGATTTATGATATCATATGATGAATCATTCATAATGTATTATCTTACAAATTATTATAGTGATGGATCATATCATAGCATAGCAATGAACGCTATACAATATTAAAAAGCCAAACATAAAAATTGTGATACATTACTACTGTACTATTCAATAGTAAAGATCAAAATACATTAGCAAAGATCAAAATAAATTTAATGAAGAAATGAAGACTATGATTAGTAAATAAGTTGTTGAAATTCAATCATAGATTAAGTAATTAATATGTTATTTCACTATAGAATATCTATCAATAATTTTTATTCTCTGTAAGATTGCTCAAAATAACAGTTTCAAGAATATTTATCTCAAAGAGTATTCTGAGAATATATATGATGAGTATAAATAAGTGAATAAATTATTAAGTAATACTAAATCTATGTTAATAGTACTAAATCCTAAACGATCTTACTTCCCAAGAGATAAAGTTTTATATGTCAAAACATTGCTTCCTTAAATTGAGACATTGAAAATGCATTGAATAAAGATTATGATAATGAACAGTTCATCGTAAGTATATTTGTACTGGACCACAATATAAATGTGAATCGCACTTGCTAGTATCTAGTAATGCAAGTCCAATATTATCTATACTAGATCTTAATTCTCCTACTATTTCGTTAGCAAAAGAGCATATTTTAGTTCCAGAATTTGGTAAGATACTATTCGCTTGAATAGGATATATTTTTTTTCTCAATATTTCTTGTCTACTCATACGTTGTACTACCTCTTGACCTATGTAACATCCCTTATTAAAGCTAATACCATGTATTTTATCAATTAGATATTGCAAAGGATATGACTCATTTTGAATCATATCCTTTATTCCTTCTGGAATGACATATTGGATTCTTATCTGTTCATATTGTGAATATTCTGCAATAGGAGCTTGTATATCATTTCGATGTATTATTCTCGTGCCTAATAATAGATGTCTTGGATCTTGAAATGAAATTAAGGTATTACATGATTTAATAATGCTATTAATGGTCTCTTTCTGAGTGATTTTTTTATCTTGTTGTATACAAGTGATTGATGATGTATTAAGTAGCACGCCTATTTTTAGATCATCTATGCTTTGTAGCTTCACTCTTAAATATGTTTTTAGTATATTGAGTTTGTCGATTATTTGTTGGGTATATAACTTATCACATTCCAGGTAAATGAATTCATCATATTTAATAAGAAAAAAATCATATAAATACTTACCCTGAGGAGTAAGCAATAAGGCATAGATAGCCTTATTGCTTTTTAACTGATTTATATCATTAGTAATAATATTTTGCAGAAAGTGTATAACATCAGGCCCATATATCGATATTATAGTCCTATTCATACATGGAATATAGTACAAAATTTTTTTTCAATTATCTATAGCATAATTATATAGAGATTTCTCTTAAATTCATAGCATAACATTTTATCTCTGCATAACATTTTATCTCTATGTACCCTTGAAGTATCATATTCAAATGCATATATTGTTTTGTAGTTAATTGACGAGGTAATTAAATGTCAAATATAAATTTACGATTACTAGATGATAGTGTTCTAATCAAGTCTATCACTGAGGAAAAACAGGGTGGTCTTATGCTTCCAGCAACTGCTGAAAAGAAACCTATTAAAGGAGAGGTTATGGTCATTGGACAAGGAGCTAGAAACTCTAGTGGTCAAATTATACCATTAACTGTTAAGGTAGGTGATAAGGTATTTTACCGTCAATGGGCTGGTACTGAAATAGAACACAATGATGAAAAATTAATTGTTATGAAAGAGTCCGATATCCTTGCTATTATTAAGTAGCAAGTTTTGTAATTATAACAAAGCATTATCATAATGCGTTGTTGATGTTTGTATTGTAGTTTTGATTTATTATTAACAAATTATAGAGGTGATAAAATGACGAATATAGTAGTATCAGGTGAGCAGTTACAAGAAGGTTTTCGTGAAGTTGCGGCACTAGTAGATTCAACTGTTGCAATCACTGCAGGTCCTAGAGGGAAAACAGTAGCTATTAGTAAACCATATGGTACGCCAGAGATAACAAAAGATGGTTATAAGGTGATGAAGAATATCAAACCTGAAAAACCATTACATAGTGCAATATCAAGCATATTCGCTCAAAGTTGCTCACAATGCAATGACAAAGTGGGTGATGGTACAACGACATGCTCAATTCTTACTAGTAATATGATAACAGAAGCTTCAAAATCGATTGCAGCTGGTACTGAACGTATTGGTATTAAAAATGGTATGCAAAAAGCAAAAGAAATCATTTTAAGAGAGATTGCATCAATTTCTCGCACTATCTCACTTGATAAAATCGATGAAGTTGCACAAGTAGCTATAATCTCTGCAAATGGTGATAGAGATATAGGTAATAGTATAGCAGATTCTGTTAAACGAGTAGGAAAGGAAGGTGTTATTACTGTAGAAGAAAGTAAAGGCTCAAAAGAACTTGAAGTTGAGCTTACAACCGGAATGCAATTTGATAGAGGGTATTTATCTCCTTATTTTATTACAAATAATGAGAAGATGCTTGTAGAGCTTGATGATCCTTATCTATTAATTACTGAAAAGAAGCTTAACATTATTCAACCATTACTTCCACTTCTTGAATCTGTTATGAAATCTGGTAGACCTTTATTGATTATTGCAGAAGATATTGAAGGTGAAACATTAAGTACTTTAGTTATTAATAAATTACGTGGCGGTTTAAAAGTGGCTGCAGTCAAAGCTCCTGGCTTTGGTGATAGAAGAAAAGAAATGCTTGAAGATATTGCAACTTTAACAGGTGCTAAATATGTTGTAAAAGATGAGTTGGGCATCAAGATGGAAGATATTACACTTGCTGATCTTGGTACTGCTAAGAATGTCAAAATCAACAAAGATAATACAACAATTGTTAGTGAAAATAGTAATTCTGAAAGCGTTAGAGCAAGAATTGAGCAAATTAAGTCTCAAATTGATACTTCAACTTCTGATTATGATAAGGAAAAACTAAGAGAGCGTTTGGCTAAATTATCTGGAGGCGTTGCTGTACTAAAAGTTGGCGGTGCAACTGAAATGGAAGTGAAAGAACGTAGAGACAGAGTTGAAGATGCTTTACATGCAACAAGAGCTGCTATTGAAGAGGGAATTGTTCCAGGTGGAGGAGTTGCACTATTATATGCATCTTCTATTCTTGATAAGCTTAAAGGTGCAACTGAAGAAGAACAAATAGGTATTAATATCATTAAGAAGGTTCTTAGTGCGCCTATCAAGAGTTTAGTAAAAAATGCTGGTCTTGAATCTGCAGTTATCATTGAGCACTTATTAAAGCAAAATGATGTAGAACTTATCTATAATGTTGAAGCTATGAAGTATGCTAATGCGTTTACAGCAGGCGTCATAGATCCAGCAAAAGTAGTGCGTATTGCTTTCGAAACAGCTATATCTGTTGCAAGTGTTCTCATCACCACTGAAGCAATGATTGTTGATTTACCAACTAAAGATGAGAATGTCTCTTCTCCTATGGGAGCCGGCGGTGGCATGGGAGGAATGGGTGGATATTAAAAGGAAATGATATAATTTCTAATTAATTTTTTCCATATCTTTATCTATTTTTTTGGAGCAAGTATGAAATACTTGCTCCATATTCTTTCGGGTTATTAAATATCCAAGACTTAATGTCTAAGCTTTCTTTATTAAAGCATAATATATTGTGTCTATTTATTACTCATTTCTTGATCTGCTACATGATCAGTTGTATTCAACATATTAAGATGTAGATTTGAGAATACTCATATCACTAAAAAATATCTTTTGATTTGATATCTGTATAATTAAGATTATGTATTTATCGCCTTATATGTATAATGAATGATAGATTTCATCTCAAAGTAGAAAAATGGATATAGTAAAATTTGTTTTACTACTACCAACAGTATTTCTTATTTTAATTACTGGTCTTTATTTATCCATTCAACTAAAATGGTTACAAATCTTTAGATTTCCTTATGCGGTTTCATTACTAATATGTACAAGAATAGAGAATAAATTCTCTTCTATAGCTGCTTTATTGACAATTTTAGGAGGTAATTTAGGAGTAGGAAATATCTCGGGTACTGCTATTGCGCTTAAAACAGGAGGACCTGGTTTTATTTTATGGATGATCATCGTAATTATTATTACCTCTATTATTAAATATGCTACCTGCTATTTAAGCATTAAGAATATAAAAAATAATCATAATATTTCTGTAACATATGGGCCCATATCTTACATAGCACATGCTTTTAATTCTCAAAAAGTAATAATCATTTTTTTAATAATTATGATGTTATCCGCACTTACTGTAGGTAATTTAGTACAAATCAATTCATTATCAATTCCCTTAAAAATGATACAGATACCAGTAATTATTGGAGGGATAACCATGAGTATTCTCTTCTCTTCTATTATAGTATTAGATTTTAAAAAAATTAATACCTTGATCTCTACTACGATTCCTGTCATGGTAATAAGCTATCTAGTGTTATGTGGAATTGTATTATTTAAGTTTCATGCAAATATTATACCATCTCTAGAATTAATAATAAGTCATTTTTTTACTACTAAGAGTATACATTTAGGATTATCTTTTGGAGCTTTACTAGAATTGTGCACATTAATACAAGTAGGTACTTTACGAGGAATTTTTGCAACAGATATAGGATTAGGACTTGAAGGCATTATTCATTCTTCAATTATTCCTAAAAAAGCAAATAATAAGTTTATTATTGTACAGAGTTTGATTACTATTATATCACCTGTGATAGTAGCATTTATTGCTTTTATTACGACAATGGTCCTCCTTGTTACAGATGCTTGGCAAACTGATTTAGAAAGTACTAATATGTGTATTTTTGCCTTTCAACAAGCAATCAATTGGTCTTATATTAGTTATTGCATTATGTTAATAATGTTCTGCTTTGCTTTTACTACTATTTTTACTTGGTTTGCTTGCTCAAAACAAATCATACATTACATTTCTACAAAGGATAAATATATAAAAATATGGGTTATAGTATTTACTATTGTTATTCCTCTGGGTTCAATTAGTGAAATTCAATTACTATGGGATATTGCTGATATTTTAATTTCTGCTTTATTATTAATTAATATATTAGCAGTTTTAAAATTAACTTATAAAAATCCAGAGATGTTTTATATCAGTAATAGATATTTAAAATTACGGAAAAAATAAATATTATCTATTGAATTATATATCTTGCAATATAAAATGATTTGCTCTTCATTATAATAATTTACATAATAAAAAAAATATCTTGTACAGAATGATATAAAAATCACACTTTAAATTAATGATTTAACAGACAAAATATTAAAATAGTTATTAAGTAAATAGTAAATTTCATGTAAAGGTAGGCCTGAGATTGCAGAATAAGATCCACGTATAAATAATATAAACATCCCAGCTAATCCATAGATATCGTATCCACCTATCATATTCTTCCACTCTCCTGAATTCAAATAAAACTGAATTTCTTGTTCACTGAGATGTTTAAATTTTACTATTGACATCACAGTTTTATTATGCTGTTTTTTTAATTTTTTAGGAGTGAATAGACAAATACTAGTATAGATTCTATGTCTTCTCCCAGATAATAATCTAAGATATTGTTCTGCTTGCATAATATCTTTAGCTTGGATTAATATTCTTCTTCCACAAGCAATGATAGTCTCAACTCCAAAGACAAAATGATCTGGCATATCTCTATGTATCTTATGAGATTTACTATATGCCATACGCATTGAGAATTCTTGTGGAAGTTCTCCTTTTACAGGTATAGTATCTATATCGACTGATAATACTAAACCAGGGATAATATTGATTTTTTTTAATGAATCTATAATACATTGTCGTCCTGATGATGTAGTGAGAATGAGATTATCTAGATATTGTTCTTTCACTTGTACCTTTAAGTCTTCTAATAATTCGACCTTTTTTTGCATTGCGATCATAGATACTAATTTCTACTAATACTCTATCCCCTATAATAATTCGTATCTTACTCCTTCTGACTTTACCAGATACATGACAAATTATTTCATGTTCATTATCTAACTTTACTTTAAATTCTGCTGCAGGCAATAAAGCATCTACTATGCCTGTGAGTTCAAAAATTGTTTTTGATTTTTCATCTTTAATCATACTACATGCACAATTGCACTCCATTTTTCTTTTTATATTCTATCATGCATCTTATAGAATATAAAAGAGCTTTTTTTATATTCTATATATAATATAACATGACTTTTATTTTTATTTGTCATGATCTTCGTATTTCTATCAATATATTACTTGTAATGTTCATTTATTTTATTTTTAATATTCTCTAAGCTACCATTAATAAAACCGATTTCGCTTGATTTCTCAAGTATTTCAGATGCTATATCAGTATATTCATTAATGACAACTGGAATTGGTGTATTACATGTCATTAACTCACAAATTGCAACACGCAGAATAGATAAACTAATAAGATTTAATCTAGATAACGACCAACTATTATGTAAAGAAGATTCTATTAATTTATCATATTCTTGAACACTTTTAGTTATATTTAATATCAAACTATCTAAGAATTTAAAATCACATTTTTCGTATTCAAAAATTTCTAATAACTCTCTAATAGTATTATTATCATGATCTATAAAAAGATTTGAATAGGTCACTTGTACCGCAATAAATCTTGCAATACTTTTCATTACATGAAAATGTTTCTTTATATATCTGTCATTTATCATCTTAAATTATTATATCACCAATTTATAGAATATAAGAGAGTATATATATGCATATATAATTTTTATTTTTTTCTTTAACTGAGTCTCTAAGAAAGCAGTGTGTGATTTTTCTCTGTAGATTTTGTTGTCGTTTGTTCTCTGTAAAAAAACTGTATTAATGATTGTTGAATTAAAGTAATAATATTACTAAATATCCAATATATTACTAAACCTGCAGGAAAGGAAGAAAAAATAAAGATAGAAATATAAGGTAAGAATTTGAGAATGTTTACTTGTATATCGTCTATAGCAATGTTTTCTTGTGCACTCATTTTTTGTTGAATGATCATTGTTAAGCCAAATACTATAGGTAATATACCTATAGAAATAGGAGGAGTATAATTTAGTAATCCAAAAAATGTAAAAATATTGGTTGGATCTGGAGCAGAAAGATCCTGAATCCATAAAATGAAAGGTGCATGTCTCATTTCTATAGTGATAAATAAGACTTTATATAAAGAAAAGAATACTGGTATTTGTATGAGCATAGGAAAAATACTTGAGAGAGGGTTGATATTATTTTTTCTATATAAAGCCATTATTTCCTTATGTTGCTTGAGATTATTTCCTTTATAGCCTTCTTTTATTCTAGTTAATTCAGGTTGTAGCAGTCTCATTTTAAATAGCGAAATATATGATCTATTAGAGAGAGGCAACATCATAATCTTAATCACAAATGTTAAAAGTAATATTGCTAAACCAAAATTTTTTAAGAGATAATTGAAATATTCAAGTAATAAAAAAACTGGTTTAGTGATAAAGTAAAGCACACCAAAATCTACAGCTTTATCAAATAAAGGTATTTGAAGATTCACTTTATATAAATCTAGCAATTTTAATTTTTTTGCACCTGCAAAAAAATGATTTATATAAGAAATATTTTTACCAGGCAATACTTCTTCTGGATTTACTCGAATAAAATCCGTCTGAAATTTATTGATATTATGAATATTAGTATGTTTCACGCTAACATTGAGTAAATCAGCATGTTCTGGAATGATAGCTGTCAGCCAATATTTATCAGCAAATCCAAACCACTGTTTTGCACTAGAACTAACTTTTATTAAATGTTTTTTGGTAATATCTTTATACGTCCATTCTTCTAATTTATTTTCAAATGCTCCTAATACTCCTTCATGAGAAATCCAATAAGAATCATTAATACCATCACGTTTACGATAAATTCTCCCATAGGGTATTAATTTCACTTTATCCTGTGTATTATTTTCCACTATCTGTTCAATTTTGAACATATAATTATCATCTAGATAAATATGCATTTTAAATATAAGGCCGTTATTATTATCCCAAAATAAATGTATCATACGATCAGTTAGAGTAAGTTGTTCAACCTGCCATTCTGAATTAGCATCTGGTACTATGATTATTCCAGTTGGAGATATCCATCCAAATTCAGCGAAATATACATCTTGTGATTTTTCAGGAGACAGTAATTCTACCTGTGTAGAAGATAGATTAGAATCTACATGATAATGTGATAACACTAAGTCGTCGAATTTTGCACCTTTGAGATAAATTGAACCTTTAACCACATCATTCATAAATTTTGCCCTATGTTCTATAGTCGATTGAATAATATCAGAACGTTTCTGTTCTATTATACTAGGAATATCATTATAAGAATCAACTTGCTGAATATATGGCTCAAGAGACAGACTATTCTTGTCTTTATTAAGAATGTGATTGTAAATGATATGCCAACATAAAACTATTAAAATAGAAAAGATTACTGCCAAAATGAGGTTCTTGACTTCTGACATATACAATTAATCTTAATATCGCTCAGAATGAAGGATATCTTAAATATTGTATTAAAACAATAAGATACTTGTGATTCTTCAACACTTCAGCAATTTCACTTGATATAATATATTTGATTACTATATTGTATTCATATTAAAATGATGATTTTCATTTATTACAGAATATGGGTGATAACATTAGTAGATATAAAAATTGAAGAATAAGCACCAATCAAAACACCAAATATAAGAATTAGGCTAAAATCTCTTACTGGACCTGTACACATTAATGATAAAGGAAGTATAGACATGACAGTTGTACCAGAAGTAAAGATAGTGCGTGTGAGTGTTGTATTGATGCTTGTATCTACTACTTGATCATCTATATTACCATCTTGATTGATTCTAGTGTATTCACGTATCCTATCATATATTACAACTGAATTATTGACTGAATAGCCAATAATAGTCAGTAATGCAGAAATCGAGGCAATGTTTAATTCAATTAAAGTAATACTCATAAAACCAAGAGATAGTAAGATATCATGTATAAGTGCTATTATACTTCCGAGTCCAAATTTCCAATTAAATCTTAACCAGAGATATAGAAATATTCCGATCATTGCAGCTAAGATTGCTTTTAATCCTATAGCAAACTGCTGTTTGCCTACTTGAGGACCAATACAATCTATTTTACGATAATCTATTGCATCATCTAGTGATTCTTCTAAAAGAGTTTTGATCTCTGTAATTTTATTCTCTTGTCCCGTATTTGCAAAATATATACTAAAATTATTATTTGATTGCGTGCTACGTACTTTTAATCCATTTTCCGTTAATATATCAAGAATTTCTTGATTCTTATCTGATGACTGTATCTCTATTACAATACCACCTGTTAATTCTATACCTAAAATTATACCTTGTAATATCAAGTATATCAATGTCATGATAGTCATCAGAGAGCTAAATAATACAGCTATATTTTTATATTGACTAAATTTAATATTTAGATTGTCTAGTTTTAATCTCAATAACATATTATTCTCAATAGAACAATTATCTATTGTATTTTTTAAAAAGATTTATTGATATATTCTCTCATTAAGTTTTTATCCTATAGTGTGTCTTGAATGGTAAAAAAGTAACAATTAAATACCCACAAGTAATCATAGCAGTGCCACACCATATTATAGACATACCTGGTTTATAATATACTTTAGATGCTATTTTATTTCTAGTATGATCAATCTCTCCAATAACGACATAAATATCATACATAATATTATGATAAATGCTACTTTCAAGATTTTTCTTACCTTCTACAAGATAGATTCTATATTCAGGTGTCACATAACCTAATATCTTGTGATTTAATAAATCTTTAATATCAAATATCCCTCTAATACCATGATAATGTTTTTCTTGTATATACTCAACATTCCTTAATGTTACTCTAAATTTATTTATCATAATACTATCTCCTATTTTGAGATACTGTTCTTTTTTTTCTTGCCATCCTATCATATCAGATATACCAAAGATTAAAATTGCAATTCCAGCATGAGCTAACATCATTGCATAGTAAGACCAAGAGATATGTTTTGAGATAAGGATTGACTGATAAAATGATCTTTTGAATAAGGAAATCTTTTTACTATATGATTCTAAAATAGATGCTAATAATCCTAGTGAAAGAGTCATTGATAATATAATGATTATTTTCATGTGATAAATAAAAGGTATGATAGATAACATAATACAGAATGTGAATCTATAGTCATGAAAGATAAAAATCATGCTTTTTTCTTGCCAATGACAGTATTGGCTCATGATCATGAACAATAAAATGATCAACGCTATTGGACTTAATAAAGAATTATAATAGGGCGCACCAACTGAAATACGCTCACCTGTGAAATATTCAAGTATTATAGGATATGTCGTTCCAATAAAAAGAATGAAAAATACAGTAATAAATAATAGATTATTCATTATAATTAAAGTCATTTTAGAAAAAAGTACTTTAATTTTTTTGGTTTTATATCCTGTACAATCAGTGATATAACATCTAGTAAAAACTAAAAATATTATGATGCTACTGATCGTAATGATAATGAGTAAGAGTAGAATATATAATCCATACTTTGCATCATGTGCAAATGTATGTACTGAGAGTAATATTCCTGAGCGTACAAGAAATGTTCCCATGACACTTAAAAGAAAAATGATAATAGTAAGAAAAATGGCAAGATTCTTAAAAAGATTAAATTTTTGTACTATAAGTAATAAATGTGTTGTAGCGACTGCAATCAGCCATGGCATCAAGGAGATATTTTCTACTGGATCCCAAAACCAAAATCCACCCCAACCAAGTTCACGATATGCCCACCAACTTCCCAATCCAATACCTAATGTCAGTAATGCACAAGAAAGAGTCATCCAAGGCATAACTATTTTTGCCCATATTTTTCCTTCAATATTCTTAATTAATCCCGCTATAGATAGTGAAAAGGGCACGCTAAATCCTAAATAACCTAGATATAATATTGGAGGATGAATTGCAAGCCCGAAATCTTGTAATATCGGATTCAAGCCCAATCCATCTTTGTATATATGAATTGTTTTCATAAATGGATTAGAAATCAATAACACAAATATTAAAAAATAGAAGCAAATCATGCCATGAGTTATTAATGATAGTGTTTTAAAAGATAAATTTTGTATGTATTCGTATATTATACCATTACTCTGTCTAGATATTTGTGATATATCTATACAAGAAGGAAGCACGATATCTATAAGCAGAAGATATAAAGTAAGAATAAACACCCATAGCAACATAGAACCTTCTTTATTGCCCCAAACGCCGCATATTTTATAGATTAAAGGCTTAGTTGTATGAGAATAAGAATAGACATTTTCAAGTAAAAAATCATTTGTAATATGACAATACATTAAAACTGTCATTGCACCTAATAAACAAGCGAATATGGTATTAGTAATACTTCGATAATAAATAGGTTGTACAAAAGAATATGTTAAACATAACATACATGCTGATGATAAGAAGATATTGCCAAGATAAGACATGATGCTATATTAGTATAGCTTTATATTACTTATATATCGCTAAAAATAAAAGTGCAATTTTCAATATATTATTTTCATCTCTACATCACAATTTATAGTTAAAGAATAAAATATTAGTCTTTTTAAAGAATAAAATATTAGTCTTTATTCTCATATTAGTATATCATGCTTGATGCAAATATTCGATAGAATAGCTAATAGTAGTAGATTGTATTCAAATATATTGTAGCTATAACATATTACAATAAAGTAGTAGATGTAATGTGAAATATTTTTTTGATAACTTTTTACTGACATGAGTGTTTTTTTAGAAAAGTAATATATCAGAAGATTTTATATGACATGTATTGTCATTAAGTGACATTTTAATGTATAGAACATCACATTATGAAAACAATTAATCATTTAGTACAAGAAGGAGCAAGATTATTACAATCCTATCAAATCGCATCACCTTATTTAGACTCTGAAATCATTATGACGCATGTATTAAAAGAAAGTCGCTCATTTCTTATTTTATATCATACTAGTTTAGTAACACAAAAACAAGAATTGCTATTTTGGAAATTAATAAAAAAAAGATCAGAGAGATATCCAATATCTCAACTGATAGGACAACGTGAATTCTGGAGTAAAAATTTTATAGTCAATGAGTATGTGTTTGATCCAAGACCAGATAGTGAAACTATTATCACAACAGTATTAAGATACTATTTATATAGAGATCAGATATTCAAAATTGCTGATTTCGGTACAGGTACTGGATGTTTGTTAATCTCTTTGTTGAGTGAGTATCATAATGCTTATGGTATTGGTTTTGAAACAAATTTACATGCATATAGAATAGCCTATCAGAATATATTACAACATAATCTGCTCAAGAGATGCAAAGTCTTACCTATATCTTGGACAGAATGTCACGGGTTGTTTGATCTGATCATTAGTAATCCTCCATACATAAAAAGTAGTAAATTGCAAAATCTACAATCAGAAGTACAAAAGGAACCTAAGAGTGCGCTTGATGGTGGTATTGATGGATTAAGTTGTTACTTCAGTATTTTCCCAATAATAAAAGTATGTCTCAAAAAAAATGGGCTTGCTATCCTAGAGATAGGAGAAGATCAATATGATATTGAAAGTCTCATTCCATTGTATAAACTATTATTTCAGGAATATGTATATGATTTAGGAGGAAGAAAAAGATGTATTGTTATATATAATCCAGAATAAATATTTTTTTTCATAAATTTATATACTTAATATATTGTATTAAATATTATATCTTGATTAATCAATACTTTCAGTGCAGTACCATGACTAAGATAAATGGTTGATCTTTTTTCTGTAGAGTTTTTGAATGAATTACGAAAATTTTTCAAAATATTACTCATTGATGTATTAATGATATCCTTGTCAAGGGTTTGTTGATTTTTCTGAGATTGATTTATTAATTGATTAATTTGCTCTATATTGATACTATTTAATACATTTTCTTGAATGTCTAATAATGATGCTATTTCTTTTTTAAAGATTCTGATACGATCTTGATCATTATTAGAATGAGAAATATTTTTAATAGCCTCACATGATAATTGCCATTTTCTTTCTTCTAGATTCTGCAAATGATTTTTCGCAGAATCGTCTGATGATATAGTATTAAGAATCATTGTTTTTAATGTACCAGTGTCTATTACAGGATTGTTTTTTGTTATGTCACTTGAAGTGCTCATCATCTGAAAATGAAAAATCTTTTCTGCTAAAATAGAACCAGTTGCAATACTAGCTAGTATCATTGAAGATAATTTGGATAATTTATTTTCTACTACTCCACTGATTCCTACTCTTCCTAGCAAATCAGTACTAGGTGACGATATAGTAATATCTATACCTTGAGGTAAAATAATTCTATTCCAATTAATATTTATTAATGGTCTATCAGTATTCAATACACATGAATAACTACCTATCAATTTTGATCCTTTAGGTATTAAAATTTCATTGCCTGTTTCCGAATATACATCTCTACTCACAATAGCACGTAACATACCATTGAGATCAGAATCTATTGCAGTTTCAAGCACTGCATCAATAATCTTACCCTGAATAATCATATAATTTAATTTGGGCAACTGATTTACTTTTGATCTTGTGATTACATCATTAATCGGAGTAGAAGAATAGGATTCTACATGATCAAGTATGTGTTTATCATTAATAGATGATACAACAAGCATATTTGCATTACGACGTGATTTAGGATACACACTGATACTCTTATTATTAGAATATAATAAGGAAGAAGCATGATTCTTCGTACTTGTAATAGGAAGACTTGTTTTTGGAGATATAGAGATATTTGTGCGTGTAGTATATTGCATACTCGCTTTTTGGTAAGACTGTTTAATATAACAATAGTAAATTGTGATACTTAAAACTAGAGCACATGATGTAATTATCATCATTAATCTCTTATAAGAGTAACGTGAGAATATTGTCAATATCTTACTTACTAAATAAGAGATTCTTAAATTACTATCTAATATTAAAGCCATCTTTTCAGTGCAATTTATAGTACAGTATTTACTACTTTTAATTCATTATTTTGATAATATATAAATAATTTTTTATATACTCCCTTAATTACGATATAACCATCAAAAAATAATCTTCTACAGTAGCATCGCATTTGAGCGTTATTCTCATCTACAACTAAAATTTGAGGTATTATATTTAGATCACTCAACTTCAAATATGTTAATAATCCATCATCAAATATTTTGAATGGTATGAGTCTATTGTTATTTTCTTCATCTGTATATTGATAATGATTTATTGTATTATTTTCTTGTATTATCTCTTCTGTCTGATACACAGAGCTTTGTACTTTTAAGCTTTCAAATCTATCTAGAGCATTTTGTTCACTCTCTTTAGGATAGCAAAAACGTATTATATAAGTTATACTCTCTTCTGCAAAACAAGCATCATTCTTGATCTCATCAAAATTATGCTTACAATATGGTCTTGATACTAAATCAAATACATAACTCCTCTTTTTTGTAGTAGTAATCATCATATTAGTCTGTGCAGTATACTCAAATGGTATAATGAGCAACTTATTATCATATGGCATCAAGTTCCAACTTGATTCATCACCTACAGATATAGTCAATATTTTTTCTCCTTCTGCAAATTCAATATAAGAACAAAATCCGTAACTAAGATTCACTGTAAATACTTGATCAGAAGTATATAATAATGTTTTTATTCTATGATCCACATAATATGCAATATTATTGCAATCAATACATGCACTAAGATTACTACTTATTAATAAAGCAAACAATAGTAATGTTCTATATTTGCTCATTGCATCATGTGATAGGTCAAAATTTCTGTATCTTTTTAAAGAGCAAAATATCTTAGCATATTTTTTTATCAATGTCTAGATATTAGTATTGCTATACAATATTACACATTGCACAATATAATCATAAAACTATCATGTAGTACTGACTATACCTAATTATAGGATTCATAAATCTTTGATTCAGATCATACACATTTTGTAGAGATTTATTTGAATAATGCGAATTTATTAATAATAGTCACTATATTGTCTGGATATCTCAATGGCCTTTTTAAATATTGATCGCGATATTTACTCGATTGTGTGAATATAGAATTATGCATTCATGTTAAATGATTTATGATATTGTAATGTAAAAATTAAAAAATAATATGTTGTGATTATGTTCTAATATTTCATATATTAATAAAAAACTTATCCAAGATATCAAAATGTTTACTATCTTTACATTCAATACTATTAATTATATGTAGATTATATAGAAAAATTTGGAGAAGTGCAGGGAGGGTATATGCGGCCGAGAAGACTTGAACTTCCAAGGCACGATTAAAGAGCCACAGCGACCTCAACGCTGCGTGTCTACCAAATTCCACCACGGCCGCGTATATTCTTAATCTTATGGATAATTTTAGAATATGTCTGTATATATGTCAACTTGATACTTTAAAAAGAAGAAATCTCTTATGAGCATACATTAAGATCTATAATATATACAATGATAAGTAATGATATTTTATTATAATGGATCATCAAATGATTTTCTAAATAACGAGATACAATTCTATACTCATCTAGTAATTTCTTGAAGCGAGTATATTATACTATTTAAAGTAAATATTTTGAATATTGAAAGATGTTTATATAAAGATAATGATCAATAATTGTCATTATTAATAATGATGTAATATTTTTAATAGAGTTATCTGTAAACTCATTCATAGTCAAGTAGAAAATTTCTCTGATACTTTATCTACATATATCATTAAGAGATTTGCAAAAAATCATGACTGTAATTCATTTGAGTAATATTTGAGTAATATTTTATCTCTGAAGGATATGAGATTATTTAAATAATACTATAATTGTTATGAAATGTTATTTTAAAATGAGTATATAAAATATAATTTCAGTAACATCATAACCTCTATACATTTTATATCTTGTATTACTACAAATATCTTATTGAGAGACTACTATTTTCAATAGAAATACTAGTTCATGCTGTACACATGAAACATCTTGACTTAAAGTAATAATTATTTAGTATTTAACGTGACTATATCTCGCTACAACTGTAATATACTATATACTTGGATACATTGATATGATCGTTTCTCGTAAAAGTCCTGTAAAACAAAAAAGTAATAAAAACAATATAGTAGGCAGTATTGATATAATAAAAACCGCAGGTGAACTATCACTGCATAAGGGTTTAGATTTTGAAGTCATAATCAAAGCACTAGAAAGTGCAATAGAAGCAGTAGCGCATCAAAAATATGGTAGTAAAAGTAAAATTTTAGTGAATATAGATAGAAGTACAGGTAAAGTCACTGCATATAGACAACTTAAGGTTATCGATGATAAACAATGTGATAAAGTAGAAAGTATTGATTTTGCATATATTTCTCTTACACACGCTAAATTAATAAAAGCAGATGCAAAGATTGGAGACTCAATACATGAATTACTTGCTCTGAATACTGATCTTGCTTCTGCAAGAATTGCACAACAACGGATTAGTCAAATTATAAAAGATGAAGAATTAAAGAAGCAATACGAAGAATTTAAAGATAAGTTAGGAGAGATTAGGTATGGTATTGTTAAACAAGTAGAATATTCAGATCTTATTGTAGATATTAATATTAATGGCACTAGAGCATATCTTCCTTTTCGGAATTTAATTACTGGTGAAGCATTTCGAGAAGGTGATAAGATTAAAGCTTATATACATTCTGTTAAAAAATCTGATGATGGACGACAAATTATTCTCTCTAGAGTACATAAGGGATTTTTAGAATCATTACTCAAGCAAGAAATACCAGAAATATCTGACGGATTAGTCGTTATCAAAGGAATCTCAAGAGATGCTGGCTCTAGATCTAAGGTTGCAGTTTTCTCTCCTGATAGAAATATTGATCCAGTTGGGGCATGTGTCGGAATTAAAGGAGATAGAATAAAGGCCATTATACATGAATTAAATGGTGAAAAAATTGATATTATTCACTTCTCTCCAGATTTAGGACAATTTGTGATTAAAGCGATTACTCCTGCAGAAGTTTCAAGAGTAATTATTGATGAGAACACAAACTGCATAGAGTTAATAGTACGTGATGATCAATTAAGTTTAGCAATAGGTAAAAAGGGCCAAAATGTTAGATTGACTTCAGAACTTGTAGGATGGAAAATTGAAATTTTAAGCACTCAACAGGAATCAGAAAGACGTGTTATAGAGCTCAAACAATGTTCAAAATTATTTACTGAAGCATTAAATTTAGAAGAGATGATGGGTCAATTATTAGTGACAGAAGGCTTTTTAAGCATAGAAGATATTGCACATGCTACATTTAAAGAAATATCTACAATTGAAGGCTTTAATGAGGATATTGCACATGAATTACTACATAGAGCAAATAAGTATCTACAAGAAGAAAATAATAAAAAAATATCAGAATTAAAGAATTTAGGAATGGAAGATGAAATCATGAATTTATCTCTATCGATAGATGAAAAAATTGTTCTTAGTAAGAATGGTGTGTGCAAATTAAAAGATTTAGCAGATTTATCAAGTTATGAACTGTGTAATATATTATCTTCTATATCTGATAATAATTGCAATACAGAGTATTTAAAATATACTGCAGAATCAATCATCATAGAAGCTCGTAAAAAACTTGGAGTAATATAAAATATAATATATATGGAAGATGCAGATACTAGCAGCAAAAAATTAACCCTACAAGGATTCAGTAAGTTAAAACTCAATCTTGAGTTTAACGCTTTAGCTAGTCGTAATACCTGTGCGACAATAGTCAAAAAAAGAAGAAGAAATAATACTCATACTGATAATACAGTAAATAGTGATAATGATTCTAATTTAGTGTCTCTCACAGAACAAGAGAAAATTTTTCGTATCACTGCTGTACAAAATGCAGTGTGCTTGCAAGAAAAACAACAAAGAGCATCAGAAGATGAATTAGTGCAAACAAAATTCAGTAATTCGTCTTTTGAGATACAAAATAAAAAAGAAGAAACGCATATTAATACAGTATCTGACAAAATAAATAAAAAATTCTTGGATGATTCTCATTTATCTAACTTAAAAGAAGAAGATGATAGTGACAACAAAACTATAAATAAAAAGCCAAAAATCAGTAAAGATATATATTCTAAACATTCCAAATTAGTGATTACGCAAGCAATAGATGAAAAAGATGAAAAATCCGATCACTCTCTCTTACAGCCAAGAGTGATTCTAAAAAATCGCAAGTCAAAATCGATTAAAGGTGCAAACATCTCAAGATTAGTAGTAATTCCAGATTATATTACAGTGAGAGAATTAGCTATTCGTATGGCAGAAGATAGTCGAAGTGTTCTAAAAATATTTAAAGAAGAAAGTAATCAATCATCTCATACATTGAATGATATTATCGATTCAGAGATAGCATGTAGAATAGTAAAAAAATTTCATCACACTGTTAAACGTATCAGTCATGCAAATAAAGAACAAGATATTTTATTGATAGAGAATAAGGAGTTTTTATCTAAAAAACCTAAACCACCTATTGTTACTTTTATGGGTCATGTTGATCATGGTAAAACATCATTATTAGATGCATTGCGGACTGCAAATGTCGCAGATACAGAATTAGGTGGTATCACGCAGCATATAAGTGCCTATCAAATTAGTAATCATAATAATCAAAAAATAACTTTTATTGATACTCCAGGACATGAAGCATTTACTGCAATGCGTGCATGTGGTGCGCATATAACTAATATTATCGTTATTGTTATTGCTGCTGGTGATGGCGTGATGCCACAAACAATTGAAGCAATCAATCATGCAAGAAAATCAAATGTTGCTATCATAGTTGCTATTAATAAAATTGATCAAGTTCATCGTGATAATATAGAAAAAATAATTAATGGTTTGCCGAAATATAATCTTATACCAGAATCTCTAGGTGGTGATATAATGGTCATACCAGTATCAGCAAAAAAGAAAATCAATCTAGATAAATTAGAAGAGTCAATCTTATTTATCTCTGAATTAATGAACTTAGAAGCAATAGAGGATTGTAGAGCACTTGGATACGTAATAGAATCAAGAATTGATAAGCATCAAGGTATATCAGCGACATTAATTGTGCAAGAAGGTACATTAAAAATTGGCAATTTATTAGTAGTAGGAACAACGTATGGTAAAGTACGTAGTATGTTCAATCATTTGGGCAATAAAGAGAAAAAAGCATTACCTTCTACTCCAGTTGAGATTACTGGATTACATGAATTACCTAAAACAGGAGATACATTTGTTGTGGTTTCTTCTGAAAAAAAAGCACGTGAAATTATAAAGTATAGATTAGAATTACATGCACAAACAAATGAAAATATCATTCATGATACTTTGGATATCATTAATAGTGATAATAATAAAATAGAAGAACTATCTGTAGTATTAAAATGCGATGTGATGGGATCTCTTGAAGCAATGTCTCATGTCATTGATCAATTAAGTAAAAAATCTATCAAATTCAATATATTATATAAAGGGGTTGGCAGTGTTACAGAATCAGATATTTTATTAGCAGAAGCTTCACATGCCATAATTTTAGCATTTAATCTCAAAGTAGAGACTAAAATTAGACACCTAGCACAACAGAAAGGTATCATCCTATATACTGATAATATCATATATAAACTTATTGATAATATCAGAGCTTTTTTAACTACTATTCTCAAACCTATTATACGAGAAGTAAGAATAGGCTCTGCATGTGTGAGACAAATATTTAATATGTCTAAATCTGGTAATATCATAGGATGCTATGTAAGTGATGGAGTAATAAAAAAAGATGCGATTATTAAAGTGAAACGTAATAGCCAGTTATTACATAATGGTAGACTAAAAGCGCTACGCAGATTTAAAGATGATGTTAAAGAAGTAGGTCTAAATTTTGAATGTGGAGTATTGTTAGATAGTAATATTGATGTAAGAGTGGGAGATATAATAGAAGCATTTCAATTAATAGAAGAAGTAAGAGAATTATAGATATGCAAAAAGAAATTAGACAACAAAAAATAGCATCAGTATTACATAGAGCGCTCTCACGCATATCACTACAAGATAAAATATTGAATAAAAATATTGTCATCTCTCATGTAAAACTAAGTAAAGATTTAAAAATAGCATATATATATGTACTGTTATCTGCATTATTATGTAATACTATGACTCAAGATAATGAGATACAAAATAAAAGTCTTGATATCACTAATGTTGTTAACAATCTTAATGATTATTCATATTCAATCCGAAGGGAGATATTCGATTATGTTGAAATGAGATTTATTCCTAAATTCATCTTTAAGTCTGATGTACAGTTCAATGCACTTTTGCATTTTATGTAAAAAAAGTTCTTAACACTTTTTATGATCACACTTTATATCTCGTTAATGAGATTAGATAATATAACTGGTTTATGGCTTTTATTATTTTCAAGTTTAAGTGGTATTTTATTAGCTTCGCATACTATTTCTTATGATACTTGTTTATTATTAATCCTATTTACTATAGGATCATGCTTAATGCGCCCTGCAGGATGCATAATTAACGATATATTAGATAAAGATATAGACAGATGTGTGCATCGTACAAAATATAGACCATTAGCAATTGGTACACTCAAAATATATCATGCCTTCATTATCCTATTATTTTTACTATCTTTCTCATTGATCCTTTTACTGTATACAAATAGATGTACAATTATTCTTGGTGTAATATCAATGTGTATGATCATCGTCTATCCTTTATGTAAACGATATATTTGGTGTCCACAATTATTTTTAGGCTTTACCTTTAATATGGGAAGTCTTATGGGAGCAACAGCAATTAAAAGCGAAATTACTATAGAGGCTATACTATTTTATCTTGGATGCGTAACATGGACACTGAGTTATGATACTATATATTCCTATCAAGATATGGAAGAAGATAAAAAACTAGGATTATACTCTACTGCATTCTGCTTTGGTAAAAAAAACAATATCTGGTTAAATATTTGTTATTTGTTGTCCTTGATATTTTGGATGTATTCTGCTATCGCATCATCGCTAAATAATATTTTTTATTTTGTACTATGTATCATAGCACTTATTTTATATCGCCAAAATACTAATTTACACGTTGATGTAGCAAGATATATGAATATATTTAAAAATCAATTTTATGTTGGATTATTACTTGTATGTGGTATGCTATTAGATAGATTAATAGGAAATCTACTATTTGATTTATCATAATCATTTTCTCTATTTCACTTATTATGAGAAACCATACAGTCAAATTCAATCTAGTTATTTCATAAAAAATAACCTGATGATATGACACAATATTATCAAATAAATCCGATTGTCTCTCTAATAAATTTCATATTTTGTTGTGCAATTTTTTCTGCTTTTTTCTGACCTATTTTTAATATTTTTAGTAAGTAGTTTTTATCTTGTAATAAATCGTGAATACGTATGCGTATGGGAGATAGCGTACTGATAATTAAATCAGATAATTCTCTTTTGAAGCGTCTCATATTATGTTGATTTATCTCTCTACATACTTGTTCAATAGAATGATCACTCACGCTAGAGTAAATTTTTATCAAATTATTTATTTCAGGACGTTCTACTAAAGTATCAATATTACAACCTATTATTGAATCTGTTTTTGCTTTTTGTATTTTTTTTACAATTAATTCATTTGAATCATCTAAGTGAATACTCGAATAATCTGAAGTACAAGACTTACTCATTTTGCTTGTACCATTTCTTAAGCTCATTATTCTTGCTGTCGATTCTGAGATTAATGCTTCAGGTAAAATAAAATAATCAGTCTTATAATATTGATTAAAAGATAATGCAATCTTGCGTGTCAACTCTAAGTGTTGAATTTGATCCTGACCAACAGGTACATACTTAGTGCGATATAGTAATATATCTGCAGCCATAAGTACTGGATAGCTATATAATCCAAGAGAAGATTTATATTGATCACGTATCACTTTATCTTTAAATTGCGTCATTCGATTGAGCCAACCAAGAGGTACATGACATCCAAGAAGCCATGCAAGCTCCACATGAGCACTAACTGAAGATTGAAGAAAAATAACAGAGTGTTTTGGATTGATACCACATGCTATATAAGTTGCCGCTGTTTTCAATATATTACTTTCTAATTGTATAGAGGACAATCTTTGTGAGGTGATAGCATGTAAATCAACAATACAAAAGATAGATTGATATTTTTTTTGTAAAGTCACCCATTGTCTAATTGCACCTAAATAATTACCTAAATGTATCATACCACTTGGTTGAATACCTGAGAACATTACAGAAGTATTATGTGTACACATCACAGGTTTTTTATATAAAATATGTCAATTTGCACTTATTATATAGAACATATAATGTATCATGATTCAACAGATATTATTGCTCATGCTACTCAGGTGATGCTATCTTTTTAGCAATAATGACCATAGCAGGACGAAGTAATCTATTTTTTATAGTATAACCAGTTTGTAATATTTCAATAATAGTACCAGGTGTTTCTTTACTATCTTCTCTTTCCATAATTGCCTGATGCAGGTTACTATCAAAGTACTGACCTAAAGGATATATTTCTTCAATATCATATTTTTTAAAATCATTCATGATTTTCTGATAAGCGACTTTAATACCCTCATGAATAGGATCATTTTCTTGCAAATTTTCCATGATTTTTTTTAAGTTATCACATGACTCTATCATATCACGAGCAAATTTTGTACATGCATAATCACTTGCATCATTAATTTGCTTGTGCATAATTCGCTTGACATTTTCATTATCTGCAATAGCACGACGTAAATGATCTTCAAGCTGAGATGCTCGCTCCTTTAATACATTAAAATCTTCATTTAATTTTTTATGTATATTATCGGTATGATACTGATCTTTATTTTCAGACTCATTACTAGTATCTATATTAGTATCTATATTAGTATCTATACTAGTATCTATACTAGTATACTGCTCCTTTTGCTCTGTAACACTGTTTGACATTTTATCATTTTCCTTAGAAATACTGATCAATATATAGCAATTAATCTATCAAGATACAAGCATTAGCTATGTTTCTCTATTTATGCTAGATTTGATAAATGTAATCAATGCACTCTTGTAGAGAGAATGAGGAAAGTCATTCAGATTATCTTGTGCTATATTGAGATAATATTGTGCTTTTTGTATAGAAAGATAGATAGCATGATGTTGCGCAATATACTTCCATGCTTGATCAAAATTGCGTTCATTTGAATAAAAATATTCTTTCCAAAATTTTCTCTGTTGTATATTACCTTTTTCATATGCAATAATGACTGGTAAAGTCACTTTTCTATCATGAAAGTCCTTGCCAACTTTTTTTCCATAAGAATCTTGATATGCAGTATAATCTAGAATATCGTCAATAATTTGGAATGCCATGCCAAAGTTAAAGCCAAAATTTTTCAATCTATATATTTCATCCTGTGTAGCAGTAGATACAGTAGATATTGCTTCACAACATGCAGAAAATAAAGATGCTGTTTTTTCTCCAATAATAGCAAAGTAATTTGTATGCATTAGATCTAGATCAATACATTCTGTCATTTGCTTGATCTCACCTTTGACAAGAGCATGAGATGCTTGAGATAAAATGCGCAGAATATTGATATTATTACAATCAATTAACCATCTAAATGCTAAAGTTAATAATAAATCTCCAGCTAAAATACTTGCTTTATTTCCCCAAATAATATGTGCTGTTTGAATGCCATGACGTATCTCACTATCATCAAGAACATCATCATGTAGTAAAGTCGCATAATGTATACACTCTACCGAAGCAGCAATTTGAATCCGATTTGTTTCAAAATATTGCAGCATTTTGCATATAATAAAGACTAATTTAGGTCTAATCCTTTTTCCACCTGCTCTCACAAGACGTAGTAGAAGATTTGAAGCATATGCAGTGACTTCATGATCTTGGATATTGTGAGAAAGAAAATCATGCATCGCAGATATATCAGAAGAAATAATATCGTCTAATATAGAATAATTTGGAGTATTAATTTCCATGACTAAGATTCTCTATATATCTATTGATCGAAATGATGATCTTGACATCAAGTTCTCATAGGTATCACTTAATCTTATATTCCTTTTTTTATAAACCATATAATTTTTTTAGTTGCCTGTGCACCTACTCCTAGCCAATACTGTAGTCTATCATTATTGATAACGACACGGTTGCAATCGCCTTTTTGTAGCATAGGATTATAGTGACCTATTCTTTCAATAATTTTACCATCTCTTGGTGCACGTGCATCAGCTATCACTATTCTATAAAAAGGACGTTTCTTTGCTCCAAATCTTGCTAGCCTTATCTTAACTGCCATGATCACCTCTCATTCTAAACGATACTAATAAAATTCTATACAAAAATTGTAGTCTAAGTCAAATCAATTGAATTACTTTATCCTGATATCATATTATAGATATAAAAAAAATATTGATTCATCACTAGATAGCATATGTCCAAAATTAAAGACACAATATTAAAGTGTTAACTAATCCAATTATTTTTTTCTTGATTCAATTTATCATTTAATATTGCATCTCTTATCGAGTGCATCAAATGATTGATAAAGAAGATATTATGCATGGTGATAAGAGAGTATGATAATAATTCTTTTGCTTTTAGCAAATGATGTATGTATGCCCTTGAATGCTTTCTACATGTAAAACACAAGCAATCATCTTCAATTGGATTATTATCTAATATAAATTGATGATTATATAAATTAATATAATCTCTATTTTTAGAAGATAGAGAATGTCTGTTTTTCACTTTAATGAGTGCACCACCATGTCGTGCTAATCTCGTAGGATATACACAATCAAATGTGTCAATTCCAATACTTACACCGTAAAAAATGTCTGATATCTGACCAATACCTAATAAATGAGTAGGTCTATTACGTTGTACACATTCCATAGTAAAAGCAGTAATACTATACATTTGATCTTTATTTTGACCAAGTGATCCTCCTATTGCTTGACCAAAAAATGGTAAACTTCTGATAAAATCACAACTGATTCTTCGTAAATCTCGGTATATTCCTCCTTGAATAATACCATATAGCGCTTGTGTACCATGATCATTTTTTTCAAACTCATTTAGAGAGCGTTGTGCCCAGCGAGTACTCATTAACATTGAGTGTTCTGTATATTCTTTACTTGTATTAAATGGAGTACATTCATCCAATACTAAAATTAAGTCTGCACCTAATATTTGCTGTATTTGAATTGATTTTTCAGGAGTCAGACAATAGATTTGACCATTAATATAAGAGCGAAAAATGACACCTTGTTCATTGATTTTAATCATAGTAATACGATTTTTCTTGATACCTTTTATTTCTTCTGAAACTGATCCATATCCCAAACTAAATATTTGGTACCCACCTGAATCAGTTAAAATTGGTCCCTCCCATCCCATCATCTTATGTAATCCTCCAAGTTTAGATAAGATTGTCTCTCCAGGTTGAAGCATAAGATGATAAGTATTAGAAAGTATGATTTGAGTGCCTAATTCTTTTACTCTCTCTATATCTAAAGATTTGATTGTCGCTTTTGTGGCACAAAATATAAATGCTGGTGTATGTATATTACCATGTGGAGTGTGTAGCACACCTACTCGTGCATTGCATGATTGTTTAATGATGCTAAATGTAAATTCTCTTATCATGTACTTTGTATCAGTTTGATTATAATATCTCTAATTTTATTAGATGTTAATTTTTCATAAAAATCTTTGTTAATTTGAATAACAGGTGCTTGAATACAAGCTCCAAGACATTCCACTTCTTTTAAAGTAAAAAGATTATCTTTAGTAGTTTCTCCTATACTAATGCCCAATTGATTATTTACAGTATTGATAATGTTTTGACTATTACATAACCAACAGGGTGTTGTTGTACACACCTGTATTAAATATTTCCCTACTGGTTGTAAATGATACATTGTGTAAAAACTTGCTACTTCATATACACGTATATACGGAATATGTAATATGTTAGCAATATAGCGCATAGAAGGTTCGGTAATCCACCCTAATTGTTCTTGTACTAGATGCAGTAATTGCATTACAGCACTACCTTCTCTACCTTTAGGATAAATTGAGATACATTTTTTGACCTTTTTAAGATTATGTGATGTAAAAATAAATTGTGTGTGATCTTTGCTCATGTTTAAGTGTGATTTTTACTATAAAGTATATATTATATACTGAACTGCTACTAAAATTCATAATATATTCTAGCATAGACTAACAAAAAATCTGTTTGAATAGTAGTGAGCACAGATCGTTTTTATCATCTATATTGTTAATCCAGAATATCTGTATACTGATAGTGATTGATTTTATATTATAAATTGATTATCCTAATCTTGTTAGGTGAGGTAAGTAGCTGCTGTTATACTCCCAAGAGTATAGCAGAGGAAAGTCCGGACTCCAAGGAAAAATAGTGACGGGTAATACCCGCCGTAGAGAACTACAGTTATAGGGCTACAGAAAATAACCGCCTCTATTGTATAGAGGTAAGGTTGAAAAGGTGCGGTAAGAGCGCACCATAATAATGGCAACATTATTAGTTGAGTAACCAGCACTAGGAGCAAGATTAAATAAGAGTAGGTTGTATATTTTCCTTATATCTACTCGGGTAAATCGCATGAAGCAAATGGTAAGATTTGCTCTAGATAAATAGCTACATAAACAGAATGCGGCTTATACCTCACCTAGAGATTAATAATCTATAGAGATTATTCTCTGTGATGATTATTTATACTATAAATTATTTTACACATCTTATTAAGATCATAGAATATCTAGCAATGCTCTTATTACATACAATTGAATCATCGAAATAATTTTAGAAGCATTTTATATATGTGATCAAGCGCATAAATTTTGTTTTATAATTAAGATATTGTGAATAGTTCATCGAGTATCGCGTAATAGATAAACATGATGTGTAATATTTAATAATACTATGATTGTGCTTTATCGTTAAATGAAATATTACTAATTTAAAAAAATGCAATGCATCAAGATAATATTGCTAGTTCGCTACTAATATAGCGACTCATATTATGAAAACTAGTGAATATCTCTAAATATGTATAGTAGAACCTTTCATATGACAAATGAACTGAATATTTATTATTATTTTGTGATTTTAAAATTAATATATATTATTAAAAGATGAAATAAGAAGATATATTAGAAGTATCAACTATTTATATTATGCTTATAATATAAATCTAGATATTAATTAGGAGAAGGATTGTATAGGAATGAATTGTGACAATATCAGTTTTAGGTGCTGGTACATGGGGTACAGCAATAGCATTATCATTAAGTCACCAGCAAAAAATTATATTATGGACTCGCAATCAAGATACATTTGACTTAATAAACTTTCAAAGAAAAAGTAATAAATTTGCTCATTGTAGAATCCCTAATAATATTGTTGCTAGCATCTCTATTGAAGATGTGATTAATACTACTGTAATTATAATAGCTGTTCCCACTCAATGTTTAAGAGAGATATGTCATCAATTGAATAATCATAATATAAAGCAACAAGTAGTGATAATATTAACTTGTAAAGGCATAGAGCAGGATACATTAAAACTACCCAGTGAAATAGTAAATGAGATATTACCTAATAATCCTATCGCTATTTTTTCAGGTCCTAGTTTTGCAATAGAAGTTGTAAAAAAATTACCATATTCAATGGTATTAGCCTCTATAGATGACATATTACTTACCTCTCTAGCATCACAATTGCAACAAAAAAATCTTGCATTATTTCTGACTAGCGATGTAGTAGGTATACAAATATGTGCAGCGCTCAAGAATGTCTTTGCTATAGCATGTGGTATCATTTTGGGTAGAAATTTAGGATCTAATACTCATGCATTACTTATTACAAAAAGTATGAGTGAGATAATGAATTTATATATTGCAAAAATAGGGAAGCTTAACATAGACACGCTAATGGGACCAGCATGTCTAGGTGATCTCATGATAACATGTACATCTTTAAATTCAAGAAATCTCTTCTTTGGAATGCAAATAGGCAAGAGTAAAAATGACTTTGAAGTTCAGAAGATTATATCAGAAAGAAAGTTACTAATTGAAGGTTTTAGTACTGCTAAATCCGCATACAATTTATCAAAACAATTACAAATAAAGATTCCTATATGTGAAGCAATCTATAGATTGTTATATAAAAATTATATTATCAATGATATTCTTGAAATTCTAATAAATTAATATACTGGTGACTTTTTGTGAAATGTATATATAAATTAATATCCACATGGTGGTTATATGGTACTATAAAATATATTCCAGGGACCATGGGTAGTATTGCTGCTTTTCCCATTGTACCCATTATTATTAGTAATAAAATTTTAGGCTATATCATTATTATCTTTTTATTTATTATTGGATTATGGTCTACAACATATTATATAAAATATTATCATACTGGTAGTGATCCACAAGAAATCGTCATTGATGAAGTAGTAGGTCAGTTATTTACAGTATTTTTAGTCTCTATTATCTTAAATCAAGATCGACTCTCGTATTCTATATTATTGTTGTGTTTTCTGTCTTTTAGGTTTTTTGATATAATTAAACCTTGGCCTATTAGTATTATAGATAAGGAAACTAGATATCCAATATGTATCATGTTGGATGATATACTAGCTGGATGTTTTGCATGTCTTGTGACAGTAATCTTATATTATCTAGTATGATTATATATCAAATAAAAACTATTATTTTATATCATTAATACTAAAATAACATTTTATCTGATATTTGAAATTATTATCCCCATTTATAGTGAAATATATATATAAGTATCTTCTCATAGAATAAAATTACTGTATTAATTGAATATCTCATTTTAACTGCTCTTCAAGAAGATATATATTTGGAGATCTATTAAAATAAAGAACATGTTATTGAAATTCATTTATCAATTACTGCATACTCTATATATATGAAAAATTTCTTAAAGATAAATATTTTTATCAAGCGATACATCCCATAATAGGGATAATTTTAAATGATATATGTCAAATATTGAAGACAAAGAATATGTTCATAATATTTAAGTAGCGAGATAAAAAATAAAATTATATTACCAAAGAATTAGATATTACTCAGAAATTTCCTCTCATAAAATTCAGTTTAGTAAATCATAAAAAAAAAGAGTATAATGATAGAGTATAGTGATCTTTAAAATATACAACGAAACTGTGATGATTATTTATCTATATCAATGAGTAGAATTCATAGAATGATCTTGATTCAAATTAAAATATCAAACATTTAAATACAATATTCTTGTTCTATAATACTTGCTACATTTAATATTCCTGCTTCATCATAATAATTACCAATGACTTGCAAAGCAAGTGGCAAACATTCTTGAGAAAAGCCAACAGGAATAGAAATAGCAGGGACACCTGCTAAGCTTGCTGGTGCAGTAAAGACATCATTAATACACATAATTAGAGGATCTGGTGTTTCATTTAATCCAAATGCTTCTGTTGGTGCAGATGGTACAAGAATATAATCTATATGCTCAAATGCTTTTATAAAATCATTTCTGATTAATGTTCTGACACACTGTGCTTTTTCATAATATTCATTATAATGACCTGAAGAAAGTGCATAAGCACCAATTAAAATTCTCCTTTTTACCTCTTTCCCAAAGCCTTCTGCTCTTGTTAATGAATACATTTCTTCAACATGATCAGCATTTACTCTTAGTCCATAACGCACTCCATCATAACGTGCAAGATTTGATGAAGCCTCAGCAGAGCATATCAAATAATATACTGGAATCGCATATTTAGTATGCGGTAGATTAATTTCAATGATTTCAGCACCTTGTGCTTGTAAAGCATAAGATACTCTCTCCCAATGATACATGATATCCTTTGAAATACCATCCATTTTATATTCTTTTGGAATGCCAATACGCTTATTCTTAATATCATTATTAATGAGTTTAGAAAACTTTGGTATAGCTTTTCTACTGGATGTAGAATCTTTTTTATCATATCCACAAATTGTTTCTAACATTAATGCAGAGTCAGCAACAGAACGAGTAATTACTCCGGCTTGATCTAAAGAACTTGCAAATGAAATCATACCAAAGCGAGAACATCTACCATATGTTGGTTTTATACCTATGACTCCACAATATGCTGCTGGCTGTCGTACAGAACCACCAGTATCACTTCCTAACGCTCCAGCACATAAAAATCCAGCAACAGCTGCAGCAGAGCCTCCAGAAGAGCCTCCAGGTACAACCTTTTGTGCATCACTTTTTCTAATCCAGACATTTTTAACAGAACCAAAATAACTACTTGTATTTGCAGAACCCATAGCAAACTCATCCATATTTAGTTTCCCCATACAAGCTACTCCACTCTTTAAGAGTAAGTACGATACAGTAGATTCATATGTGGGAATAAAATTTTCTAACATTTTAGAACACGCAGTTGTCTTAATCCCTTTCGTGCAAAATAAATCCTTTATACCAATTGGTATACCCATTAATGGTGAAATAAGATCATCAGATCTCTTAAAAAAATGTTCATCTGCAGCTTTAGCAGCTTTTATTGCTATTTCTGGAGTTTTTGTCACAAAGGCATTTAATTCTTCACATTCAATCGCTTCAATATGCGCCTCTATAAGTTCAAGAGAAGAAAAATCTCTCTTTTTAAGCCCATGATGCATTTGTGTAATGCTTAGAGTTCTTAATTCATTCATTAGTTTTTTAACTCTTTATCAAAAAGATTAATTGTAGTATTCATACAATAAATATCTAGTTCTTTAGTATTTTTAGACCTGTATATATATTGTAATATTAATTTAATATATGATATTAATAAGGATTACAATAAAGCCTCTTTAATAGATGTATTATTTTTATATATCATTTACTTTGATGTCCCTCTTAAGATTAAGATTATTGTGTATTTATGCCATATATCTTGTATATATTATGCTCGAAAAGCTCTGATAATTCTTTCTGTGATATTTGCTATGCATATTTTATATCTATAATCTTATACAATATTAAAAATCAATTAGATTGACATAAAGAGCATTATTATTGATAAAATCTCGTCTGGGATCTACTTTATCACCCATTAATATTGAGAATATCTCATTCGCTTCTTCATAATCTTGTATTTTGACTTGTAGTAAAGTTCTAGTATCAGGATTCAATGTAGTATCCCATAGTTGATCATTATTCATCTCTCCAAGTCCTTTGAATCTCTGTAAAACTAATCCCCTTTTACCATATTCTATGATTGTTGAAACAAATTCACAAGGAGAAGTCACTTTTATCTTATTTTCCTTTGCTTGTAAAAATGTTTTACCATTAAATATATTGTCTAACTCATCAAGAAGAATGAGAATATTTTGAATATCTTGATGTTCTATCATTATAAGAGGAAATATATACTTATCTGCAAGTCCCTGAAATAACTTAGAAATATGGATTGCTGTTTTATCATATGTGATATCTACTTCCCAAGTATACATGCTGTATGTTAATGTAAAATATTCTAAGATATCATTAGATTTGAGAACAGAATTCTGTTTTATGAGGATTAATAGTGATTCTAGAATATTCTGTGGAATCTCTCTATTATAGAGTTTACTAAGATTGGAGATTTTTTCACATATATTATAAATATATCGTATGTCATTACAAGATGAGGAGATAGAACTGACAGTTAATCTTTTTACTGCTGCATTGATGATATAGTCTACAAGCATAGCATCATCTTTAATATAAGTATCTTTAGAATTTTTTGTCACTTTATAGAGTGGTGGTTGTGCTATATATAAATATCCCTTATCAATGATCTCACGCATATATCTAAAAAAAAAGGTCAAAATCAAAGTTCTAATATGTGATCCATCAACATCTGCATCTGTCATAATAACAATCTTATGATATCTGACTTTTTCAATATTAAAATTTTCAATACCTATTCCAGTACCAATTGCAGTAATTAATGAACAAATCTCTACAGATGAAAAGATACGATCTAAGCTTGCACGTTCAACATTTAAAATTTTCCCTTTTAACGCAAGGACTGCTTGTGTTTTTCTATTGCGCCCTTGTTTTGCAGATCCACCTGCTGAATTACCTTCTACTATAAATAATTCTGACAATTCTGGAGATTTTTCTTCACAGTCAGCAAGTTTTCCTGGTAGAGTAATGATATTATCAATACCACTTTTGGTTTTGATCATCTCACGTGCTTTTCTAGCAGCCTCTCTACCTTTTGCAGCATTTATTACTCTATCTAATATACTTTCTGCTAATTTTGGATTAGTTTCTAATATTGTACCAAATTTATCTGATATGATATTTTCTACTACTGTACGTCCCTCAGCACTGACTAATTTATCTTTTGTTTGTGAAGAAAATTTAGGATCTGGCATTTTAAGAGATAAAACACATGTTAGACCTTCTCTAATATCTTCTCCAGTTAAATTAATCTTTGCTTTTTTTAAAAAACCTTCGTGTATAGCATAGTTATTAATACATCTAGTAAGAGAGGATCTTAGTCCTGAGAGATGAGTACCACCATCTTGCTGTTTGATATTGTTTGTAAAACATAAGACATGTTCATAATAAGAATCATTCCAAGCCATTGACACTTCTAAAGTGATGCCTAAATTTTCTACATATCCTTCCATACTGACAATTTTAGTGACAATATTTTTATTTTTATCCAAATGTCTGATGAAATTTGATGTACCATAATGATCTTGAGAGTCATCATGATAATTGAAATAAGATTCTTTAGATGGCTTAGCGCTCAAATCTCGTAAAGTTATCTTAATCTTTGCATTCAAAAATGCTAATTCTCTGATACGATTTTCAAGAACTGAATAACTAAAATCAATATTATTAAAAATCTGAACTGATGGCATAAATGTTATCTTAGTGCCTCTCTTAGGAATATTATCTTTAATCACTTTTAAAGGTTCAATTGCGTTACCATTGTTAAAAGTGATAAAATATTCTTTTTTATTACGCCATATAGTGAGTTCTAGCCAACTTGATAATGCGTTGACAACTGAAATACCTACTCCATGTAATCCTCCAGATACTTTATAGGTATTATGATCAAATTTACTACCTGCATGCAGTTGCGTCAGAATAACTTCCGCTGCTGATATTCCTTCTTCTTCAAAAAGATCAGTAGGAATTCCACGACCATTATCAGTGACAGATACTGATCCATTCTCATTAATACTAATATCAATTTTATCACAATGACCTTCTAAAGATTCATCTATTGCGTTATCAATAGCCTCATATACCATCTGATGTAAGCCTGATCCATCATTAGTATCACCAATGTACATACCTGGACGCTTTCTTACAGCCTCAAGACCCCTTAATATTTTAATTGAATTAGCATTATAACTAGTTTCCATAAGAACTTTTTATTGTAATGTTTTTTTTTAACACTTGTTTATACTACCAATTATCACACATTAAGTAATTGCAATTGCATTATTATCACTTAATTTTTATACTGCATTTCTAATATATCAGAATATCAGACTCAGGATAGAAAGAACAGAAAAAAATTATTAATTACAAGATAAATTTAAAAATCAAATACTAAACCAGCCTCAATACTATGAGTAGATATTGCACCTGCAATAGGCATTGGAATATTAAAGAATCGATATCCAAAACAGGTTCTTAGGGTTGGTAAAATAGAATAATTTATGCCACACTTTAATTGATATACAAATAAAGACAGATCTATAGATATTGAATTATGTGATAGTGGTGTCAATGTTTGCAATCTAAAAACTGTTGGACCTATACCAAAACCTACATATGGAGTAAATCTTGTATCTTGAACGTGAGGATTATAGTAAATATTTGTTAAAAGTGCTAACATAGTTAATGAATGATCAATACTAGAAGTAATATCATGACTATTACGAATAGTAATTTCAGAGTACATTGCTTCTAAATCAAGACGTGTATTGTCTCCTATTTTCACACCAACAGCAATATTATTAAGCCAATAAAAATCAATGTGACCATTAAAGTGAAGTATTTTATTAATTTCTCCTGTTATCATCTTTTTGAGCATCACATGAATATATTGATCTTCATCTATCCATCCTAAGATTTTTTCTCTTATTGATGTTATGCATCTTATGAATTTTTCTGGAGTATCCTGATATACTTTGCTACGGTACATACTAATGTAAAAATCAGATTTTTTTGTCTTTTCTGATATATCGGGTTGATGAGTAATCTGTGACCATGCATTCTTCTGATTAGATAAACAGGATAATTTATGAGCTAGACTATTTACTTGTGTCAAGTCTTTGAGATTTTCAGTAAATGCTTGTTTTTTTCTTATGAGATTCTGACTAGCTAATTGCTCATGAGAATCTATATTATGTATAGGCAAATCTATTAACATATATGCAAAACATTTATTACTCACTACGAAGGTAATAAACAAACAGATGCATAGCATGACAATATTTAGGTAAATGTATCTTTTGGTGTTCACAAAGAAATTCATCTTAAAATGTATAATTCCATTATCATAATTTTATATATTAAAGACTAGGATAAAATCTTCCCAATTAAATAATTGTTTTCTACTCTTTGGATTTTTACTTGCACAAGGCTTTTCACTTGAGCATTAGACTCAAGTCTTATTAATGCAAAGTTTTCTGCTCTACCAAGAGCATTATGTTCAACTATCACTTGCTGTTTAGTACCAATCAAAGATTTATAAAAATTAGCGATCATTTCTTGATTTATGTTTATTAAATAACGTACTCTTTCTTTGCGAATGCTGTCTGATATTTGTGGCATACGTGAAGCAGGAGTGTTTTTGTTTTGTGAAAATGGAAAAGTATGTAAATATACTGTATTAATCTCTTTCAGCAGAGTGACAGTATCTTGAAACATTTCATGTGTCTCTGTCGGAAAGCCAACAATCACATCAGCACCAAATGCTATATTAGGTCTCAGAACTTTTAATTTATTACAAAACTCTATTACTTGCTCTCTATTATGACGACGTTTCATTCTTTTTAAGATTAAATTATTACCAGATTGTAGGCTTAAATGTAAATGAGGCATAAGTCTTGGCTCACATGCTATGATATCTACTAATTCATTATCAATTTCAGAAATATCAAGAGATGAAAGTCTCAATCTTGCTAGTTCTGGTATTGTCTTTAAAACCTTTTTAATAAGCACACCAAGTGATGGGATACCAAAGATATCTGTTCCAAAATCTGTAATATCAACACCTGTAAATACTATTTCCTGATATCCATTTGTAATAAAAGCCTTAATTTGTTCTATGATACTACTGATTGATACAGATCTGTTATTGCCTCTTGCGTGAGTAATTGAACAAAATGTACATTCATGATTACATCCATTTTGAACTTCAATAAACGCTCTTGATTTATTTTGATACTGATATAAAAGAATAGGAGCTGTCTTCCTTACTGTATTATTATCACTAACAATAATTTTATTACGATCTAGTAAGTAATTTTCAGGTTGCAATTTATCTTGATTACCTAATACTCTACTGACACCAGGTATATTACTATATCCTTCTGGATCTAGTTGTACGGCACAGCCTGCAACTATAATATCCTTATTTGGATTATCCTTATGAATTTTACGTATTTTTTGTTTTACTTGTCTCTCTGCTGCATTTGTAACAGCACAGCTGTGTACTATCACAACATTTCTTCTATTTGTTGTTTTCAGTGCTTGTCTTATTAATTCACTTTCATAAAAGTTAAGACGACATCCAAATGTTATGATTTCATTCATTACAGAATTTTACTTTAGTAGATATATAATCCTGATACTCTATACATACTTTCTACATAAAATACTAGAAAATGTAGTTTGTAGTGCAAAATAAATATCTATATGTTATTTTTCACTACTGAGCTATAATATTTATAGATCTCAAATATTAGGTAGTAATATGATAGCACAACAAGTGGTAATAATTGATACAGAAATACGTGAAGTCACAAAGAAAAAAGCTATTTTCTCTCTTAGAAAGAGAGGTAAAATACCAGGTATTATATATGGAAAAGGGTACCAAAATATTAATCTTACGATTTGTACAAAAGAATTTATCAAATACTGTAAATCTGGAGCTCTCTCTACACATGTAGTGATCTTGAATATTTTAGATAAAGAGGTATATGCCCTTGTGCGTCATATTCAAAGACATGTTATATTCGATACGATACAACATGTCGATTTTCAATTTATTGATAAAAAAAATGATATAAAAATTAATATTCCTCTGTCATTTATAAATGATAATAAATCTCCAGGTATCAGATTAGGAGGAGTATTAAATATATTATATCGTAGTCTGACTATAAAATGCGCGCTTGATAATATACCTAAAACTATAGAGATTGATTTATCTGGTAAAACTATTGGGCAATCTATATATCTCTCTGACTTAAAATTACCAGAAGGTATTAAATATGCATCTTCTGAAAAGATAAATTTTACTATTGCAAGAATTTCTTCTATTAACAGTAGAAGCGAAGAGCTTGCAATAGAGACAGGGGGAGCAGCATAATGCAAGAAGTATCAGAATGCAACTCATAGTTGGATTAGGTAATCCCGGTATAAAATATCAGAATACATATCATAATATCGGATTCCTCATCATAGGAGAGATCTGTAAGTATTGGGCATTTGCTCCCTTTCATAAAAAGGAAGATTATCTCATAACATATGGTCATATTAATGAATTTTCAGTACTATTACTACAGCCTTATTCATTTATGAATAACTCTGGTACTCCAATTTCAAAAGTCATAAACCACTATCCAATCTTATTGGATGATATGATTGTAATACATGATGATATTGACCTAGAAATTGGAAGAATAAAAGTAAAAAAAGGTGGCAGTACAGCTGGACATAATGGACTCAAATCTATTGATCAAGCTATTGGATCAAATTATTTGAGAATAAGATTTGGTGTGAGCAGACCAAAAGATCATATGAGTGTTTCAGAATACGTATTATCACAATTTTCAAATCTTGATAATATGACTGATTTAATAGGGAAAATATCAAAGTATATATACTTAATGCTTCAAGGAAGAAATATAGAATTCATAAATTCAGTGAAATAATTTTGCAAGTGATTTTTTTAAAATAAATTGGAGATAATCATCTCGTTTCTTCAATATAATAGTAATACTCCATAATTTCCCATAATATATAAAAACACATTTGAATAAAATTAATATTATTATTCAAAGAGAATAATATTTAAAAAAACTTATATCAGTAAATCTGAAATAAATGAGCATGATAGGGATGAACAAATAAAAGCAGACATCTTATTATATTAGTATAAGAATCATAATATGATTAGTGCACTGTTTGAGATTATATTCGAAAATATAGTCTAGAAAATCAAAAATTAGTAGAAAGAGTAAAGTGATTTATAAGAAGTAAATTTTGATTGTTATACAATCCTTATATTTACACATAAAGCAAATCCTTAAAACAATCTGCTATTGAATCTTTGCTGGAACCAATAGTATACAAACTGTAGCATTAATTCTAAAATGATTGAGAATTGTAAAATGCACAAACTATACTTTTATGTCTTTTTTTGCTTGATAATAATAGCATATTAAATGCTGATATTGAGAGTAGTGATTGTTCTAATATCAGATTTGTGAATTTGGATTTTATGGATGTAAAACGATTCTCAGTTACATGAAATAATGCAATAATTTAATATTAGTCATGTAACAGCATTAAAAAATGAACATAACATGCTATATTCACTATATACAATACTTTATATATTACTTAATCATAGTTTGTACAAACAGTAAGATACTGCATGAAAATTATTAATTTACAAAATATATGTTCTAATATTATTAATCACTGATGCTACTAATAGAGTAAAAATATAAATCTTCACAGTATAATATAGCATGAGATATGATATAATGTACAACAAGAATCTTTTGATTATTCTATCATAGATATTATTAATAATGAAATAATAGAATTGATAGTAAAGCATTAATGCATATTATGCATAATGTTTGAGTTGATTGCAATAAAGAGTCTATCATAGATGATTCTCTACAAATTGCGTGATGATCCATAAGATTAGGAGAAAAAAACGTTGACATCAATGATGTAATTTCCTAATTTATCTAAATGAAAGCATAAAATATTTTTATAAAAGCATTCAGGTTCTATATGTGAGAAGCATTTTTTTTAAAACATCATATATGGGGATTGATTATTATAAAAAATTCCTGTCAGTACCAGTTAGACTATCTTATGTGCATGTTGTATACATAATTTTTATATCCTGATCATCAATCATTGATACTCTCATGTTAGAAGTAAACATTATAAATGCAAAATGGTATAGTATCCTTAAGTCCCCTAAAAAATTTATATCACAAATTATGAATATTGCGATGCAAGAATTAAGAATAATACAATATCAATGTAATATATCAATAGCATTAGCTGATGATCAATTTTTACGTGCTTTAAATTTTAAATTTAGGGGAAATGATAATCCTACTAATGTCTTGTCATTTCCTCATCAGACATTATCACATAAGTGTGATTTAGGAGATATAGCTATTTCAATAGATACAATACAAAAAGAATCATCTAAATTTTTTATACCTATAATATACCATATTGAGCATATGTTATTACATGGATTACTACATTTACTTGGATATTCTCACGAACAAGAAGATAAAGCAGAAATCATGAAAAATTTGGAAAATCAAATTCTTACTTTACTCATGTAAAAAACAAAAGATATAGTTGATATTATAAAATATGTTATTTAAAATACATCACTATCACACTTCAATAATCATAAAGGAAAACCACATATGGTACAAATTTCTCTTCCCAAGAATGCCGTAATTAACACTCAAGGTAAGCGATATCCTGTTCCAAAAGGAGTAAATATAAGAAAAATTCAAATCTATAGATGGTCTCCTAATGATAATAACAATCCTAGAATAGATACTTTTTTTATTGATATGAATAGTTGTGGAGTAATGATACTTGATATTTTAATCAAAATAAAGAATGAAATAGACTCTACTCTCACTTTTAGACGATCTTGTAGAGAGGGAATATGTGGATCTTGTGCCATGAATATAGATGGTATCAATACTCTTGCATGTGTCAAATCTATACAAGATATCAAAGGTACAGTAAGAATTTTTCCATTACCTCATATGTATATAATAAAAGATCTAGTATCGGATATGAGTAAATTTTATCAGCAATATAAATCAATTAAACCATGGTTACACACAAATAAATCTGTTGTAATAAATAAAGAACATGCTCAACTTCCTCATGAGAGAAAGGCGTTAGATGGTCTATCTGATTGTATCTTATGTGCATGTTGCTCAACATCATGTCCAAGTTATTGGTGGAATAGTGATCAGTTTTTAGGACCTGCAATATTGTTACAAGCATATAGATGGATTATGGATAGTCGTGATACTAATACTCGTAAAAGACTTAATGCATTAAATGATTCTTTTAAATTGTATCGCTGTCATACAATTATGAATTGTACACAAGCTTGTCCAAAAGGATTAAATCCTGCAAAAGCAATAGTAAACATTAAACGGTTGATTCTAGAATGCAATTTCTAATATGTGATATATTCTTATAAGATGAATAGGCGATATAATATATAGAGACACTTAATGTATATATCAATCGTTTCTTATAATAGAGATGCCAGTAACATTTTGCATCAATTCATCTTTAGTTAAAGTATAAGCACTATTTTCCCAACAATTCCTAAGATAATTCAATGTCCTTCCTAAATTTTCTCCTGGATCATAACCTATACTAATCAAATCAGATCCAGATAAGGGAAATTTTGGAATAGTAAATGTATTAGCAAATGAAATGAATTGCTCAACATCTTCTCCAGACTCTATACTATAAATGAGTGCTAAGTCGCAATATAATGCTTTACTAAACAAAGATATGTATCTTTCCTGTTCTCTCTCTGAGATTCCTCTTATAAAATTATTGGAGAGTAGAAATAATAATTTTTTCTTTTCTTTATTCGAAAGTCGTAATAATTTACTGACATGTTCTCCAAGGTCTAATCTGTGCTTTTTAGCAGTTCTTAATATCAATGCTAATTTTACTAGTACGTCAGTATTCACAAGACGTTTAGATAGTAAAATATCGCATTGTACTTCCATTGGAATGATTTTTTGTAGAATTTCTGATTCTTGCATTAGCTTAAGTGTAGGAGCAGGATTAACACATCGTAATAATTGAAATATTTCCTCTCTAATTCTTTCTCCAGAGAGATAGTCAATATGATGTGAATATTTTTTACATGTACTCAGTATATCATGACTTAATTTGCCTAAGCATAGTTTCGCATGAAAACGAAAAGCTCTCAAAATACGTAAATAATCTTCTTGAATTCTATCTTCTGGTCTACCTATAAAGTGTAACTTTCTGTTTTTTAAGTCTTGTATTCCATCAAAGTAATCATAAATCTTACCTGACATATCTGCATATAAAGCATTAAATGTAAAATCCCGTCGCGAAGCATCAGCTTGCCAATTATCAGTAAATTTTACTTTAGCATATCTACCGTAACACTGAGTGTCATATCTGAGTGTTGTAATTTCAAAGGATTGTTTATCTAGAATTGCAGTGATAGTCCCATGATGTAAACCAGTAAGAATAGTCTTAATATTATATTTTTTTAATGCTTCTACTGTATATTCTGGTAGAAGATTAGTAGCTAAATCAATATCATGATTGACACAACCTAATAATGCATCTCTTACACATCCACCAACAAGCCTAGCAATTCCTCCATATTCTTCGATTGCAGAAAATATTAAATGAGACGATTCTCTTATACATTGCATGAGCTTGATATTTTCATGATAATGAACACTATACTATATAACACTAAGAAGACTTGCAACTCTGTTGAGATAATATTACTATTTTGAAAATAAAATTTTTCTTTTGTTGTTATTCTATTTAATAAAATCAACAAGATAATAGAATTATCTTTAGATATTTCTTAAATTCATTAGTCACTACTGTATATATTAGATATTACATTTATATGATACGAGCTAAGTATTATTCTGATGATATCATCAATTATTTTAATATATACAGTGCGTAAAATAATATATAGCAACATTCTATAAATCTCGATATTATAAGTGATATTACATAACAACATATGAATTTGAGCTTTGGTATAGTAGGATTGCCTAATATAGGTAAATCTACATTATTTAATGCATTGACTCGTTCTAGTATCGCTGAATCTGCTAATTATCCTTTTTGTACTATAGAGCCAAATATTGGGCAAGTATCTATGATAGATGATCGTTTACACAAAATTGCATCTATTGTTTCATCTCAGAATATAATTATGGTCCAGCTCTTAGCTGTAGATATTGCAGGATTGATAAAAGGAGCAAATCAGGGAGAAGGATTAGGAAATAAATTCCTGCACAATATTAGAGAAGTAGATGTGATTGTACATGTACTGCGATGTTTTAGTAATGAAGAAATTAGTCATGTCCATAATGTCATTAATCCAGTATTAGATGCAGAAATAGTGAATATGGAATTAATACTTGCTGATATTAATACACTAGAAAAAAAATTATTTCATTTAAAAAAGCATGTGAGAGATAACAATCAAGAACAAAACAGTCAGATTGATTTAATATATGAGATTTTAGTAATCTTGCAGTCAGGAAAACCTGCTAGACTCTTTAAGAAACATGATATAACAGGATTACAATTATTGACAACAAAACCTATGATATATATCTGTAATGTAGAAGATACATATATGATTAATGGCAATGTTTTATCTAAAAGTGTTATGTATATGGCGCAACAACATAATAGTCAGGTTTGTTGTATTTCAGTAAAACTTGAAGACGAAATTTCTCGTCTTGAGACTTCAGAGGAACAAAAACATTTCTTATCAGAATTTGGATTAGAAGAATCAGCTTTGAATAAAATGACACGTATTTTATATGATATCATGGGAATGATCACTTGCTTCACTGTAGGACCTAAAGAAGCGCGTGCATGGCCAGTAAAAAGAGGATCTAAAGCTGATCAAGTTGCAGGTCTGATTCATACTGATTTTAAAACAGGATTTATAAAAGCAGAAACAATTAGTTTAATAGATTTTATTCAATATAGAGGCCAAGCAGCTTGTAAGCAAGCTGGCAAAGTGAGATTGGAAGGTAGAGATTATATTGTACAAGATGGTGATATCATGCATTTTAGATTCAATATATAATAGAATCTATACTTCATGTTATACCTGTTCACAAGACTGGACTTTATTAATACAACCATACTGTTTTTTTATTTTCTTATAATTCTTATATATATTCTTATAAGATGATTAAAGAAAAAAGCATATCTCATAAGAATGCTATTACCATAATGATTCCAAAAATATCGAGTGGTAATATGTGACAAGATGCAGATTTTTTAAATCAAAAAGACACTGAGATGATGCAATACAGTATCAATGAGGATGATTAAATAGGATAAGTAAAACATTACAGCTAAACATGATGTACTGTCTGTAGTCTCACTACCTTATTAGGCGATATAATGATAGAGTGCGTTGAAGTATGATTTTTATATAATTGCACTCCTTCTAACAGTTCTCCACTTGTAATACCAGTGGCAATAAATACTGATTCACCTCTTACCATATCCTGTAAAGAGTAGATTTTGTCTAATTCATGGATATGAAAATCATGTGCTCTTTTTTTTGCTTCTTCTGTATTAAATATTAATCTTCCTTCCATCTGTCCACCCATAGAACGTAGTACAGAAGCTGCAAGTACACCTTCTGGTGCTCCACCTATACCAATATACATATCGTGATGATCGTGTATTAATGAAATGATTGCAGTAATATCTCCATCATCTATTAATTTAACTTTTGCTGATAATTTACTAATTTTTTTTATTAATTTAATATGTCTCTTGCGTTTTAAAATGGCAATCTTTAGATCACTCACCTGGCAGTTTTTTACTTGAGATAAATTCTCTAGATTCTTTCGAATGCTATTTTTAAGTGATACTATACCATATGGTAAATATTTACCTATAGCTATTTTTTCCATATAAATATCAGGAGCATGTAAAAAATTTCCTTGTTTTGTTGCAGCAAGTACGGACATGGCTCCTTGTTTATAATATGCACACATTGTAGTACCTTCAAGAGGATCAACAGCAATATCAAGACTAGGACCAATACCAGTGCCAACCTTTTCTCCAATATATAGCATGGGTGCTTTATCTCTTTCTCCTTCACCAATTACAATGATACCATTAATTTCTAGAGTCTGTAACGCTGTGCGCATTGCATCAACAGCAGCTTGATCTGCTTTTTTCTCGTCACATAAACCACATAATTTGTATGCAGCAATAGCAGCAAATTGCGTAACTTGTACAAGATGATACCCTAAGAATTCCATTCTATTATTACAGAATAAATTGATTAATATCTCATAATTTATCTTATACTAGCAATGATTGCAAGGAATCATAAGATTTGAATACATCATTCTTCACATATCAAAAATAATTTTACATATATAATGAAATTGATGTATACTAATACATATATCTCTTCGAAGATAGAGATTTAATAAAATGAATTAATATCTCTTTGTTGAGTATTTAATTTAGCTAATACTAATTTTGCAATTGGTAATCTATATGGAGAACAGGAAATATAATCTATTCCTAAGTGACTGAAGAATTCTATTGATTTTGGATCTGCACCATGTTCTCCACATATACCAAATTTCATATTTATATTATTTTCTCTACCTTTATAAATCGCAATTTTGATTAATTCCCCTACACCTTCAATATCAAGTACTTCAAATGGATCATGTTCTAATACATTTCTTTTTTTATATAAATCTATAAAATGACATGCATCATCTCTAGATAATCCAAGAGTTGTTTGCGTTAAGTCATTAGTACCAAAACTAAAAAACTCTACGTGTTTTGCTAACTTATCAGCAATTAGTGCTGCACGTGGTAACTCTATCATAGTACCAATTATGTATTGTATATCAAAATTTTTAGCTTCTTGTTTAATCATTTGACATATTAAAATCAACTCTTTCTCATTCATTACAAACGGTACCATAATTTCTGGAACAATTGATAGTTTTGTTATTTCTATTATTTCTTCTGCAGCACTAAAAATTGCTCTAATTTGCATACTATATATTTCAGGATAAGAGACTGCTAGTCTGCAGCCTCTATGACCAAGCATAGGATTCTTTTCTGACAGTTGTATTATTTTGCTTTTTATTGATTCAACAGATTTATTAAGTGATCTAGCAATTCTCTCTATAGAGGATTGATTATTAGGTAAAAATTCATGTAATGGGGGATCAAGAAGGCGTATTGTAACTCTTTGATTTTTCATTATAGAGAAAATTTCTTTAAAATCAGATTTTTGTATTTTTTCTAATTGACTTAGTATACTGCATCTTTCATGTGCACTATCTGCTATAATCAATTTTTGAATCAGATCAATTCTATCATGAGCAAAAAACATATGCTCTGTTCTACATAGTCCTATACCTTCTGCACCAAATGCTTTAGCAGTATGAATCTCTTGTGGAGTATCAGCATTTGCTTTAACTTCAATTTTTTTTATTTCATCTGTCCAATTTATTATTGTATTAAATTCTTGCGATACTGTAGGTAGGATAGTAGGTAATAATCCTAGCATGACTTCTCCAGTTCCTCCATTAATAGTAATTGGATCTCCTTTATTTACTTTAGTATTTCCTATAAAACAAAAATCACCATTTTGATCAATATACATATCACTCACACTACAAATACATGGTTTTCCCATTCCTCTTGTTACAACAGCTGCGTGTGAGGTCATACCTCCTCTTGTCGTTATAATACCACTTGCAGTGTGCATGCTATTAATATCTTCAGTACTTGTTTCTGATCTAACTAATATGATTTTTTGATCCTGTAAGATAGCTTGTTCTACATCATTTATATTAAATAATGCATATCCAGATGCAACTCCTGGAGAAGCTGGTAACCCCATTCCTATTACTCTTTGCGCTTTCTGCACATCCAATACAGGATGTAATAGACTAACAAAAGCTTTTATATCAACTTTTGCTATTCCTTCTTCTTTTGTAATAATTTTCTCGTTCACCATATCTACTATTATGCGAATCGCAGCTTCAGTGGAACGTTTACCAGATCTAGTTTGTAAAATCCATAATTTACTGTCTTGTACAGTAAATTCAATATCTTGCATATCTTTATAGTGGGCTTCAAGAGAGTGACATATCAGACATAACTCTTGATAGATCATTGGCATTAATTGTGCCATACAATTAGATTGATGACCTAAAATTGGCATAGGGGTATATATCCCAGACACTATATCTGATCCTTGAGCATTCATTAAGAATTCTCCAAAGAGTCTGTTCTCTCCATTTGAAGGATTGCGTGTAAATATTACACCAGTTGCTGATTGATCATTTAGATTGCCAAAAACCATTGCTTGAATATTAACAGCAGTACCTAATGTATCAGGAATACTATGTATCTTTCTATAAGCAATAGCTCTATTATTATTCCAAGATTTAAATACTGCATTGATAGAGTTGAATAATTGATCTAAGACATTTTGTGGAAAATGTATTTTAGTAGAGATGTATATTATCTTTTTAAACTCACGGATTATTTTTTTTAAAATATAAATGTCAAGATCAGATAAATTCTGTACTCTACTTTTTTGTTGTTCATGATCAATGATATTTTGAAATAAATGATTATCAAGATTCAATACTACATTAGCATACATATTAATAAATCTACAATAACTATCATAAGCAAAACGCTCACCATGCGTTCTTGCCATTCCAATAACAGTTTGATCATTTAAACCAACATTTAGCACAGTATCCATCATACCAGGCATTGAGTGAATACTTCCAGAACGTATGGATACTAATAATGGATTACTTTCATCTCCAAATTGACATTCCATTTCATCTTCTAGAGTGAGAATACTATTTTTAATTTCATTATATATATTACGAGATAATGCTTCTTGCCAATTACTCATACAAGAGATTGTAAAACCAGGAGGTACGGGTATGCCCAGATTACACATTTCTGCTAAGTGTGCACCTTTTGAGCCTAATAGATGCTTCATGCTTGCACTACCTTCGCATTTGTTTTTACTAAAGTGATATATTAATTTATTTGCCATTTTTTTATCACTATATTTACTATATTCTATCTCTAGTTCCAATAAAAATCTATTACTACTTTAAACTTGAAATAATAATATTTTTTATAAAACTCTAAAATATGCTTTGCTTGTCGTAAGAATTGGAATATTAACGACATTACATTAGTCTGATAAGATATAATAAACTAGATTAGAGATATGAGTTATTCTTATGATTTAGTATTCATATTATGCGTGAGCATACTCATGATAAAATGATCTATATTACCATTAAAAATAGCACTAAGGTTTCCTTCTTCATATCCAGTTCTTAAATCCTTAACCATATGATATGGATGCATAACGTATGATCGTACTTGATTTCCCCAACCTATATCACATTTCTTATGATATTGTTCAGTCATGCTATTCTCTTGCTTTGTTAGTTCTCTTTGATATAAACGTCCTTTTAGTATTTTTATTGCTTCATCTTTGTTTCTATGTTGAGAGCGATGATTCTGACATTGCACTATCACACCTGTTGGTATATGAGTTATGCGAATAGCACTATCAGTTTTATTTACATGTTGTCCTCCAGCGCCAGACGCACGATAAGAATCAATTTTTAAGTCCTTTTCATGAATTAATATATTAATTGTCTCATCAATGATTGGAATCACTCCTACGCTTACAAAACTAGTATGGCGTTTTCCATTAGAATCAAAAGGTGAAATTCTTACTAATCTGTGAATTCCACTTTCGTGTTTTGACCAGCCATAAGCTTTCTCTCCCATAATCTTGATTGTTGCGGATTTTATACCAATTTCATCACCTACTAATTTATCTACAATTTCTACTTGAAAGTTATGATAAATTTCTGCCCATCTTATATACATACGTAACAAGATTTCAGCCCAATCATTACTCTCTGTGCCTCCTGCTCCTGATTGGAGTTCCAAAAAACAATCATTTTTATCCTCTGCTTGGGTAAATAGAATATCTTGTTCTTGTCGTAAAATTAATTTTTCTAATGTTAATAACTCGCGTTTTACTTCTAAGAAGAATTCTAAATCATGCTCTTCAATAGCCACTTGCATCAAGCTTATGCTATTATTATAATCACTTTCAATTTTTAAAAAAGAGTCTATTGTATCTTTAATGTGCGCATGTAATTTTAGCAGTCTATCTGCTGTGTTATGATCTTGCCATAGATTATTATCCTGAATCTTAAGCTTTAATTCTTGAAAACGTAACTTTAATTTTTCTATGTCAAAGACCCCTCCGAATAATAGAAATCTTGTGATGTAAACTTTGAAAATGTTCTAAAACTTCTGCATCAGTTTTCATTAAGTTTTAGATTTTAAAATATTAGCTATTACTATTAATAGTAGGCAGGAAAATAGAAATTTTACCATATTGTAGTTAATTCAAAATAATTTCATTATACTCTTATATTCACAGTAATCAAGCATATATGTAAAGGTAAAAAAATGGATATTGACACAAATTCTCATTATTATTTGGAAAATAAGGTTATTGATGATTTAATAGAATCTCTTGATAATCAAGATATAAACAGTATTCAAAATATTATACAATCTATAGATAGCATACAGCTAGCTTACTTTTTATCTACTTCCATCAATGATCAAAGAGATCAATTAGTAAAAATCTTAGATCAGTATGCATTAAGTCAAGCGCTAGTACATGTAGTGCCAGATTTACAAGTTCAGATTATCAACACACTAGGAATAGAAAATACTGCAAAACTATTAATGTTATTACATGTTGAAGATATAGTAACTATAATCAAAGACTTAGATCGTAAATGCACGGGTAGTATCCTATATTATATACCTAGTAAAATTAGAAAAGAAGTAGAGGAATTACTCTCATATCCAGAAGAAAGTGCAGGAAGACTCATACATAAAGACATGATTATAGCACCTTATCATTGGACAATTAATCAATTAACAGAATTTTTACGTAATTATAAAAAAATACCAGAAAAATTCTATCAAGTGTTTATTATTAATTCCCGATTAGAACCAATAGGAAGTATTCACTTAAATCAAGTAATATCTCATTCAGGAGATACTATGATAGAGGCAATCATGAAGCGCGATATTAAAATTATTCAAACTGGTATAGATCAAGAGGAAGTAGCAAGAATCTTTCAAGATTATTCTCTCATATCAGCGCCAGTAGTAAATAAGCGTGGTAAAATCATAGGTGTAATTTTAATTGAGGATGTAATAAAAGTTGTTCAGAAGGAGACAGAGGAAGATGCGTTAAAAATTGGTGGAGTACTCTCCAAGACGGATATCAATGCTCCATTATATAAAACAATTATTACAAGACTTCCATGGTTATTATTCAATCTTCTAGCAGCTACTATATGTTCAATAGTGACAGGTGTCTTTGAACATACAATAAAGAATTTGATTATTTTACCTATTATTCTACCAATTATTGCATCAATGAGTGGTAATTCTGGATCACAAACAGTAACACTTATAATCAGAGCGATTGCTACAAAGCACTTAACTGCACAAAATGCAAAGAGAATACTCATAAAAGAATTATCTATAGGATGCATTAATGGCATTATTTTATCAATTATTTCTTTGACAGTGATAGATATAAGATTTCATAATTTTCAAATAGAAATCATATTTGCAATTTCTATGGTCATTATGGCAATTATTTCAACATTTATTGGAGCGTTTATTCCTATTATGTTATATCGTTTAAAGTCTGATCCTGCTATTTCTTCTTCAATTCTGACATCTGCAACCACTGATATTCTCTCAGTAGTGATATTTCTTGGTTTAGCTACAATTTTTATTATTAAATAACTGATAAAAAAATTATGATATCTTACAAGAAGATATAATCTATTTTAATTATATTTTATAATGGTAATTTTAAGATAATTTTTAACTAAATCATGCTCAAAACTTTTTATGCAATTATTATCTTAATAGTATTTTTTGCTTTTTCAGATATTCATGCAAGACAATATATTAGAATTGTAGGATCTTCAACTGTTTTTCCTTTTATATCATTTATCGCTGAGGATTTTCATCGCGTTTTATCATTCAAAACTCCAGTTGTAGAATCAATAGGAAGTGGAGCAGGATTTAAAATGTTTTGCTCAGGGATAGGAGGAAATACTCCAGATATTACTACCTCTTCACGCCCTATTAAAGAAGTAGAAAGAGAATTGTGTAAATTAAATAAAATTCATAAGATAAAAGAGATTATTATGGGTTATGATGGAATTGTGATTGCAAATTCTAATCAAAGTCATAGGTTTGATTTTACGAAAGAGGATATATTCGATAGCTTGTCTGCATATTCTAAAATAGACGATCAAGTAGTCAAAAATACTAAAAAAATTTGGTATGATATAAAAAATACATTACCAAAAACAGAAATTGAGATTTATGGACCACATCAGAATACAGGAACATATGAAACTTTGATTAATACTATTATACTTGATCAATATTTACTTATGAATTCAGATGTCATCTACAAAGATAACGATGCTCAACAAAGAAAAAAGAAAGTATATAGTATTATCAGGGATGATGGTAGATATATAGAAGTAGGAATTAATGAGAATATTATCATACAAAAATTAAAGAGCAATAAGAATGCTCTTGGCATATTCAGTTTTAGTTTTTTGATGAGAAATCAAGATAAGATACAGGGCAGTTCAATTGCAGGCATTGAACCAACTTATGATAATATATCATCTGGACACTATATATTAGCAAGACCTTTATACTTATATATTAAGACAGAACATCTAGAAACTACTGAAGGATTACGAGAATTCATTAGAGAAGTGATCGAATCTATAAGTACCAAAGATGGATATTTATCTAGATTAGGTCTCATTTTACTTTCTCATGAAGATATGAATAAGGTATTATTAGAAGTTGAGGATATCATATCATGAATTTGAATGCAAATTCAAACAATAAAAAAAGAATTTTTTTGTGATTACGTTACAGTATAACTTTTTATATTATTCTTTTAATCATATTGAGCAAAATTTCTATTGATAGATATATTGTAAAAATTTTATGTTGAGATTCTGATAATATATAATTCATGAGGAATTTAAGATATATTTAATTAAAATCATATCTATTACATAATAAACTTATTTTACAATATGATGATTTTAGTAGTATGATAGATATTATCTTTTTTAAAGAATTATGATGTGCGTGATGTCAGATTTATGGATAAAAGAACAAGCTGAAAAGTTTGGAATGATAGAGCCATTTATTAATTATAAAAGAAACAAGGGCGTCATTTCTTGTGGATTATCTTCCTATGGATATGATGCAACACTGAATAATAAATTCAAGATTTTTACTAATATACATTCAGAAATAATAGATCCAAAGCAATTTTCTGAGAATAGCTTTATAGATAAAGAAACAGACATTTGTATCATTCCACCTAATAGCTTTGTGCTTGCAAGTACAGTAGAATATTTTCGTATTCCAAGAAATATCATAGTACTTTGTGTAGGTAAATCAACATATGCAAGGTGCGGAATTATAGTAAATGTTACTCCCTTAGAGCCAGGATGGGAAGGGCATGTCACATTAGAATTTTCCAATACTACTCCTCTTCCTGCAAAACTTTATGCTAAAGAGGGAGCATGTCAATTATTATTTTTGAGTAGTACCAGTGAGTGCGAGAAATCATATGATGAGATGCAAGGAAAATATATGAAGCAGCGTGGAATTACTTTACCACTTATATAATAAATATTTGAATAATCATTTAAATGATTACTCAAATATATTAAATTGTACTAATTTTTTTCTATTCTGTATCATGATGATGTGCATTTATGCTCTTTTGATTATCAACAGAAAATACTTGTTGAAGAGTTGCATTTACTTGATGAATATATGAAGAGATAATATGACTATACAAATTAACATCTTTATTTTTAGATATTATATATTCCACAGCAGAAGCTGCTATACATGTTGAATTAATATGTAATTCTACAATATCTTTTTTTATTTGTTCAGTAACTTTCTTTAAATTGATATGAGAATTATGATCTAGAAGTTTTTGCATATCCTGTCTTTGCTTTTCAAGCATTGCATTAGCTTGATGTACTGATGTATCTACAATTTTATTAATCTCTATATCTAATTTATCATATTTTTCAGAAAATGTTTTGTAATAATTTCTTACTTCTTTGCTAAAACGCTCAATTTCTTCTTTCATTAAAGAATTTTTATTATGCTCATTATCAAGAAGATCTTTTATCTTATTTTTTAATAATATATATGCGGTCATAATACTGATTAAGAAAGCTATACTAATCATTAATGAAGAAGACATAAATTTTAAAACACTCCCTCAATAAAATGAACAACACAGTGATTTTTTTTCATCTCACGATCTGTCAATTTTGAATAATAAATTGACGTAATAGCAAGTGCGATTTGTTGTAGTTCATGACTATGATTAGATTTAAATATTTCTATTTGTTTATGAATCTGCTGAAGAGTCGCTTTATCTTGTTCTTGTAATGTAAGTATCAAATTACTTTTTATTTGATCTATCTGATCAAATGCATCATTTAAGATCTTCTTTGCTTGTCTGTGTGCTCCTTGTAAAGCTAAATTATACTTAATTAATTTATGTTCTATCATGAATAAAATATAAAGAGAATTATTAAAAGATTCTAATATCATATTATTTTTATAGCATATTTTTTGTTCTAACTTTGGCAAAAAGATATAACTAATTATGGAATACATAAAAAGAAAGGAGAGAGTTAACCAAAAAATTTGTGAAGAAAATGTTGATAGATCAAGCTGAGGCATTATATCATTCTCATGCAACAAATATTAATAATAAAGCAAGTAAAAATGCAAATAGTCCCATTGCTTCCACTAAAGCTGCTCCTGTATATACATATTTTTTCATTTTATCTTCTGATTCAGGATTTCTTGCAAGTCCATTTAACATATTTGAAAATATGTTTGATACACCAATTCCTGCACCTAACATGCCAAATACACTAAAACCAATTGCTATAAATTTTAAAGCTTCCAAATCCATATGTTACCTAACTAAGTATTTTTGTACAGAACCGATTCTATCGTCTGAAATCAATTAAGTCAATTATTTACTGCATCTGATAAATATACACACGTTAAAGACGTAAAAATATAAGCTTGTAAAATAGCAACAAATATTTCAAACCAGATTAATAATATTATAAACAAAAGAATGATAGGAGAGAATAATATATTCATACTCATCATGAATCCTGCTATTACTTTGATAATTGTATGACCTGCAATCATATTAGCTGCTAATCTGATTGATAAACTAATAGGTCTTGCAAGATATGTAAATAATTCAATAAAAATCATCATTGGTGCAAGCCAGAATGGAGTACCCTTAGGCAATAATATACGAAAAAATTTCATTCCTCTTTCTTGAAATCCTACAATTGTAATATAAGTACATACTATCATTGATAAAGCAAAAGTTACACTAACATGACTGGTCACAGTAAAACTGTAAGGTAAAATTCCTAGCAAATTGCAGAATAAAATAAACATGAATACTGTAAATACCAACGATATATGTCTCAGTCCCCTAATACCAGTATTATTTTCTATTATTGAAATTACAAATTGATATATATATTCGACCATAATATACATATATCGTAATATTACTGATGTATTCTTTAAACTAAGCAGTAAAAAAAATGTTGCGCTGATGATCGCAATATACATAAAAATAGCAGAATTAGTAATATGTATTTCATATCCTAACAACTGAGGTAATTCTATTATTGTATATATCTTAAATTGCTCTATAGGATTTAATAACATTTTAATTACTTATAATCTTTTTTGACGATAAGATGATCAATATCTAGTTTATTACCTTGCGTCAAGTGCTAAAGTGATCACTAAAATATTTTTTATGTAATTCAATATTGCATATCACATATGCATTGAATGACTCGTATCGTGCTATAGATTTATAGATCTACTAACTACTTTCAAAGAGTGATCTTATATGTTAAAGTACTTTACTTACAAAGTATGTCGTGAAATTCATGAAATTTACACTCTCTTGGTTATTAGAATATTTAGATACTGATGCTAGTGTAGATGAAATTACCAATACATTAACATATATCGGGTTAGAAGTAGAAAATATTATTCAGCATGAAAGACAAGAAGGTTTTATTATTGCACAATTATTACAGATCATTCCTCATCCACTTACTAATCAATTACACTTATGTCAAGTATATGATGGTACTCACACACTTCAAATAGTATGCGGAGCGCATAATCTCAGAGAAGGGGTAAACATTGTTCTTGCATCTCTTGGTACTGTCTTACCAAAAAGAAATTGTAAAGTTGAAAAAAAAGAAATTTGTGGATCTGTAAGTGAAGGTATAATATGTTCTGAGTATGAATTAGGGCGATCTAATACATATAGTGATGAGATCATCATTATATCTGATCAGTATAAAGTAGGCACTAGCTTTTTTTATTATGAGACATGTATTGATGTCAATATCACACCAAATCGTGGAGATTGTCTTGGTATTTATGGAATAGCCAGAGATCTTGCTGCTGCTGGTATTGGGACATTAAAAACTTTAAATATCCCGGATCTTATTCCATCTATTGAATCACCTATAAATCTCAAAGTACATGATATTGACAATATCATGATTGGAATATACATGAACAATATTTCAAACAAAGAAACTCCACAGTGGTTAAGTACTAAATTAGCATCAATAGGTATGAATACTACCAATGCAATAGTTGATATTATGCATTACATTATGATCTCTTTTAATCTCCCAATACATGTATTTGATGCAGATAAATTGCATTCTACATTAGCAATTAAAAAAGCTAATCATGGAGATAGTTGCCTTGCATTAAATGGTACAGAATATCTATTAAATGAGAAAATAGATATTTATTCTGATGATCTGAATATTCATGGTATTGCTGGTATTATATGTGGAACATATAGTGCATGTACATTTCAAACTATTAATATTTTATTTATTGTACCGATCATTAATCCACTTTCTATTATGTATTCTTCAAGAACACTTAATCTTCATACAGAATATAGTTGTAGATTATCACGATCAATCGATCATAATTTTGTATTGAGTGGATTAAAACTTGCAACTAAAATGGTCTTAGATATATGTGGAGGATTGAATTCATTTATAATATCTGATGGTATTCTTACAAGACAAGAGATGAATATCAATGTAAGTTATGAGCACATTAGACAACTTGGAAATATCTCTATTACTCTTCACAAGATACATGATATTTTTAATAAGTTAGGATTTATCATTACAAATCAAGAAAGAGATTTTTGGAACATAATAGTGCCTAGTTGGAGACAAGATATTACTCTACCTATCGATCTAATTGAAGAAGTAGTCAGAATATATGGTGTTAATAACATAAAAGAACAATCTATATTAGAAACTTCTGTTTCATCATGGGATAACACAGATGATTTACGTGTTTTGATGGTAAGTAGAGGATTTTATGAGGTGCTCACATGGTCCTTTATGAGTGATATTATAGCTAAAAAATTCGGCTATCATAACAAGAAATTTATGATTACTCATCCTTTCAATTACAATTACACTATTATGCGACCAACTATAATCCCAAATTTATTACAAGTCATTAAAGAGAATCTTTCTACTGGAATATCTGATCTCGCAATTTTTGAAATTGGGCCAATTTATAATACTCATAATCTTTCTCTGAATTACGATATAGATGTTTTAAGTGGTGTAAGAACAGGAATGAATATTCCAAGAAATCATTATTATGATAATCGAGAAGTAGATCTTTTTGATGTAAAAGCTGATTTAATATCTGCATTAGAGATCTTCAACATTGATTGTGAGGATATTACTATTTGTAGAATAGCAAAAGAAGATATCAAACAAGTATATTATCATACAGGTAGATCAGGTACTGTATCTTTTGCAAATACAATAATAGGTTATTTTGGAGAAATACATCCGAAAGTATTAAGTATGTTTGAAGTAAGACAAAAAATTGTAGGATTTGAACTAATATTACAGAATATAAAAGATCTACCTATTAAAAAGAAAGCATTTATTGATTATAAATTTCAACATGTAAAACGTGACTTTGCATTTATTGTAAATAATGATGTTGCAGTCGATACTTTAGTACAAATAGTACGACATAGTTCAGAACTTATTGTAGAAACATCAGTCTTTGATATATATCATGGAGAGAATTCAGATTTGAACAAAATGTCTATAGGACTTTCTGTAACTTTATGCTCTCCAACTCATACTCTTAATGAAGAAGAAATTCAAAAAGCCTCAAATATAATAATACAATTGATCTCGCAAAATGTAGGAGGTATTTTAAGATATGAGTCATCTACTAAAAAAGGCTAAAATATTGTCTTTTATTTCTAAAAAATCATACATACTATTAATTTTTGCACGGAATATTGATGAATCATGAATACCCATACTATACCAACCTATATGTTTTTTTGCTATTTTAACCCCTATATTCTTTCCATAAAATTCTAATATATGATCATAATGCTCAAGTATTATATTTAATTTTTCTAAATTTGTAGGTTCATATATCTCACTTTGACTGAGGAAATTAATTGCTTGATGAATGAACCATGGTTTTCCATATATACCACGACCAATCATTATGCCATCTGCGCTAGATTGTGCAAGAGATTCCTTGATATCACTAATAGTTCTAATATCTCCATTAACTATAATTGGAATTTTTACTACTTCCTTAATTTTTTTCACAAATGTCCAATCTACTGAGCCAGTATAAAATTGTTCTCGTGTTCTACAGTGCACAGTAATCATCTGTATGCCAAGATCTTCAGCAATTTTTGCAATTTTAGTAGCATTAAGTCTTTGCGCATTCCATCCAGTACGCATCTTTAATGTCACTGGTATCTTCACTGATTGTACCACAGATGCAATGATTTCTGAGGCTTTTTTTTCATCACACATCAAAGCTGCACCTGCATATCCATTGACAACTTTTTTAACAGGGCATCCAAAATTGATGTCTATTATTTTTACTCCCATGTCCTCATTTAATTTTGCAGCTTCCGCAATAATAACAGGATCACATCCAGCAAGTTGTACAGCAGTTAATTCATCAACTTGTGCTTTTCTCATGCTTTTATTAGTTTGAGCAATCATAGCTCTACTTGCAATCATTTCTGAAATTAATAAATTGGCTCCAAGCTTTTTCACAAGAGTTCTAAATGGATAATCAGTGATACCAGACATAGGAGCTAAAATTACTGGTTTGTCAAATATCAAATCTCCTAATTGCAGTGACATAATATTATAAGTAACGATATGTGATAATATCATTTATATTATAAAGATTGAAGATATGATAATGATTTTATAGAAAATTCTATTGCTCATCATTAGATGGTATGATTCAATATATTTACATTTTATAGCAGTATTATTTAGGAAATGATATATTACACACTATCACGCTTAATTTTAAGAAAATATTGAGTCTTAAGAGATTTGTGAGTATATTCACAATATCTTGGATGAATGATATAAAATATACAATGCATGATATAGAATATATACGTAATAATCCTGAAAAGTTTGCAAAAGAAATACAAAGTAGAGGTATAAAAGACTTTACTGTACATGAGATATTAAAAATCGATTGTCAAAAAAGACATCTTACTACTAAATTGCAAGCTTTACATAAACAACGTAATCAAATTACAGAGGAAATCAAAATACTAAAAATGAATCATGCTTGTATTCAACATAAAATATTATTATCAAAAGAAATCACAAATAAAATAGATAAAATTGTCCTAAAAGAACAACAAAATAGAGAACAATTATTAAAGATTGTATCTCACTTGCCTAACATTCCACTACGAGACGTACCAATAGGTGATCATGATAATGATAATATAGAAATTAAAAAAGATGAAGAGCATAAAAGAATATTTGATTTTATTCCTCAATCTCATTTTTATTTAGGGCAAAAATTAAATTTAATGGATTTTGCACAAACAGCAAAAATCTCAGGTTCAAGATTTGTTATATTAAAAGGACAATTAGCTAAGCTTGCACGAGTATTAACACATTTTATGCTTGAAATGCATGTCAATCAATTTGGTTATACTGAAATTTATCATCCCTCTCTTGTGAAAAGCAATGCAATGTATAATGTTGGGCAACTCCCTAAGTTTTCTGATGATTCATATTGCACTAAGAATGAATTAAGATTAATTCCAACAAGCGAAGTAGTCTTAACAAATTTAGTATCGGATAAGATCTTAAAAGAAGAAGAATTACCTATCCGAGTTACTGCGTATTCAGAGTGTTTTCGTAAAGAAGCTGGAAATGCAGGTGTAGATAATATTGGCATGATAAGGCAACATCAATTTGGAAAAGTAGAACTAGTGAGTATTACAAATCAAGAAGAATCTAATAATGAACTACATCGTATCATTAGTATTGTTGAAACAGTATTAAAAACATTAGAATTACCTTATAGAATAATGCTATTATGTAGCATGAATATGAGTTTTGCTGCACAAAAGGCCTATGATATAGAAGTTTGGATGCCTTATCAAAAAACATATAGAGAAATATCAAGCTGTTCAAATTGCGGCGCATTTCAAGCAAGAAGAATGAATACAAAATATTCCATGCTGTATAATAAGCAAGTTAAGAAATATGTGCATACTTTAAACGGATCAGCAGTCGCAATAGGAAGAATGATTATTGCAATAATGGAGAATTATCAAAATTCTGATGGTTCAATTACTATTCCAAAGATATTACGCCCATTTCTAGGTAACAGTAGTACTATCAATATATAGAATTGAGTTGCTAATGAGGAAATTATGAAAGTTTTAGTTATAGGATCCGGAGGACGAGAACATGCAATATTATGGGCATTGAACAAGTCTCCTCTCTTGAGTGAGATGTATATTCTTCCTGGTCGTTATGCTATGAAAAATCTTGCTACTATTGTAGATATTAAGATTGATGATACAGTGAATATTATACAATTTTGTAAGAAAAAAAATATAGAGTTAGTAATTATTGGATCAGAAAAGTTAATTATTGATGGTCTAGCTGATGTATTAGTAGAGATAGGAATACATGTGTTTGGTCCAGATCGAGACTCTGCAATGCTAGAAAAATCAAAGTCTTTTACTAAGAAATTATGTACTCAATATGGTATCCCAACTGCCGATTATAAGTGCTTTATTGATGCAAAAGAAGCACAAAATTTTATTTATAGTACAAAAACACACTTTCCTCTTGTAGTAAAAGCAAATGGACTAGCACGCGGTAAAGGTGTCATAATATGTCAAACTAAAGATCAAGCTTGCGCAGCAGTAGATGCAATTTTAGTAGAGAAAAAATTTGGTAATGTAAACAAAAAAATCATTATAGAAGAATTTTTATCTGGAGAAGAGGTAAGTTTTTTTGTTCTGGTAGATGGTTTAAAGATAGTATCATTTGGATGTGCAAAAGATTACAAAAGAGTAAATATGAATTTTGATAGTCAAAATACTGGCGGTATGGGATCATATTCTTCACCTGATTTGATTAATCAAGCACTAGAACAAGAAATTTTAGAGAGAATCATACATCCTACAGTGCATGCTCTCAATAATCTAGGTATTACTTATAGAGGAGCTCTTTTTGCTGGACTGATGATTTGTCATGATGGTCCTAAGCTTCTTGAATATAATGTGAGATTTGGTGATCCAGAAATACAATCGATTTTACCTAGACTTTCTCCTAACTGTGACTTATTACAATTGATATTATCAGTTGCACAAGGCAATCTTAACATTAGTAAAATAGAGTTCAATAATAGATCTATAGTCTGTGTAGTAGTAGCAAGTAAAGGTTATCCTAGTAATTATTACAAGGGAGAAATGATTCAAGGATTAAATGAAATCTCTAGATTACCTGGTATATTAGTATTTCACGCTGGCACTCAACTAGATCAATATGGAAATTGGATTTCTGATGGTGGTAGGGTGTTGAATATAGTAGCAGATGGTGAAACAAAAGAAGAAGCTAAAAGTAAAGTATACTCAGCATTGCATTATTTAAAATGGCCAGGTGGTTTTTTTAGATATGATATTGGTAGCTAAATATACCCTTTTCATCTATCTATCACTATATTCTTCATAATATTCTTCATAACTAAAATATAGATATATCATCAAAATATATGACTTGCTCTCTCATGATATCAATGTGATAATACATATTCAGTATAGTACACATCACAATATATAAATGTATTATACTCTCGTATTAGTGATCATATAATATATTGTCACTAAAATATGCGTTTTATTGGTATCGCTATATAATGTTATGATAATCATTGCTTTGAGCAATTATCTTCGATACCTTAAGAGAAATTTATTGTAATATTCAAATAATTAATAGAGATTTAAAGAGCAAAGAGAATTTTAACATAAATATCAAATATTTTAAGAGAAAAAAAGTTAAAGTACTAGATAATATTTACCTTAAAAATTTGCTTATCAAGATAAAAAGTCTTGATTTACAACTATATCAAGATGATGTAGTCTAGATATTAGATTATTGAAAATAAATATTCTAAAGTAGAGAATGATAAATGGAGGAAAAATGAGTTTAGGACCATGGCAATTATTTTTAGTATTAGTAATCATTTTAGTTCTTTTTGGTGCTGGTAAATTACCACAAGTAATGGGAGATTTAGGAAAAGGTATTAAGAATCTCAAACAAGAACTTAAGGAAGGAGATAAATTATCATCGCACCATGAGATAGATCGTTAGCTTTCTATATTTGATATTATTATCATATTATGACATGTGATATATACACATGTCATAATAAAAAAATTCAATCATGCGCATGAATAAAGGATAAAATGTAGGAATATTGTGTATAAAAATAGAAAATTGAATTCTAATAAAAAATTAGCTTCTGATATTCTCAGAGAAGTTGCAGAGAGTAAATTTCCTAATGGTGATAAAGTCACTTTACACGATATTAAAACTTCTTTACATGAGAGAGGATTTGGTATTTTAATGATTATATTTTCTTTACCTCTCTCTCTTCCTATACCTGTACCACCTGGCTATACAACCATGCTTGCTATACCTCTGATATTATTCTCATTACAATTGCTATTTGGGTTTCATGTTCCTTGGATTCCAAATTGGCTAGAAAAAAAGTCTTTTCAGCGTTCAACACTAGCTCTGATAATAGATAAAACTTCTCCTACATTAAAAAAAATAGAGAAATTTATGAAGCCAAGACTATCTTTTCTTTTCTATGGTCCTGGTGAAAAAATTTTAGCTTTTATGATGTTAATATGTGCATTATCTATTGCTTTGCCATTACCTCTTACTAACTTTATGCCTGCAATTGGTATTACTCTTATTTCATTAGGCATTATAAGTCAAGATGGCTTTCTATCTCTATTAGGAGTTTGTATATCATTATGTGGATTAATACTTACTTTTATTGTCATAATCAAAGGGCCTCATCTAATAATGAGTGTATTATCTTTTTTTAAAAGTTTTGTATATGGTACTATTATATAATACTTTAACAAAGTGTAAGGAACGATTCATACCAATTGATACAGAGCATGTCAAAATGTATGTATGTGGACCTACAGTATATGATACAGCTCATATAGGTAACGCAAGGTCCGTTGTTGTATATGATATATTATTTCAGTTACTAAAATTTTGTTATCAAAAAGTAACATACGTACGTAATATCACTGATATTGATGATAAAGTTATTAATGTAGCGTATAGAAATAATGCACATGTCAAGAGTATAGTACAATATTATACTCAGGCTTTTCATGACGATATGCATAGCATTCATTGTGTCTCTCCAACACATGAACCAAAAGTCACAGACTGTATACATACTATTATTCAATTAGTTAATCGTTTAATAAAATCTGGTCATGCTTATGAGGTAAATAAACATATCTATTTTAGTGTTGCTTCTTATCCTGAATATGGTGCACTATCAGGTAAAAAAATTGATTCATTATTATATGGTAATAGAGTGGCTATTAATCATGATAAACATCATCCTGGAGATTTTGTATTATGGAAACCGGCAAATCATATTGATTTTCAACTTGCAAGCTATTGGGATAGTCCATGGGGGAAAGGAAGACCAGGATGGCATATAGAATGTTCTGCAATGTCATATGCATTGCTTGGGTGTAGTTTTGATATTCATGGTGGAGGTATAGATTTACAATTCCCTCATCATGAAAATGAAATAGCACAGAGCAAATCTGCATTTGCAGGATCAATTTTTGCAAAATACTGGATACACAATGGATTTGTAATGGTACATGAACAAAAAATGAGTAAATCATTATTTAATATAGTAAAAGTCAGAGAATTATTACAACAAGGTATCAAGGGCGAAGTAATACGTTATGCATTACTCAAAACTCATTATCGAAAACCACTTGATTGGACAGATAAAATTCTTGATGACGCACAAAAGTCCTTGAATAAGTTTTATCGATTACTATTTGATTTTAAAATTGATGCTTTCAATATACAGGATATAACAGAAATATCGAAAGATTTTCTTAAAACTATACAAAATGATTTGAATATTCCAGAAGCTCTCACTATTTTACATAAAATAGCTACACAAATTAAAAAAACAAGTAATAAATACGAACGATGGAAATTAACTAAAATTCTTGTTAAGAATGCTCAATTTATTGGGCTATTAAAATCTAGTTATCAAGAGTGGTTTTACCACTAAAATTTCGAGACTATAAGAGAATAAATAATTGATACAATAATCAACGATGTAACACATGATATATTATAAAATATCTTGTCAAGAATATAGTAATATTCATAATACTCTAAAATAAAAATCGTAATTTTTTAGATTTGGAATAGATCAGAGATATAAAGCACTTGAATATATCTTTATATCATCTATATGCTGTTCTTTTTTTTGTATATATGAATGAAAAATTTAGATACTATATGTGATATATATATTGCACATAGAAATTAATATAATACTTTGAAGATGATTCAAGATAAATACCATGTTAAGTAACTTATGGAGAAAAGGAACATATTTTCTTGGTACTCAGTTTGCAATTATAGGTGGCGCTATGAGCTGGGTATCAGAACAAAACTTAGTATCTTCTATTTCAAATGCTGGAGGTTTTGGAATAATTGCTTGTGGAGCAATGAGTCCTGCTCTACTAAAGAAAGAAATCATTAACACACAACAGTGTACTAATCAACCATTTGGGGTAAATCTCATCACTATGCATCCATCTCTAAGTGACTTAATAGATGTATGTATTAGTACAAAAATCAGTCATATTATACTAGCAGGTGGAGTACCTAAGAAGGATAATATAGAACAAATTAAGCATGCAAATATTAAAGTAATTTGTTTTGCTCCTTCATTAAGTCTTGCAAAGAGATTAATCAAAATGGGAGTAGATTCTTTAATCATAGAAGGTATGGAAGCAGGAGGACATATAGGTCCAGTAAGTACTGCCGTCCTTGCACAAGAAATCTTACCTTATTTTAAAAATGAAAAGATTCCAATATTTGTTGCAGGTGGAATAGGAAGAGGTGAAATGATAGTAAACTATCTAGAAATGGGAGCAAGTGGATGTCAAATAGGTACATTATTTGTATGTACTTATGAATCAATAGCTCACAAAAATTTCAAAGATATTTTGATTAAATCATCATCAAGACATGCAATTCCATCTATACAACTTAGTGCTGATTTTCCTGTAATTCCTGTTAGAGCTATTGCAAATAAAGCAAGTAATGAATTTTTACAACTACAAAAAGAGATCATAAATAAATATTCTCAAGGAGATATCTCAAAAGAAGATGGTAAGCTTCAAATAGAGAAATTCTGGGCTGATTCTTTAAGAAAAGCAGTGATTGATGGAGATATAATCAATGGATCTTTAATGGCAGGTCAAAGTGTAGGTATGATTCACAAAGAACAGCATGTCAAAGAAGTGATAGAAATATTTATCAGTCAAGCAAACCATTATATTCACAGTAAATCTCTTAAAAGAGATTAATCATTAAAATAAATAATGATATTATCTATATATTATATAGTAATGAGAATTTCTAATTATATAAGATTTGACATAATAGTAATACTAAACTAAAAATTAAATAGATTATAATACCAAATATGCCAATAGAGATACTAATGCCTGCTCTTTCTCCAACAATGAGTAAAACTGGAGGAAAAATTGTGAGATGGCATAAAAAAGAGCAAGAAAAAATTGAAATAGGAGATGTGATTGCTGAAATAGAGACTGATAAAGCTATAATGGAATTTGAATCTATAGATGAAGGAATACTTGCAAAAATTTTAGTCTTAGAAGGCACAAGTAGTATTCCTGTCAATCAATTAATAGCACTAATACTGAAAGAAGGAGAAGATAACAGTATACTTGATAGTTATTTATCTATAGCACAAGATACGTTAACAGTAGATATTAACACAATATCACAAGATAAAGCATATCAAGATGATTGCAATAGAATACGAGTGAGTCCATTAGCTAAGAAGCTCGCTCATAATCAAGGAATTAATATAAATAAAATAAAAGGTACTGGTCCGTATGGACGAATCATTAAAAATGATATACTAGAATATTCAAAAAATGCTACACATTTGATTACCTCTAAAATAGATAGCACGGTGACAATAAGTAATATTCGCCAAGTAATAGCTCAGAAACTTACTCAATCCAAGCATGATATTCCACATTTTTATTTAACTATAGATTGTCAAGTTGATAGATTAATTTTATTAAAAAATGAGATTAATGCAGAAGACAAAAATAATAAAGTCACAATAAATGATTTAATCATTAAAGCAGTTGCATGTAGCATCAAACAATTTCCTGAGATCAATGCTTCATGGCAAGGTAATAATATACTGAAATATTCAAATATAGATATTTCAATTGCTGTAGCACGTGAGGATGGTTTGATTACTCCTATTATCAAACATGCTGATAAGAAAGGTATTTTATCAATTTCACAAGAGGTAAAAGATTTAGTAATGAAAGCAAGAAACGGACAATTAGCACTTGAAGAGTTTCAAGGTGGTGGTTTTACTATATCGAATTTAGGTATGTTTGGTATAAAATCTTTCAGTGCGATAATTAACGCTCCACAGTCTTGTATTATGGCAGTTGGAGCATCTATAAAACAACCGGTTGTGATTAACGATAAGATAGCAATCTCTGAAATTATGACAGTGACTCTCTCGATTGATCATAGAATGATTGATGGAGTATTAGGTGCAAAATTTTTAATATGTTTTAAGAAATATATAGAGCATCCTATCACAATGCTGATTGACATATGATAATGATAAAGAACGGATAACAACTATGTATTTTTAAAAAAATACATAGTTGTTATCCTTTAAATTAATAGTGAGATAATAGATGAATTAAAATAGTATCTTTTTAACTTGTTTGACATCTTCTGTCATTTCTGATGTTTGATCATGCGAAAAAGCATTATGTAGATATATTATTAATATTTCCCACTCTTTCTGACCACTTTTATGCTTGATAATCTGATCCTTAAATTCCTTGATAATTTTATCCAATGCAACTGGATATGCATGACTTAATTCTTCATATATATTCATATTTATTACTTCTAGTATCACTAAAAATGTAAATAGAGTTGCAGCAGGTAATTCTGTCAATACATAGTTTATAAGATAAAATTCTACTCTTTTTATACAATATGCTATTATTTTAGGTGATAATAAGAAACTTTCTGCATATAATATAAAACTATCAATAATCAAATATTGTGCGTGTACTGGCAATTTAATGGATCTGAATAATTCTTGCGTCAGTATCACTATAGAAGATTTTGGTAAATTTAAGGAAAAATCAAAAAAAGCTTTTGGATCATAATGTGACCCAAGAATAGAATGAATAGCGCGATATACATTACTTTGATCTTTATTTACAGTAACAATAAACACCAATCCTTCTATATTAAGAATATATTTTATAGATTCTAAAAAATCAACAATAAATTTAGGACGACATATATCTAAATTATCTACCATAATATATATGTTATGATTTCGTCTAATACTATTCACTATTTTGCCTAATTGTATTGTAAAATCCTTAACGTTTGCCACTCTCTTTTGTAGAATACTTAATTCTTTTAACACGAAATCAATATCTTTGTTATCGGTTTCTTTTATAGAATCAAGTAACAAAGTTAATATAGTTAATGGAGATTTACGAAGAAGTTTTTCTAAAGTATTAAAAGAAAAAATGCCATGATGAATCTTCTTAAATTTTCGTATCATATCGCTTTTTACTTTATAGGAAATAAATAAATCTTGAAATAAAAAATTTAAGAGAGATGGGAGTGGTTGATCTAATGCGTTGATAGTCCATGCATTATAATAAGATGCAATAATATTCTTTTGTTTGAAGTCTTGTACCCATTCTTTTAAAAAGAATGTCTTACCCCATCCTTCATATCCTTCTAGTAATATTATTTTAAAATCACTGCGATTCATGAGAGTAATATTATTGAATTTCTTTGATAAGTTGCGATAACCTAAATAGTCGTTTTGCCAAGGAATTAGCTTCGTGAGTTGTAAATATTTTTCTTGTTTTTTAAATTTTAATAGTATCGTAATCTTACGTAAGATGTATTGAATAATTTGCATTTTATATTTCTTGTCTTGACATCATTGCTGATTTTAAAGTGCCTTCATCGAGATAATCAATCTCTCCTCCCATTGGTATACCACAAGCAAGGCGTGATATTTTGACTTTTGTATTCCTAAGAGAAGACACAATATAATGTAATGTTATTTGCCCTTCTAATGTAGAATTAATGGCAAGAATGATTTCTTCAATTTTAGATTGAGAAATCCTTCTTAAAAGAATATCGAGATGCAGTGCTTTTGGAGTGATACCATTAATTGCAGATAATCTACCACTTAATACATGATATAACCCAAAATATATGTTAGCTGTTTCTAACGCCCATAAATCACCTAATCCTTCTACTATACATAATAATTTAGAATCACGTTTTGGATTATTACATATTGAACAAGGAGATTGAATATCTAGATTATTACATAATTCACACTTTACTATAATCTCTGCTAAATTTTTCGTTAAAAATGCAAGTGGTATCATCACTTGCTCTTTATTTTGCAGTAAATGTATTGCTAACCTACGTGATGATGCGGGACCTAAACCTGGAAGCTTAGAAAAAGCATAAATTAATTTTTTTATATGAATATTCATTATATCAGTTAAGAAGAAATTATAAATATTCTACTACTCTATTTAATATAGAGAAGTAATATATACGGTAATTTTATAGATGCGACAACTTAAAATTTAATCTTGCTATTATAATCGGATAATTGATATGAATAAAAAAATACATAGATCAAAACTTTTTTTATATATGTTTAGAGATGATAATGTGTGATAGTACCAGACTATACAAGTATATTAGAAATCACCATTATGTCTCACATATATTTCTTCTTACTGTATTGAGAATCATAATTATTTCTTGTACACAGTGGTCTATATCATCATTGACTACTATATAATCATATTTATGTCGTGTATTAATTTCTTTATATGCTGCTTTTAATCTAAAATCTATTTCACTTGCATGATCACTATTGCGCTTTTTCAATCGTAATTTTAACTCTCCCATTGAAGGAGGCATAATAAAAATACTTACAACCTGTTCTTTGACTGTGTTAAATAAATGAAATGCTCCTTGCCAATCGATAGTAAGTAACACACTTATTTGATTATTAATATTTTGCTCTATAAAATCTTTTGGTATCCCATAAAAATGTCTAAAAACTTTTGCATATTCAAGCATCTTATTCTCTTGACATAGTTTGTGAAATTTTTCTTCTGTAACAAAGAAATAATCTTTACCATGTATTTCACCAGGTCTAGGTTGACGTGTAGTTACAGAAATAGATCTCACTAAACTCGTTGCATGCATAAGTAATTTTTCAGATATAGTAGTCTTACCAGCTCCAGATGGAGAAGAAAGAACAAACAATATACCTTTATTTTTTAAAATCATTCTAATATGATTAACAATAGATGAAGACAAATTGAGTTTTAGCTAATCATGAATGCAGTTCTAAAGATAGAAAGAAAAAAGAAAATGTCAAGTATAAATACTTACATTTACAATCTCTCTTCTCATGGGTATTCCTTAATATAGTGTCAATACTGTATAATAATCTTAATTATAAATATTATATAATTCTTATATATTATTTTCTATTTTATTCTTCAGAAATATCAGTGAGCTCTTTTAGAGTTTTCATTATATTAATAAGACATATGCTATGATATTTTTATATATTAAAATAAAATTTACGTATGTTATAGTCATAACATATCTCTCATATGAGCAATATCTAGTGAGATGTTATCTTCAATCTATACTATAATATATATGATGAGATGATATATTGTATTTTTACAGATTTGTCTATAGAAATATATTGAAAATTAACAATAGTATAGAATGTATTATCATTTGAGTGTGTTGTAATAAAATTATATTTACTTTTCTAATATCTTAATATCTAATGTGATGTTATCAATCATACAATATCAGACAGGTTGTAATTCACACTCGCATGTTCCTGACTCTTTTTCTAAAAATATTACCTATTTATATTACAATATTTATTGGATATTTAGCGGGTAAATATCTTAAAAGTGATAGAAATACTATATCTCAAATTCTTTTTTATATAGCGAATCCAATAGTCATTTTATATGGAGTCTCTCGTACAGAAGTAAATTTAAAAGTTATTTCTTTGCCTATTTTAATATGGTTTATTGGTATTACTATGTCTTTATTAGTATATTATCTGTCTTCTTTTTTATTTAAAGATAATACAAGAAATATATTAGCATTTAGTTCAGGAAGTACAAGTATGGGATACTTTGGATTGCCGATTGCTATGGCATTATTCGATGAAGAGACTATATCTGTATATGTTATCTGTTATATAGGTATGGCATTATTTGAAAATAGCTTAGGATTTTATATAGCAGCAAATGGTATTTATACTGCAAGAGAAAGCATGTTGCGACTGTTTAAATTGCCTTCATCATATGCAATGATCTTAGGATTCTTTTTGAGTATATATAATATCACAGTACCTAACTTTTTAATAGATATTATGCTAAATATTAGAAGTACATTTATCACATTAGGTATGATGTTACTTGGTGTCAGTATTGCACAAATTAAAAGTTTTAAAGTAGATTGGACGCTTGCTCTTACTACTGTAATAGCAAAATACTTATTTTGGCCATTATTTGTATTAGGAATTGTTCTTATAGATAAATCTATTATAGGTTTATATGATGAAAATATATATAAAGCGTTACTATTATTAGCTATCATCCCAGTATCAGGCTCTAGTATAGTACTTGCTAGTATTTTAAATTACCAGCCAGATAAAGCTACTTTATTATTACTGATTAGTTTTACTGTAGGATTATTTTATGTACCTATGGTAATATCATTGTTTTTTTCTCAACTTATCCCTATTTATCTCTAATATCAAGTATCATTATTATTATTATTTTTATTTCTTTATAAAGAGAGAGAAGTGGTCTATAATTATCAATATACTCTTTTATGAGTCGTTCTTTACTTGCTGATATATAATATGTATAATATTATCATATTCTGTGTGATATCATAATGAGCATACCCAATATAGAGCATTGTAATCTACACAGTAAAACGGTATTACTCAGAGTAGATTTTAATGTTCCTATAGAACATGATAAGATTTGTGATATTACTCGCATTTTGAGAGTATTACCTACTATTCAATATTTAAAACATCAAAATACAAAGATTATTCTCTTATCACACTTTGGACGTCCTACTATGAGAAATAATAATCTTTCTCTTAGAAAAATAGTTGATACTGTATCATCAATATTCAATAGAGATGTACAATTTATTGATGATTGTATTGGACATAAGGTACTCTTAAAGATTCAGAAGATGAAAAATGGTGATATCATTCTATTAGAAAATGTTAGATTTTATCAAGAAGAAGAATCTAATAGCTCCGACTTTGCTAGAGAATTATCAGATCTAGCTGATATATATATAAATGATGCATTTTCTTGTTCTCATAGAACTCATGCATCTATTGTAGGTATTACAAGATTTTTACCTTCCTATGGAGGATTTTGTTTACAAAACGAGATTAAATTTCTTCAGCAAGCGATATCATATCAAGATAAACCAGTCACTGCAATTATTGGAGGCTCAAAAATACTAAATAAGATCAAGATTCTAAAAACACTAGCACAAAAAGTTGATTATTTAATTTTAGGTGGTGCTATTGCTAATAATTTTTTACTTTTTAATAAAATTAATATAGGAAAATCTTTTTTTCAAGATGGGATTGATAGTATATTAGAGGAGTGTATTGTGACATCACATAACAATAATTGTAGAATTCTTCTACCAGAAGATATATTAGTAGCTAGAAATTCTAATTATAATGTGAGTATTCTGAGAAACATTCAAGATGTGTTAGATGATGATACAATTTTAGATGTAGGCATTAAGACTGTACATTCTATAAAGACTATACTTAGAAAGAGCAAAATGCTCATCTGGAATGGTCCAATGGGTATGTTTGAACATTCAGCTTTTGCAAATGGTACAATTGCATTAATGAAAGAAATTAGTAGACTCACTTATGTAGGAAAATTATCTAGCATAATCGGTGGAGGTGACAGTATCTCTGCAATGCATAGCACAATGTTAACTGATAAAGATTTTACATATGTTTCTACTGGTGGAGGAGCTTTTTTAAATTGGTTCAGTAATAATGAAATGCCAGGAATTATTGCTTTAAAAAACAATCCAAATAACTATGCTACTGATATCAAGAAATAGTATTATAATATATCACAATAAATATAATATAGAAATTCATTAATAAAAACTTATTATTTCTTCTTTTTTCTTCGTTGTATTTAGACTCGTATTATTAATACTGTGCAATATAAATATCATATAAAAAGCTTGTGTATATTATATGCAAATTATTTGTAAATCTTCTGTTGAATCTTATATTTCCGTAAAAAATGTCTTTATATGCTTTGTAGAATATGAAAAAGATATTATTCTATTCATTACTAATTGGAATAATAGGTTGTATTAAGGCAATTTTAATTACTTCATCAATGCTTTTAGCAAAGACTATTTTGATTCTATCTTTTATGCTTGTAGGAATTTCTTGCATATCTTTCTTATTAGCGCTAGGTAAAATCACAGTATGAATTGAGCCTCTTAATGCTGCTAGTAATTTTTCTCTTAAACCTCCGATAGCTAGTACTCTACCTCGTAATGTTACTTCACCTGTCATAGCAATACTTTTATTTACTGGTATATTAGTCATTAAGGAAACGATAGAAGTACAGACTGCACTACCAGCAGAAGGACCATCTTTTGGAATAGCACCTTCAGGTACATGAAGATGAATATCATTATCTTGAAATTTATCAGGTCTAATACCAAAAAATACACAATTGGAGCGAATATAACTATATGCAGCTTTTATAGACTCTTGCATCACTTCTCCAAGCTTACCTGTATATTTGATTTCTCCCTTACCTGGTATTAATACTGATTCTATCATTAACAGATCACCACCTGTTTCAGTATATGCGAGTCCAGTGACAATGCCTGATAAACTCTCATGTTCTGCAATACCAAAAGAATATTGATGTACACCTAAATAATCATTTAGATTATTCACCTCAACAGAAATTTGCTTACTCTTTGTGATGAGAATTTCTTTGACAGCTTTTCTCATAAGTTTTGCAAGTTCTCTTTCCATATTACGCACACCACTTTCACGTGTATATAAACGTATTATTTGATATAATGCATCATCAGTAATATTCCATTCCTTTTGACGAATACCATGCTCTTTTTTTAGTTTAGGTATTATATGATACTTAGCAATATTCATTTTTTCATCTTCAGTATAACCAGATAATTTTATGATCTCCATTCTATCAGATAAAGGATGAGGTAAATTTAAGCTGTTTGCTGTTGCTACAAACATAACACGTGAAAGATCAAATTCAACCTCCAAATAATGATCTGTAAAATGCTTATTATGTTCAGTATCTAAGACTTCAAGTAATGCAGATGCTGGATCACCACGAGAGTCAGAACTCATTTTATCTATCTCGTCTAGCAAAAACAGCGGATTACAAGAGTTTGCCTTCTTCATCTGTTGAATAATTTTACCAGGCATGGATGCAATATATGTTTTTCTATGTCCACGTATTTCAGATTCGTCACGTATACCACCAAGTGAAATGCGTACAAAATCTCTACCTACTGCTTTTGCCATAGATCTTGCCAAGGAAGTCTTACCTACACCAGGAGGTCCAACTAAACAAAGAATAGGTCCTTTTATTGCTTTTACTCTTTTTAGTACTGCTAGAAATTCTATTATTCTATCTTTTACTTTTTCAATTCCATAATGGTTTTTATCTAATATGCTTTTTGCTATATTCAAATTAATTTTTGCATTTTTATATTTACCCCATGGTAAATCAAGTAACCAATTGAGATATCCGGAGATAGCAGTAGCTTCAGGTGACATAGCATTCATTTTTTTATATCTTTTTAAATCAGAGAGTGCTTTCTCTTTTGCTTCTTGTGAGAGCTGTCTATCATATATTTTTTTTTCGAATTCACTAATCGAATCTCCTTCATCAACATTCTCAAATTCACCTAATTCTTTTTGAATGGCTTTTAATTGTTCATTCAGGTAATACACTTTTTGTGTAGACTCAATTTGCGATTTAATTGTTTTATATAAATTGTTTTGTATATTTAAAATAGTAATTTCTTGCTCAATCAATGTAAACACTTGTTTTAAACGTTCTTTCAGATCATAAGTCTCAAGAAGACTTTGTTTATCTGAAACCTTAATATTTAAATATGATGCTATAGTATCCACTAGTTGATCAATATCTGTGATATTATCAATAGGATTCATGATACTGTCAGGTTGATTCTTCTTATTCAATTTACACAAATTATCAAATGCATTAATTACAGATCTTCTTAAAGCTTCTAAATCAATATGTTCTTCATCTTCTATGTATTGTATGTTATTGATTTCTACTTCTAGCTTACCTTGTAGTAAGTCATGAGAAGTAATATACTCTGAAATCTTGGCTCTTCTTATCCCTTGAATGACAACTTTTACTGCATTATCAGGTAATTTAATTAATGGTTGGATAATCTTTGCAACTACACCTACCTGATATAAATGTTCTGGATCTGGATTATCAATAGCACCATCTCTCTGTGCTACAAGAAAAATCTCATTTTTATTAATTGAATTATTGAGAGCATATTCTAATGCATAAATAGATTTTTTTCTACCTATAAATAATGGAACCATAATAGTAGGGAAAATGACTACTTCTCTTAAGGGTAGGACTGGCAATATAGCACACTCAGATTTCAAATTACTTATAATCTTCATAAGATATCCCTCAAATTTCACTACTAACTGTTATAATATTTTTATTATTATCATTCAGTCTTGCCTGTCCTAATTCTACCATTTTTTTAGTGATGACTATAGTAGCGCCTTCATAATAACCATTTCCAGCTATATACATAATATCAAGTAATAGTGATTCTAAAATAGCACGTAACATTCTTGCACCTGTTTTATATTTTATTGCTTTCTGTGCAATAGCAGAGATTGCATCATCTGAAAATTCAAGATTCACTTTACTAAATGAAAGTAATGATTGATATTGCTTAATTAAAGCATTTTTTGGCTTCGTCAAGATATGTATTAAATCTTCATGTTCCAAATGCTTAAGTACCGCAGTAATAGGCACACGCCCTACAAATTCAGGTATTAATCCAAATTTCATTAAATCTTCAGGTTGTACATCTTGTAACAGACTATAACCTCCCTGAAAGTAATTATTACTAATATCTGCTCCGAATCCTAATGATGTGCCCTTTTTTCTTGCAGCAATAATTTTCTCTAGACCTTCAAAAGTTCCTCCACAAATAAAGAGTATATGACTAGTATCCACTTGAATAAACTCTTGTTGTGGGTGTTTTCTACCTCCTTGTGGAGGTACATAAGCAATTGTACCTTCCATAATTTTCAGTAAGGCTTGTTGTACACCTTCACCTGAAACATCACGAGTAATGGAAGTACTTTCAGATTTGCGTGTAATTTTATCTATTTCATCTATAAAGATTATACCGTGTTGAGCCTTCGTAACATCATAATTTGCTGATTGTAAGAGACGAGATAATATACTTTCTACATCATCACCGACATATCCTGCTTCAGTTAAAGTTGTTGCATCTGCCATGGCGAATGGTACATCTGATACTTTAGCCAGTGTTTTTGCTAGTAAAGTTTTACCGGAACCTGTTGGTCCTATCAGCATAATATTTGATTTTTCAATTTCAATATCGCTAATAGTATCAAACTGTGACATAGCTTGAGAATGATTATACATAGCTACAGATAGAACTTGCTGAGCATGTTCTTGGCCTATAATGTACTGGCTTAAAAAACTTTTTATATCTTCAGGCTTCTTAAGTAATCGTTTTATATGAGAGACATAATCTGCATTAGAAGATATACCTTGTTTTTGATTGATTGCTCTATAAGATAATTCTATACATTCATTGCAAATGAAGACTTTAAGATTCTCTGAAGAGTTAGCAATCAATTTATCTACCTGATCCTGCACTTTATTGCAAAAAGAACAGCAGTATAAAGTATTATTTTTATTCATGCGTTATCCTTTATTTTGATTCTTAATATCTGCACGATCAGCTATTATTTTATCAATTAAGCCAATTTCTAACGCTTCTTTAGGATCCATAAATTTATCTCTTTCCATCATTCTTTCAATTTGTTTAAAAGAATGACCAGTATGTTGTTCATAAATGCAATTGATCTGTTTTTTTACTCTCAGAATTTCATGAGCATGTATTGCAATATCAGTTGCTTGACCAGAATATCCTCCAGATGGTTGATGTATCATAATTCTTGAGTGAGGTAAAGAGTAGCGTTTGCCTTTTGCACCAGATGCAAGTAATAAAGAACCCATAGATGCTGCTTGCCCTATACATAACGTTGAAACATCTGGCTTGATATATTGGATTGTATCATAAATTGATAAACCAGATGTTAAAATACCACCAGGCGAGTTAATATACATATGAATTTCTTTATCAGGATTTTCTGATTCTAAAAATAACAGTTGTGCTATTATCACACTAGCCATATGATCCTCAACAGGACCAGTTAAAAATACTATTCTCTCTTTGACTAGTCTTGAGTATATATCATAAGCACGTTCACCTCTACTAGTTTGCTCAATTACAATTGGAATAAGAGTCATAATTCTTACCTATTACAATATTACTTTAATAAATTTTTTAATTCTTTTACAGAGTAGACATGCTCTCTTTTTTTTACTTGTTCTATGATATAGTTTGTTACTTTATATTCTAATGCTTGACCTTTTACCAGATCTTGAAATTGTTTGTTATCTTGAAAATACTTGAGCACTTTCTCGATAGAGCTATTAGAATGTATATGTTGTTTAGCAATCACTTGTAAGATATCATTTTGATTTAATAATATTTTATGTTCTACACTAAATTGCATAAATAACATTCCAAGTTTTACTCGTTTTTCAGCTTCTTGAGATAGAAGATAATTATCTTCTAAGCGTAATTCTTGTGTCACTCTTTTTTTTGCATCTTGTACTATATTTATTGGTAAATCAAAACTATAATGAGAATCTAAGTAATCAAATAATTCCTTTTTGATAATTATTTCGCTCATTTTTTGACATTGCTTGTTAATCTGTGTTTTTGCATGTTGTATAAGAGCATCATGATCTTTAAATCCCATACTTTCAATTAGAGTATCATGATTTTGCTCTCTTATAATCACTAAAATCTTATGTACATGCACAATAAATTCAGCTTCTTGTCCTGCAAGCGCAATTAATGTATAATCATCAGGAAATATTAGCTTAAAACGCTTTGTTTCTCCTTGTCGCATGCCGATTAACTGATTTTCAAAATTAGTAATAAAATGACAAGCACCAATGGTAATAGATACATTTTTTTTACTACCACCCTTAAAAAGTTTATTTCTAATTCTACCTTCAAAGTCTATAATAAGTTGATCGCCATTTTGTGCTTGATACAATCTATCTTCTACAGCAGTAGTATGAGATGCTCTAGATTTTAAAGATTCTAGATATTCTTCTATATCATCTTGATCAATAATTATTTTGATGTTTTTTAAGCATATCGTATCTAGTACAATAGATGGTACATCTGGTACTCTCTCAAAAGAGAATGTATATATACATTGGCCTTTATTTTTATCTACTTGATCTAAATCTGGCATAGATATTATCTTTACTTTAGAATAAACATGAGATTTAATATTAAACTTTTTGACTAAATCTTGCGCACAATGTTCAATTGCATGATTCGTAACGTATTGTAACGCTTCATTTTTAAAATTTTTAACAATTAATGGATAAGGGATTTTGCCAGATCTAAATCCAGGTGATTTTGCACTTTCTGATATTCTTTGTAACCTCATGTCTAATGCCTGTTGTAAATACTCTCTACTAACTGTAATTTCATATTCATACTTGAGTTTTTCTTTTTTAAGCTCTCTATACATGTATATATTATTTGGTATATCTACTTGTACTGTATTATTAGACATAATAATCTATTTCTTAGTATTTTAATTGATATTCTAATAAATACATTTTATCAGACTTTATGTTAAATACAATCCTTAAGAATTTAGTTTTAAAATAAATACACTTGATATAGTAAAAGCTATGTGGAGATTATATATTAGATAGATATATAATTGCATTAAGTGTGGATAGAGGGACTTGAACCCTCACGAGCAAGCTCACCAGGACCTAAACCTGGCACGTATACCAATTCCGTCATATCCACAAAAATTTTTAGTATTTGAGTGCTTATTTCATCACAAGAGCAATCTAATCCAAATAGAGCATAGATACTATCAGAAGATTTGTTACTCTTTAATATTTTACTCTAATCTGTACATGTATTCAAAATATTTATAAAAATAATAAAATTAAAGTAATGACATAATTATCATATCTTCACCTGAATACATAAATATAATACTTCTCATATAGAAATGTCTAAAATCATGATAGTACTGAAATATTGAATATGTATTCAAATGGAAGTTCAGATAATATTTATATTACTTAAATTTTATCATATCATATGCTATATTGTGCACCTAATAGAACAGTTGTATGATATAAACTACTTCTTTCATTGTACAATATATTATATCTGTAGTATAATTCCATGTACACTCTTTGAAATATTAAAAGAATATAATATAAATTAGTCATTAACTAGTATTATTCTGATAATCAAGTAAAATTGAATATATTAAGAAAAAAATATATATGAGTATTATAAGTTAAGAATATAAACATGAAAGTTGCTTTTCAAATAGACCGCAATATACAGTTCGATACTGATACTACATTCTTGTTAATTAAAGAAGCACACAATAGAGGTCATGATATTGTGATATATTATCCAGAAGATATAGGATTACTTTTAAATAATCCAATTGCTCTGGCTAAAAACATCATACTGTATGATAGTCATTTTACTATTAAAAATGATATAATGATTCATTTAAATGAAATAGATATCATATTTATCAGACAGAATCCTCCATTAGATATGCGTTATATCACCACTACTTATATTTTAGAAAAAACAAGTACGTTAGTAATTAATAATCCAAAAGAAATAAGAAATTCTCCTGAAAAACTTATTACATCATTGTTTCCTACACTCATTCCTCCTACTCTAGTGACTGAAAATCTTTCCATGATCAAAGATTTTTATTCGTTATATCAAGATATTATTATCAAACCATTATATAATTACGGAGGACGAGATGTCATCAGAATACAAGATGATCAGAATATTAATGTACTTGTAGAACTTATGATTTCAAAATATGCATGCCCTATTATTATACAAGCATTTTGTGCAAATATCGAGACAGATAAGAGGATATTGTTATTGGATGGAGATCCAATTGGAGTCATAAAAAGAGTACCAAGAGTCAGTAGGGAGATCAGGACAAATATTAGACTTAACGCAAGTTGTGAACCATCTGAATTAAATGAGATAGATAAAGAAATATGCCGTACAATTGGACCTGAATTAAAAAAAAGAGGGTTACTTTTTGTTGGTATTGATATCATAAATAATTTCTTATTGGAAATTAATACCACTTCTCCAACAGGCATAGTACATTTTAATAAATTATATAATATTGCACTCGAAAAAGTATTATGGGATTGTTTTGAACAAAAAGTACAATTACATAATCAGAATATATCTAAAATAAATGCTATTAACATATCTCATTAGCAAAAATGGTGATCCTTCTATAATACATGATTGCTATAAAAGGTAATATCAATATCACATACATTATATTATATCTATCAGTAATTTTGATATTCTATATGAGATATAAATATTATATTAACTTCTTTATATATATTCATACTATTTATTCAACTATTTATAGATTCATTATTTGCCATAAGTACTGATTCTTTGATCATCTCTGCAATAGTAGGATGTGGAAAGATTGTAGATTTTATTTCATAATCTGTACCTTCTAGTTGTTTTATCAGTGCAAGATTACTAATTAATTCTGTTACTTCTACCCCGATCATATGAGCTCCTAATAACTCACCTGTATTTTTATCTATGATAGTCTTACTTAATCCATCAGTTTCATTTAAAGCAATAGACTTACCATGCAAGTAAGAAAAATACTTACCTACTTTAATATCAAAACCTTTTTTTCTAGCTTCTTCTTCAGTTAATCCTATACTTGCTATTTGTGGATAAGAATAAGTACAATGTGGTATGCATTCTTTTTTCATCGTATAAGTATTTTTTCCTGCGATCTTTTCAACACATATTATAGCTTCATGACTTGCTTTATGTGCGAGATATGGAGGTCCAGTGACATCTCCTATAGCGTATATTCTTGGTTCATGTGTTTCACAGTAATCATTTATCTTAATAAAACCAGAAGTACTTAGTTGAATATCTGTATTTTCTAAACCTAGATGTTCTGTATTTGCTTGAACTCCCACAGCAACAAGAGCTCTATCAAATACCCTTATTTCTCCACTACTAAATAATACTTGAATGGAGTCTTTATTCTTAATTAGATTTTTTATACTACTATTTGTATATATTGTGATTCCTTGTTGTATAAATATTTCCTGTGCTAAAACTGCAATATCTTTATCTACTGTTGGTAAGATCGTATCTTGTATTTCTACAACTGTCACTTGCACATCAAAAGCATTATAAAAACTTGCAAATTCCATTCCAATTGCACCTGCTCCTATAATGAGTAGAGAATCTGGTAGTTTTCTTAACGACATCGCATGTTGTGCATTCCAGACTAAATGACCATCTATCTGTATTTTAGAAAGATTTCTAATACTTGCACCTGTTGCTAAAATAATCCTTTCAGCAATAATATTCTGAGTATTATTAGTATTTATTACTTGTATGGTATGATTATTCGTTATTGACCCAAAACCTTTATATACAGTAATATTATTCTTATGCATTAAAAATGCTATACCTTGTGATAATTTATCTACCACATTTCTTGAATTCGTAATGATTGACTGTATATCAAAATTCACATTTTCAATATGTATACCAAATTCACTAGATCTTTTTATTAATCTATAAATTTCAGATGTTCTGAGTAGAGATTTTGTTGGTATGCATCCCCAATTTAAACATATACCTCCTAAGTTATTTTCTTGTTCAATAATTGCAGTCTTAAATCCAAGTTGAGCCGATCTAATAGCTGCTATATATCCACCAGGCCCACTACCTAAGATGATAATATCGTATTGATTCACTTGATGTTGTACTCTTTAATATAAAATATTCTCGATATCATGTTACTACTTAATATGATTGCATCATAATTTCTTTTTCACCTTCAATTATAATATTGATCAAGATCTGTAAAACAGGATGACTGATAGTATAAGATTATGAAAATCAGTATTATTCTAAAGTATGAACATATATTTAAACAGTCAATCTATCTATCATGCATTTGAGTCTGATTATCATATAATATATTCATAATACTGTTTATATATTGTCAATAGTTATATATACATCATTTAATAAAGATTTAATTAATATTAAACTAATAAACTCATTCTCAATTTATTTATGATATTGAATATTATATCACAATATAGCGATAGAACTGTATCTAATAATTGGAACCCAGGTATGAAATTAATTATTATACTAATATTACTATTATATAGTGATTATGCATCATCTGCATCTATAAGCATTGCTTTCATTGATCACAAAGACTCTCAGGGAGATATTGCACCAATTGCTTTAACACATAGTATCATTATAGTAGATAAATATGGTACTTTATACTCTATTGATATTAATGATGAAAATCAGTTACATTGGAAATTGAATCTTTCACATAGTAAAAAGATTTGCAAGATTAGTCTCGCTTGTTATGGAGAACAACTATTTTGTGTAGTTGATACTATTCTCCATGCAATAAACGTAAATAACGGTTTAGTAATATGGAGTCAAGAGCTTACAGCACCTGTAAGTAGTGCCATGTCATTTATAAATGATAAATTGACTATCTTAACAATTGATAATTATCTTCACATCCTGGATGTCCAGAATGGACGCGTACTTTGGTCTTATGATAATGGATTAAATCACTTACGAAGAGAATATTCTATATCACCAGCAATTTATGCAAATAAAATTATTGCGCCATTTTCAAATGGAGAATTAATAACTTTTAATGAAGAGGGTAAAAAATTGTGGAGTCAAAAACTAGCAATTAAGTCTTTGGAGACGATCTTTACAGATATTACAACTACACCTAGATTAGGCAAGCGCATTATAGTGACAACAAACAATTCTTATATTTATGGTATAGATCTAGAATCAGGCAGTATTATCTGGTCACAATCACTCAAAGTAAAAAATACATCAGAGATTGAAGAATATGAGTATATATTATCTGAAAACATCAAACAAAAGATAGAAAGAATTTTCATAGTGACTCAAGATAATAGACTTCTTGGATTAAATATTCAAAATGGAGAAATCATTTGGCATTCCAATTATATACAAGATACTGAATTATTCGCTCCATTTCTTCATGAGAATCAGCTATGGCTTATTAGCAATAAAGGCGTTATCTTAAACTTTCAGTGTGATTTATATGATATACCACAAGTAATTAAAATACCTGATAATGTTTTTCATACTCCAGTCTTTACTCATGACAAGATATATGTCACAACATATGAATATGGTGTTTTTTTTATTAGGAAATAATTTTATGACCAATGATTATGATCTGATTGTAATAGGTGGTGGCCCAGGAGGATATAAATGTGCTATTACTGCTGCAAAACTTGGATTAAAGGTTGCATGTATTGATCAAAATAGCATTTTTGGTGGTACATGCTTAAGAGTAGGCTGTATACCATCTAAATCATTACTACATTCTTCTTATCAATATATTCATACAAAATTTGATCTATTAAAGCTAGGGATACATATTCAAGATATTCATTTTAATCTTAAAGAGATGTTAGAATATAAAGATAGTAAAGTATTAGAACTTGCATCTGGAATAGAATACTTGTTTAGTCTTTATAAGGTTAATAAGATTCATGGTATTGGAACAATTACTTCTTTTGAATATAATAACTTGCATGTGTTGGTTAAGCCTAATCGAATTTTTAGGACAAAAAATATAGTGATTGCAAGTGGTTCTGCAGTGAATTCTATCATGGATATTGATATTGATGAACAAGATATTATATCTTCAACTGGAGCATTATCACTGACTGATATACCAAAAACTCTGTCTGTAATTGGTGCTGGTGCAATAGGACTCGAAATCTCTTCTATATGGAATCGACTCGGTACTCATGTTACTATAGTAGAATCCTATGATAGAATTGCTACTACTATGGATCGAGAGATCAGTCATCATTTACTTGCTTCTCTAAAAAAACAAGGCATAAGATTTATGTTGAATACAAAAGTTGAAGGAATTACAAAACATGATAATACCCTCAAACTTGCAGTACGCAATATTCAAGATCATCACACTCACTCTATCGATTCAGATAAAGTCTTAATTGCAGTAGGGAGAAAGCCATATACTCAGAATCTGAATATAGAGGGAAAAATAAAAAAAGATAACTATGGATTTATCCAAGTAAATCATATATATGAAACGACTATCAAGGGAATATTTGCTATTGGTGATGTCATAGGCGGTGCAATGCTTGCACATAAAGCAGAGGCAGAAGGAATAGCAGTTGCAGAAATAATATCAGGACAATTACCTAGTATTCATTATGGAATGATTCCATCTGTAATTTACACGCATCCTGCAGTATCTGCTATTGGAAAAACTGAAGAGCAATTAAAAACATGTCTTCAAGAATATACAGTAGGTAGATGTAGATTTAATGCAAATGGACGAGCAAAAATAACTGATGATACTGAGGGTTTCATAAAAGTACTCACTTGTAATAAATTAGATACAATATTAGGTGTACATATATTAGGTGCACATGCTGATTCATTAATTAATGAAGCATCGGTTGCTATAGCATATGAAGCATCATCAGAAGACATATATAGAATATGCCACTCTCATCCTGATATTAATGAAGCTTTTCGGGATGCATGTACTGATGCTTTCTTAAAAAGCAATATAGAATTAAAGTATGATAAGATCAAATAAAATAGGATTTTTTTCTGTGTTTGCTTTAGTGATAAGTAGTCAAATTGGATCTGGGATTTTTATTTTACCAATTAGTCTAGCGCCATATGGCGTATATGCTCCGATCAGTTGGATAATATCAGGATTTGGAGCGATATGTCTTACTTTAGTATTTGCTATACTATGTAGTAAATTTCCAGAAACTGGAGGTCCACATATTTATGTTAAGTATGTTTTTGGTAATACAATAGCTTTTTTTGTTGGTTGGACATATTGGGTTATTTCTTGGGTAAGTACAACAGCTGTTGTCATTGCCAGCATTAGTTATTTTGTATCATTTTGTTCTAATGGTAAGATACAAAATATTAATCTCATTTTAGAGATTATGCTCATGATCTTTATTATGTTAATCAACTTAAGAGGTATTACTATTGTAGGATATATCGAAGTGATACTGATGATTATAAAAATCTCTGCTCTTCTTATCATTCCAACAATAGTAATATTCTATTTTAGTATTAATCATTTATTTGTCAGTGAGAAATTATTGCATCTTACAACTACTCAGTTGCTTGCACGTTCTACATTACTAACTCTATGGTGTTTTATTGGACTTGAATCAGCCACAATTTCTGCAGATTCGGTGAATAATCCTATTAAGATAATACCAAGAGCAATGATATTGGGTACGATACTTGTTGCTTTTATTTATTTATTTAATAGCGTTGCAATTATGGGATTAATAGATAGTAAAGAACTTGCTATATCACAAGCACCATACTTTGATGCAATGCAAATGATATTTTATGGCATATCTGGACAGATAATAATATCTATAATTGTTATGATTGTATGTATTAGTTCACTTAATGCATGGGTATTAGGAAGTGGACAAGTTGCTTTGAGTTTGGCAAAAGAGAAGTTTATGCCTCAAATTTTTACTACACGCAATAAGTATGGTGCTCCTATTTGGGGTATCAGTATGAGTGTACTAGGTACTTGTCTGTTACTGATGCTCACTGCAAGTAAAAATTTTGCTCAACAAATAACATTTATAATTAATATATCTGTAGTATCATATTTATTTGTATATTTAGTATGTTCTCTTGTCTTTCTTACCATCATGGCACAAGAGAAATGCTATTTTAAATTATGGATTGGTATCATTGCTATATCCTTCTGTATATGGTTAATATGTACACTATCAGTGAATATTTTATTAATTGCTAGTTTATTTACTGTTAGCGGTATTCCAATTTATTTATTATGGTACCGTAAAATGGTATTATCTTGATATTTTGACATATATATTATTTTGTCTTTTTTGTCATATTGTACTCAATACTTAATGATATAGTATCTTGAGATATATACTCAATATATTAGAAGTAAAAAAAAACATTAAAATTTATGTACATTATATCAAGGATTCAAGATAATATTTGAAATTAGTAATTTTTATTGAAATGCAATATAAAATTGCCGTTGTTGGTGCAACTGGCAGTATCGGTAGAAAAGTATTAAGTATACTGGCTGAATTTCAGAATGCAGGAAAAATTTCTATATCTACTGTAGTAGCTCTTGCATCATATAAATCAAGTGGAAGAAAGGTTAGTTTTGGCAATACAGAGCTCACTGTGTGTTGTCTTAAGGATTATAATTTTTCAGGAATGAACATAGCAATTTTTTGTGCTGGCGCTTATATTTCTGAACAATATATATCCATTGCTACAGCAGCCGGATGTATTGTAATAGATAATTCTTCATATTTTAGCATGCATACACAAGTACCACTAATTATTCCAGAGATTAATAAAAACCAAATACTCAGATATAAAAATCTCAATATAATCTCTAATCCAAATTGTAATACAATTCATATATTACTAGCATTGTATCCGTTACATCAGAGAGCACATATCAAAAGAATCGTTGCTTCAACTTATCAGTCAACCTCTGGAATAGGAAATAATGCAATGAATGAATTATATTATCAAACAAAAAAGATTTTTATGAATGAAAATCATCCTCCTGAAATCTTCTCTAAGCAAATTGCATTTAATTGTATTCCTCATATAGGAGAATTTATGCATAATGGTGCTACAGAAGAAGAATTAACAATCTCTGAAGAAACGAAAAAAATTTTAGATGAAGAGATAAAAATGAATGTTACTTGTGTCAGGGTACCTGTTTTTATCGGAGATGCGATATCAGTAAATGTAGAATTTTGTAGTCATCTTACTAAAGAACAAGCTCGTAAAATTCTAAATGCTGATGAAGAAAATGGTATATTAGTATGTGATAACCCACAAGAACTTAGATATACAACTCATATTGATGTTGTAGGTGAAGATGCAGTCTACATATCTCGTATTAGAGAAGATGAGACAGTAACACACGGATTAAATATGTGGATCGTCTCTGATAATCTACGAAAGGGAGCAGCGCTAAATATCATACAAATTCTTACCACTCTAGTTGCTCAAATGCACAATGATTAGCTAGTTAATAAATTGAAATTAATATGTCCCATTTTTCGTTTATCTCTTATCTCTCTTTTACCATATAAAGTAATACTTGCATGTTGATTACTAAAATATTTTAAAATTGGCATGCTACCTATGATATTTTTTGTCATACACGGGTAATGTAGTTCTACTTCTTGCATAGGCAAACCGCACATTATTCTAATCATCTGTTCAAATTGACTAATATTACATGCATCTAAGCTCCAGTGACAAGAATTATGAGGTCTTGGAGCTATCTCATTCACTAATAATTTATTGTCTTGAGTCAAAAAGAATTCAACAGCTAATAATCCTATTATTTCTAATGCATTTGCTATTTTCTGTGCTTGATATTGTACTGCTTGAATGATTGTGTGATCTATTTGCGCTGGTGCTCTTGAAGTATTTAATATACCATTTATATGGTCATTTTCTGCAATAGGAAAAAAGCTCACTCTACCATTTTCATCTCTTCCTAAAACTATTGATAGCTCTTTTACGAAATCTACACATACTTCTAGTATATATTGTGTATTCCATTGAAATTCAACAAAGTCTATGATTGAATTATCATTTTGTATCAGATATTGTCCGTACCCATCATATCCCATTTCTGCTGTTTTCAGGATTAATGGATATCCAAAGATTTGACTTTTTTCTAGTAAGCTATCATAATCTTGAATACATGCATAATCAGTAGTTTGAAGATTTAATGTTCGAAAAAAATCTTTCTCTCTAATCCTATTTTGAGAAATATATAAAGCTTTTTTCCCTGGATAAAAAGCTTTATAATATGAGATATAATCTATTACATCACATGGAATATTCTCGGACTCAATAGTAAAAACATCTATATTTTTTGCAAAAAATTCAAGTGATTGATGATGAGAGAAATCTGCAACGGTTATAACATTAGCAAAAGAGCAATGATCCTGAATATCAGTCAAAACATGTGTTGTATGTCCAAGCTTTGCTGCAGATATTGCAATTAATTTACCTAATTGTCCACCACCGATTATTCCTATCACTTTTTGTGATACACGCATTGTGCTCTCCTGTATCTTCTTAAACTATCAATTATATTAACAATAAGAATATAATTATATGCTTGAACAGTCTAGCAAAATACTCTATTAATAATATTAAGTCATATTTATTTGATCAATCTCATATATTTTATTATGAATATAAAATATAAACTTACTACTAACTCTGTTGAGGTAACAGTTTTACCAGTGTATGTTGAAGAGCAATCCATCCCTTATGAGGATTGCTATGTTTGGCTTTATAGTGTAAAAATAAAAAATAAAAGTCAATCAACTATTCAATTACTTAGTCGTCATTGGCAAATTATAGACTATAAAGGTAAGATTAATGAAATTGTTGGAGTAGGAGTGACTGGAGAACAGCCAATAATCAAATGTGGAGAGATATTTAAATACACAAGTGCAACCTATTTAAATGTTCCATCTGGAATCATGCAAGGTAAGTATGAATTTCTAAGTGAAGATAGTACACAACCTTTCGAGGTTAAAATACCATCTTTTTCTTTAGATAGTCCATATCTTAATATTAGACCGCATTAATATCTTATGCAAATATTTTGAGATAATTTTTAGGCTTTAATATTGATTAATCATATCTATAACTATATATATCTTTAGAATTTATAAGTTTTTTTTTGAAACACTTATATATATTGAGTTATTTTTTATCATTTGATATATTTTATACTATCTATCAGATATAAATGATTATGAGCATCATCATTGCCACTTTCTATCATTTTGTAGAACTGATTAATTATCATGTACTCAAAAATGAAATAAAAATGATATGCGATTGTATGAATTTAAAAGGTACTATTCTTCTTGCGGCAGAAGGTATTAATGGTACTATCTCTGGTAGAAGACATGAAATTGATAAGGTATTTGATTTTTTACATTCTTATCCTCAATTAGCAAATCTGACATGGCAAGAAAGTCAAGCAACTGATCATACGTTTAGTAAGATGAAAGTAAGACTAAAAAAAGAGATAGTAACTCTTGGTATGAGTGATCTGAATATATCTTTAAAGGGACAACATATTGATGCAGAATCTTGGGATGATTTTATTCATAGCGCTAAGGTAATATTAATAGATACTAGAAATTGCTATGAAGTAGCATTAGGTAAATTTAAAAATGCAATCAATCCTAATATTCTAAATTTTAGAGCATTTCCACAATGGTGTAACTCATGTACTATACACAAAGATCTTACAATCGCTATGTATTGTACCGGAGGTATTAGATGTGAAAAATCCACAGCATATATGCTGACATTGGGATTTAAAAATGTATTTTATTTAAAAGGTGGTATTATCTCTTATCTAAAAAATACACATAATAAATATGGAAATTGGACAGGTGAGTGTTTTGTATTTGATGATAGAATTGCCATTGATCACTCATTAAATCCAAGTAATAAAATTAGATGCACAATATGCTCAAATGTAGTTTCAAGTAATGAGATGAAATCAGTGACACGGGCAAAAGCAATATGTTTTAACTGTAAATCTTCTACTTAAATATGTATTGATATGCATGATGATTCTTTCTATATGAGAAATAAATTTTATTATTTAGTTTTTTAATCTCATAGATAGTTTTATTGTTTTAATAAATATGTATTTTGATTATTAATTAATTCCAGAGCCTTTTTTAGGTCTAAATTCTCAATATCTATATCTTCAGACAACTTGATCTTTGTATTATGATGTTTAATATATAATCCGTATCTACCATGACATATGAATACTTCTGTGCCAAATGCATCATAACCAAGAGATTTTAATGCTTTCTGAATATAATATGTAATGATCTCACATATTTCACTTAATTGCATATTCAATATTTCTTGAGAACTCTTCTTAAGAGAAAAGTATTTATTATCATATATACAATAGTATCCAAATCTACCAAGGTATAATGTTATGGACTTTCCAGTATCTGGATGATTTCCCATCACACTGGGTAAAGATAATAATTTTATAGCCAAATGTAAATCAAGAGATTGTATCTTGATATCTTTTGGTATAGAAATTGACTTTTTCTTTTTTAAATTATTATGATACTGCAAGTATAATCCAAAAGGACCTTTTTTAATTAAAATCTCTTGTTGATTATGAGGATCTATACCTAAACTTTTTGGAAATTCTATGATTTCATCATGATGTAGAATATCTTTTGTATTGCGACATATAGGATAATTAGAGCATCCAAAAAATACTCCCATTCTCCCAAAAGTTAATTTTAATATTCCACTAGTACAACTATAACATTTTATATCTAAATGTTTTTTTTCTTCTTCTGAATAAAAAGAATCTATTATTAAGTCATGAATCTCACTGATAACAGCATCATGTGTCATTTGATTGACAGAATTAATACGCTTAAAAAATGGTGTCCAAAAATTACTTAATTCTCGTTTCCAATCTGCATGTCCATTGGATATAGCATCAAGTTTTTCTTCCATATCTGCTGTAAAATCATATTCTACATAACGATCAAAAAATACTTTTAAAAAAATAGTAACAATTTTACCTCTGTTACTTGGAATAAATGTCTTCTTATCTAATAAGATATAACCACGATCCTTTAGTACTGAAATAATTGTTGCATAAGTTGAAGGTCTTCCTATTCCAAGTTCTTCCATTTTTTGTACTATACTTGCTTCGCTATAACGTAATGGAGGTCTTGTGAAATGTTGAATGAATTTTACTGATATTAATTTACATCTTTCTCCTATCTTCATAATAGGAGGCATGATATCAGGAACAATGTCTATATTACTATCTTGATATATTTTACTATACCCATCAAATAATACATTAGATCCACTTGCTCTTAAAAGAATCTTCTTATCAGAAGAATTGATTTCGCATACTACTTGATGTAGTACTGTTGATTCCATTTGACTTGCAATTGTTCTCTTCCATATTAACTCATATAGTTTAAATTGATCTTGAGTTAAGTATTCTGTCATTCTATTTGGAATTCTGGTGATATCAGTAGGACGTATTGCTTCATGAGCTTCCTGAGTATTTTTAATCTTTTTTTTATGATTACGAACAGTCTGTGGGAGATATTGTACTCCATATATTGATTCAATCATCTTTCTAATTGATATGATGGCTTCATCTGCAATATGAAATCCATCTGTACGCATATAGGTGATTAAACCTACAGTCTCACCACCAATATCTATACCTTCATATAAACTTTGCGCAATACGCATAATATTTTTGACATTTAAATGAAGCTTTCTGACTCCTTCTTGTTGTAAAGTAGATGTGACAAATGGAGGTGCAGGATTTTTCTTAATTTGAGTGCATGATTCTTGACTCACAGTGTATTGACCTGATTGAATGTTATATATCATCTCTTGTGCTTGCTCTTCACTAGAAATATCATATTTGTCTAGCTTTTGATTTTGATATTGTACTAATATTGCATGAAACACTTTATCGTGATCACTTTGTATTTCTGCTTCGATACTATAATATTTCTGTAAAATGAATTTATTGAGCTCATCTTCTCGCTCACATATTAGTCTTAATACAACCGATTGTACACGTCCTGCAGACTTACTGCCATGTAATTTTTTCCATAGTAATGGTGAGATATTAAATCCAATCAAATAATCTAAAGCTCTACGTGCTTGTTGTGCTTGTACTAAATCCATATTGATCTTACGTGGGTTTTGTATTGCTTTTTGCACTGCATTCTTTGTGATTTCATTAAATACTACTCTATAAATACAATGTACATTACTAATAATGTGTTTTTCTTTAAATACTTCTATTATATGCCAAGCTATCGCTTCTCCTTCTCTATCAGGATCTGTTGCAAGATAAATTTCTGATGTTTGACTAGCAGTTATTATTAAATCTTTTATATATTGCTTTGATTTTGGTATAATTTCATACTTCATATCAAAATTATTATCTGGATTAATAGAGCCATTTTTAGGTGGCAAATCTCTAACATGTCCAAACGATGCAAGAACCTTAAACGCATTACCTAAGTATTTACTAATTGTTTTAGCTTTTGCAGGTGATTCAACGATTAATAGTTGCATATTGATTCACTATTTAATACTGAGCAATAGTATGTTAAGAAATATATAATGCAAAGTAAAAAGAATATTATATGATATTTTGTTAATTGAATTATTTAAAATTCAAGATTATCTAATGATAAAAAATTAATGTATTAATATTCACTAATATTAAATTTATATAATAGATTTGATCTCATTAGTCTAGACTATATAATGTACAATACAGTAAGCATGCTTAGATGCAAGGGCATACAAAGAAAACATAGAGCTATCATGTATTTAAGGAGAAATTCGATCAATGCAATACCATAAAATATGAGATTATTAGATTTTATCTAATGCGCCTTCTTTAGTAATACGTAGTAATTGATCATATCCACCAATATGTAGATTGTTAATAAAGATTTGTGGTACAGTATTTACATGAAATTGTAATTTTATTTGTTGAAATAAATCTGAATGTTGTAATACATCTATCTCTTCAAATTCAATATCCTTTTGGATGAGTAACTTTTTTGTATGATGACAAAATATACATGTATTTTTGACATAAATTATCACTTTGTTTTTTCGCATAATTTCTCTCTTAAATGTTTTAAAATCTATTTATCATACATAATATATAGTATCATGCAGTATCAAATAACATGTTATGAAAGTAATTGATAATTATGATCAAGAAAGACAATATACTAATATAGTAGTTACTTTTGGTAATTTTGATGGGGTGCATTTAGGACATCAATATATACTTTCTACTCTTAAAAAAATATCTCGAGATAAAGGGTTACCATCTGGTGTATTAACTTTTGAACCTCATCCTGCAACTATTTTATTTAATAGAAAAGATTTTAGAATAATGAATCAAGAGCAAAAAGAGAATCTAATCAGTCATTATGATATAGATTACTTATATATTATTCATTTTACTAAAGTTTTTTCTCAGATAAAATATCAGGATTTCCTGAGTGAAATTTTAATAAAAAGATATCACGCGCAACATATCATTGTTGGAGAAGATTGTACTTTTGGGCATAAGAAATTAGGTAATATATTAGCTTTAAAGCAGTATATGAAAAATCACGAGTATTCTTTGAATATATTGCCACCATTAATAATGAATCAAGAAATTTGTTCTTCGTCTTTAATAAGAAATTATATAAGAATAGGTGAGATAGACATTGCTAATAAATTACTAGGGCGCCCTTATCAAATATCAGGAATTGTTATGAAAGGTGCATGCAGAGGCAGGATAATAGGTTTTCCCACAATTAATATAGCAATACAAGAGGAAATGATTAAGCCAAAATTTGGGACATATTACGCTAAAGTAATATACTGTAACCATTCTTTATATGGAGTAGTAAATGTAGGAATGAGACCTACATGTCAAGATCTTACGGCACCTATAATAGAAATGCACATATTAGATTTTAATCAAAATATATATAATGATACAGTATATATACAATTCTTAAAATTTATAAGATCAGAAAAAAAATTTTCTGCTCTTGATCAATTAATACAACAAATTCAAGATGATATTATAAAAGTACGTCAACTAAAGTCTTACATAGCTTAATGCGATATTTTATTGATTGATTCATATATCAACATTCCGTATATATTGAATATGATACATAGAGTTAAATGTTTAAAATGATGAAATATATCTTATATTCCATATATATTCATTGCACTATCTTTATCATCTCTGATCTATCATTTATGCATTTAATGCAATTGCGCTAGCAATTTTATTGCTTGTACATAACACTTATGTTCTGCATCAAGAATTCGTTTTGAAATACTATGAATATTATCATTTAATAACACTGGTACAGTGGATTGAATAATAATTGCACCATTATCAACTTCAGAAGTTACATAATGTACAGTACATCCTACTGTTTTAACACCTGATTGTAATGCTTGTTTTTGAGGGTTGAGTCCCTTAAATGCAGGCAATAAAGATGGATGAATATTGACAATTTTGTTATACCACTTACTGATAAAATCAGATGTGAGTATTCTCATAAATCCTGCTAGACATACTAAATCAACTGCATGTTGTACAAGTAATTCATGTATTGATGTTTCATCTAAAGGTTTATCATGTACTACAAACGCTGGAATTCCTATTTGTGTTGCTATCTTTAGTCCAGGAGCTGAATTATTATTTGTAATAATACAGGAAACTTCTGCAGGAAAATTCTGATCATAGCATGCCTGAATAATAGCATGCATATTTGATCCTCTACCAGATATTAATATACCTAATTTTATTTTTGTCATGCTCAATTACATATATACTAACTATAGTGAATTAACTATTAAGACTCTATGAGAGTATTATTTTTAATACTCTCATTTCTATTGCAGAAATTCCGCATTCTAAGCTATGATTCATAATACATATACGCAATAAGTATATTTCATTGTGATATACAACATCAAGAGTTAAAGTGCCTGGCGTCAGGGTCACAGAATGTGCGAAGAGAGCAATACTACTTTCAGTATGATTATGAGATGCTGCAAAAAGAATAATAATTGGCATATGAGCATTAAATTTGGGTTGTAACACCTGTTTTGCAACATATATACTTGAAATAAACATTTGATATATTAACCATAGTATATAATGAATTAATCTTACAATAGAGAATCTATATGTATTAAGTAGAATCTTATGCAAAAGATAGTTATCTCTTGTGATCTTTTTAAAGATATATAGCGCTATAAGAGAAGATAATACACCACATATGATACAAACGATCTCAAGACGACCTGATAATATAATCCAGATAGTGAGTAAAGAGCTAAATAAAAAGAACAATTCAACGATATACTTAAAATTTAGGTTGTACATAATATAATATGTATGACATTCATCTTGAAAGTAAAGATATAACATACACTTATTTGAAAAACTTGTAATATACATCAATATATAAATCTCTTGAGAGAGTATGGAAATCATTGCAGAAAATAAAAAATCAAAATTTGAATATTTTATTTTACAAATCTTTGAATCTGGAATTATACTATTAAGTAGTGAGTTAAAACCATTGAGAGCAAGACAAGTCAGTATTGCTGATGCTTATGTTACTGAAAAAAATGGCGAGATGTGGCTACGTAATATGCATATTACAGAATCTTCAACTTCACAATTCAGAATGAATAATCCTAAAAGGGAACGTAAGTTACTTTTACATAAACAAGAAATTAAGAAATTAGTGATATGTATTAGAGTATCTGGCATGACAATTATTCCACTATCAATTTACTTCAATAATAAAGGATTTGTAAAAATTAAGATTGCAATTGCAAAAGGGAAAAAACTATACGATAAAAGATCTATTATAAAACAAAGAGTATGGGAGCGTGAAAAAAGTAGATTCTCTCAGAGAGATGGATAATTAATCTATCTAAGTATTGGATTAATATTGTATATTAGTATTATGAAGTATATCTTTGATATATATCATGAACATATAAGAATATTAAGAAAAAACATCTTATCTCTTTCAGAGAAATTATGAAGAGAGAAAAATCATAACTTAAGAATCAAGAAATGCTTAAGATAGTATAAAATACTGCATTATAAGTTTTTACTATAATATATATTCATTTATTAATGATAATTTTTAATTATATACTAATATGTTTTTTTTTAACAATTAATAAAATTAATAGATAAATTTGATAATTTACAGATGAATGTTTTATAACAAGAGATTGAGAAATGAGTATAATTTTACAATTATTACTATTATTTAAAATCATTAAATCATATGTTCAATACAGTAACATTTCATAAAAGTTATTCATTATTCAGTATCTTGTTAATTGTATTCTTGATACGTAGTTTTATTTTTGAACCATTTCATATACCTTCCAGTTCAATGAAAAGTACCCTACTTGAAGGAGATTATATATTTGCTACTAAATATTCATATGGTTATAGTAAACATTCCTTACCATTTTCTCCAAATTTTTTTAGCGGTAGAATTTTTTATGTACCTCCAAAATTAGGTGATGTCATAGTGTTTAAACCTGCACACAATGAAGGTGTGAGATTTGTAAAAAGAGTAATAGGATTACCTGGTGATAAAGTACAAATGATATCAGGATCATTATACATCAATGATCAAAAAGTACAACATATCAAGATGAAAAGTTTTTTTGATGAAGATATAAATCGCTATATCTCTAGATATCTAGAAACCTTAAATCAAAATATACAACATGAAATTATAATAGATAACTTATCTCATCATTTATCACATAACACTAATGTATATTATGTACCTCATGATCATTTTTTTGTTATGGGAGATAATAGAAATAATTCTTTGGATAGTAGGTTTCCTGAAGTAGGTTGCGTACCAATGGAAAATATAATTGGGCGCGTACATATGGTTGTCTTATCATTTAAGTTAGCAAAAAAAGACTGGATACCATTTAATATGAGAATTCCTATTGCTTTGAGATTAAATAGAATATTACATCATGTCATCTGATATAGATTACTGATTTTTTTCATTTACATAACTTAAAGGAAAGCATTTCTAACTGATTAATCATAATATTTATATTATTAATATTATTACTTTTTAATGTCTCTTTTGTCTTTTGTAATAGTGTTTTTAATTCTAAGCTAGATGACAGATGATGATGTGTTTCTACTAAATGAATCAGTTTATTTCCTTTTATCTTAGCTAATGCAAGAGTACGAGCTTTTATATCGTGATCAAAGTTGCTAAGTGATTGATGTATCATATCTTGAATATGAGATCGACTTAGACCAATACTTGAATTGATTGTTACTATTTTTTCAATGCCAGTAGTTTTTTCTCGGCCGATCACTGTGAGGATACCATCAACATTGACAATAAATTCTACTTCAATTCTTGCAGAGCCTGCAGCTCTATCAGAAGCTACTTTTAATTCAAATACTGCTAGTGATTTATTATCTTCGATCATATCACGTTCTCCCTGACAAACATGAATTTTTATTGAATCTTGTCTATCAGTATAGGTAGTAAATTCTCTTTTTTCTGACGCTGGTAATGGTGTGTTTCTTTGTATAATTTTTTCAACTATTCCTCCCATAGTTTCTATCCCAAGAGATAATGGCAATACATCTAATAGAATGTGAGACTCTTTTGAGTGCGAAGTTAAGTAATGAGCTTGTAAAGCTGCACCAGTGACTACTGCTGTATCTGGATTTATATCATGTAATACTTTCATGCCAACAAAATTAATGAGTGCGTTATATACTAGAGGTACTCTACTAGAACCACCTACTAAAATTACTCCTTGTATGTCTTCTAATGTGATCTCTATATCTCGCATAGTACGAGTCATAATATTAATAGTTTTATTTACTAATGGACTAATTGCATGAGAGAATTCTTCTCTAGTAATCGTACAGCTAAATTGATTTCCTTGAATTGTAAATTCGAAAGTACCTACAGTATATTGACTAAGAAATTCTTTCACATCACGTATATTATTAATTCTAGTATTAAGAATTGTTAAATTAGTATGTATATCCATCTGATTGATATACTTATTAAGAACTATTATTCTTAATAAGTCATCAAAATTATCACCTCCCAATTGAGTATCTCCTCCTACTGCAAGTACTTGAAATACTCCTTGATGTAATTTTAATATTGAAATGTCGAATGTTCCTCCTCCAAGGTCATATACTGCATATATGCCACTATTATTCTTCTTTTCAATTGAATATGCTAAAGCAGCAGCAGTTGGCTCATTAATGAGACGTACAACTTGTATGCCAGCTAATTGCGCTGCATGCTTAGTGGCATTTCTAGCTGCATCATCAAAGTATGCTGGAACAGTAATTACTGCCTTGATTACACATATCTGCTTAGTTAGTTTTACCATTTGACATAGCGATTTTAATATTTGAGAGGTAATCTCTATAGGCGTTAAGTATTTTTCATTATTACATTTTATTCTAATAATTTTTTTACTTTCAGTATCTATCTTAAAATTAAAAGCATTGCTATCAATATCTTGTACACTCTTACCCATTAAACATTTGATTGAATAGATTGCATCTTCATCTATATCATAGCCGGTTTTCAATATATTTTTTTTATATGATATGACAGAAGGAAAAAGCATCCTTTGATGCTGATCTTTGAATATCTCTAAGTTACCATCTTGATGTATCATAGCAATTAAAGAATAAGTTGTGCCAAGATCTATTCCAAAGATTATTTCATTTGAATCTAGTATATTTGTATTCGGTAATTCACACATTTGCATAGATTGCATTCTCTTGTTCTTTTACTTCTGCATAAATCTTAGATAAATATTTTAATCTGATAATCTGTTTAATTGATATTTCGAAATCTCGAATATCATAAGCTTGAGAAAATTTTTGCAGACATTCTTGTAGTTTTGTATCAATCATTATTCTCGCACTTTTGAAATCATTATATTCAAGTATATTTTCTCTTATTGTGATTGCTTCATTCAGTATAGTAGGATCATTGCAATAATCTTGTGTGATTTGTATATTCAGGATTTCTAATAAATGTTCAGCACGCTTTAATGGTGATTTAAGAACTTGATAAGCAATATTAATTTGTACAATATTTTGAGATTGCTGTTCGCATATTGTATACTTGATCAATTTTATATACTGATTTTCTAATTCATTAAGATCAATATCTAACTTTTCCTGCAATTTAAATAATCTAAAATAATTATTAGACAATAAAGCTTTCTCCACAACCACATCTTCCTTTTTCATTAGGGTTCTTAAAATGGAAACCAGATGAAAATTTCTCTTCTATATAATCCATTTCGGTACCTATTATAAACATTAAAGATTTTGAATCAAGCAGTACCTTAATATTTTTCTCGTCACTACATTGAATATCAATCATATATTCTAAAGGATGAATTTCATATGCATATTCAATATTATATTTTAAACCAGCACATCCTTTCCGTGTAATTATTATCCTTATACCTATGACTTCTTGTAATGTTAATAGACTAGAAGTCTCTTGTGTATGTATAGTCATCAAATATCTTATTCTTTCCACTGCTTGTTTTGTCAGGGTAATTAGAGGTTTATTATTAATATTTTGTTGCGGTTTATTCATTATCTTGATCTTTGATATGACTCATTAATAAATCTTGACTTTGCTTACTCTTATAGTCACGAATAGCAGCTTTTATCGCTTCTTCAGCAAGGACAGAACAATGAATTTTAACTGGAGGTAAAGATAGTTCTTCAGAGATCTGAGTGTTTTTGATTTTCATAACATCTTCTATCTTTTTGCCTTTGATCATTTCCGTTAATAATGAACTTGAAGCAATGGCAGACCCACAACCGAAAGTCTTGAATTTGGCATCTTCAATTATACCTTGTGCATCAATTTTTATTTGTAATTTCATAACATCTCCACAAGATGGAGCTCCTACTAGACCGGTTCCAACATTTGGATCTTTTTTATCTAAAGAACCAACATTTCTTGGGTTTTCATAGTGATCTAGAATTTTTTTATTATAACTCATAATATTACCTAGAAACTCTAATTCCAGATGGTAACATATTGCTAGATTATATTAAAGTAATTAAGTAAATATAATTCTTAAAAGAGTATTATTTTTATATCACATGATTTTAAAAAGTAATCTCTATATGTAATTTTATATAGCAAATGATTTTTTTAATATCGCAGTAAGTTTATTTTTAAATCGAGGTATCACGTGAGCACTCTTCTCCACCTTTATAAAGGATTATTAAAAACTTCTTCTTTTTTTAGTTCTGGAATCAAAAGGATTCTTTCTAATAAAAAGATAATAGATCAAGTTATTCTAGATAATTTAGAGGATTTACTGATTAGTATGGATATTGGTTATAAAACTTCTAAATTGATTACTAGTAATCTAGCACATTATACTTTTAATAAAGACGCTACACATGATGTGATTATGCGGCAGTTAATCTATGAAATAGATATGATAATAAAAGATGCTGTACATCCAATAAGAATGAATAAAAAACCACATATCATGATGTTTTGTGGAGTAAATGGAAATGGTAAAACGACTACAATAGGTAAATTAGCGAATAAATATAAGAAAATTGGTAAATCAGTCATGCTTGTTGCTTGTGATACCTTTAGACATGCTGCGAATGAGCAGCTTACTATTTGGGCAGAGCGCTCTAATTGTAGTATCTTGACTAGCAAGCATGGTTCTGATCCTGCAAGTTTAGCATATAAGGCGATCCGTCAAGCAATACATAATCATACTGATGTTGTGTTAATTGATACTGCAGGGAGAATACAAAACAATATAAATTTAATGGCAGAATTATCAAAACTTTATAATACTATTAAGAAAGTAGAAAATAGTGCTCCACATGATGTAATTTTAGTCCTTGATGCAACTACAGGACAAAATGCATACCATCAATTAGAAGCATTTAATAAAATAGTTAATGTGACAGGAATAATTGTTACAAAGGTAGATGGTACTGCAAAAGGAGGTGTAATAGTGGGTTTAATCTCATCCTATAAAATTAAGCTATATGCTGTAGGTACTGGCGAAAGTATAGAAGATATCAGAGAATGTACTAGCATAGAATTTATTAAAGCATTATTTAATTATTATGACTGATATTATTATCACAGAATGATTTTATATTTAAACTGTTAAATTCAATGCATCCTGACTTATCGACTTGATCACAGGACTTTTTACATAAAAAAAGTATATAAAATATAATATGATATCTATAAGCCTAATATATTAAGGATATACAATATAACAAAACATCAATATCTTTATATTCTCATTGGCATGATTATATATAAAGCATGCGAATCATCTTCATCAGTAATGATGATAGGATGTGTATCATCAGTAAACTGAATTTTACACTTATTATTAATACATGATAGAGCATCAAGTAAATATCGTGCATTTAATCCTATTTTTATGGGTAAATTATTATAGTCTATAGGTATAGATTCTCGTGAATCACTACTATCTTGAGTTTGAGCATACAATGTTAATAGATTGAATTGTAAGGAGAGTGTAATAGCTTTGACTTTGTCATATAGAATCACTGAAACTCGCTCTATCACATCTGAAAGAGTATTGCTATCAATAACAACATGTTTATCATGATTTATATGTATGAAAGATATATAATTTGGAAAGTGACCATCAATCAATTTTGATATCAAAATATATTTATTACATATGAATAGGATTTTTCTTTCTGAGAGTTTTATGTGAATATCGTTACAGTCATTTGATATTTTTAAGAGTTCTAGGACAGTCTTACGTGGAATTATGACACCAAAATTACTATTAATATTTTTGGGCTTAATCGTTTTTATACAAGATAAACGATGACCATCAGTTGCAACGCTATATAAAAATTGATGATCCGTATGTAGATATATGCCATTTAGATTATATCGCGTGTCATCTAATGAAATAGCAAATTTAGTTTTATTTAATAAATCTATTAGAGCTGTTTTTAGTATAGAAAATTGAAATTTAAAATTATCCTCTTCAAGAGAGGGATAATGATTAGAGATTAAATTCGGTAATGAAAAGTATGAATTACCACAAGAAATCAGTAACTTACCTTGATCTGTGAATGTAAAAGTGACTATTAATTCACCTGATAACTTTTTTACTATACTATGTAAAGTATATACTGATATTTTTACTTCTCCTGATTGTAATATAGTGGCATCTAATGAAGCAAATATTGCAATATCAAGATCAGTCGCCATGAACTTGATACTGTTCTCTTGAGTGCTAATATTAAGATAAGAGATAATCTCTTTTGAGTTATTTTTATCAACAACACCACTGATTCTAGAGAGAATATTCAGCAGACTATCTCGTCTGACACTAAAATTCATATTTCGAGTAATGCATAAAGTGACCAATATGGTGATGAGATTATATACTATATAATATAGAATATAACTTTTAATATCATTGTTTAAATTATTCTCTCAAGTCTCAAAGAATCATGATTAGTCATAATAAAAAAATATTTCGTTTGAATAAGCAATGACACAAAAAGCATTCATGATATAGATATATTTATAATATATATCTATATCTGTAAATGAAAGTGAGCTCTTGTAGATTGGATATATTGCTTTACTTTACACATCGCTTGTTCTGCTAATTGTCTAATTCTTTCTCTTGATACACAATATTTTTTGCTCAAATCATCTAGAGTTTTTGGATGTTCAGATAAAAATCTACTAATAAAAATGTCTCTAGTTCTTTCATTTAAAGTATCTAAGGCATCTTTTAGCATTCTCTCTTTAATCTCTTTTTCTTCATGATATTGGTAATTCATCTCTTGATTTTCAGTATTACATGAGATGATGTCTTGCAATTGTCTTTTAGAGTCATCATCTATTTTTATTGCTTCATTGAGTGATTGATCTCTTAAAGCAAATCGTTGATTCATTTGAATAATTTCCATTTCAGAAACAGCAAGTTCATTAGAAATAGCTTTAATTTCTTCATTATTTAAAACTTCTCTATTACTACATTGTAAAATTCTTTTTTTAGTTTTTCGTAAACTAAAAAATAATCTTCTTTGTGCTTGTGTTGTACCTATCTTTACAAATGACCAGGATTTTAATATAAAGTCTTTTATTGATGCTTTGATCCACCACACAGCATAAGTAGAAAATCTAAATCCTAAGTGAGGATTAAATTTTTTTACTGCATGCATAAGACCTATATTTCCTTCCATAATTAGATCCATCAATAAAAGACCATAATTCTTGAATTTCATTGCAATTTTTACTACTAAATTTAAATGACTAGTAATTAATGTATGTGCAGATTCTACATCATGATATTGATGCCAATTTATTGATAATTCTATTTCTTCTGCTTGAGATAACAGAGGAAACTTTTTTACCTTAGTCATGTATTGTAAGATATTAGTAGTATTATCACCATATACAGTTTTTATTGAAGTAAACATATTTATTCCTCATTCATGATCTCCATTTATTGCATATAGATATTATACTTAAGAAGTATTTACTATAATTAACACTCACAGATAGCTCATTACTAAAAAAACAAGAAGAGATCTTGTTCCTATAATGATACCAATGATATAATATAATACAGTTCTAAAGGGTCAAGAAATATTTCTAAAAAAATCATATTAAAAATTAAATGTTATACCAGTTTCTGCACCAAGAGTGCTGTAAATTATTTGTGTTCTGTTGTCTTGTACAACTAATTGTTCAAATGTAGTTCCATAAGTTCCAAAGTATCGTGCACCAGCATATATTGTTATTTCTGGCGTCATTTCATAACCAATCCCAGCTTTTGCTTGATATGCAAAAGCAAAAATATTACTATTATTAGTAAATAAGTTGTCTATATTAGGATGTCTTATATAAGATGTTCCAACTCCAAGTCCTACATATGGTGTGAGAGAGAAATCTTCTATTATTATGTCATAGTATAGATTTACTATTCCTGATATGATTGAAAAATCATTAGCAAGCTCAGTATTATATCCTGTAGATATCTTAGATAATATATTTTCATTAATTGGTGAGTAAATACCTTCAAGTTCTATTCTTAGATCGTCTATCTGATAACCAAGAGCAGCACTACCAGAAAAAAAAGAAGACTTAAAAGGATGTCTTATTTTATTTGTATGATTATGATTTTGATCATGAATTATTTCTTTATTAACAGGAAAGAACGAGCTATTGTATTGTAAACTAATATAGTAATTTGTTTCTTCATCATAGTCATATATCTCTCTTAAAGCTTCTAAAGAAAAAGAAGAGTGTGAAATACTGAGCAATGTGACCAACACTATTGATAAAAAACACTTTTTATAATTCATAATTGCTCCTTATAAATAAAATTATTTTACACATAATATTGTGATTGCAAAATAAATTTCAGTCAAGCGCTCTAATCACATACAACAAAATTTTACATGGTTGAGATCTACTATCAACAGTATCAGGGCATAGACAAAATGTCTCTTGCAATATGATCTATGATATGCAATAGCGTACATAATCTTTTAGATAATATGATTATATTGAAAAGATTTTGAGATAAGTATTAGAGAATATGAAGTAATTATCTCGTAAATCAAATTGTTAGAATGGAAACTTTAATCCAGGTGGCAAAGGTACCATACCTGCAATCTCAGACGCAACATCTGCGATTTCTTCATCTGCTTTTTTCATAGCATTATTAAATGCAGCGACTATTAAATCTTCTACTATATCTTTTTCTTCTGTACGTATCAAATCTAAATCAATATTTGCTTTTGTAACCTTATAGCTACCTATTTTGACCCTTTCTATTAATATAGAAATTTTTCCACCACCAGATATACCTTGGAACTCCTTTCCAAGATATTTGTTTTGAGCATCAGATAGTTTTTTCTGCATCTCTTGTGCTTGTTTTACTATTTGAGTTAAATCCACAATTTATACCTCATTATTTTTTAATTTATTATTCTTGTATTTTAATCACTTGTGCTCCTTGGAATGCATCAAGAACATCCTTAATCTCAGGTATATCGCTGACATTACTGATCTGATGCTCCAGATGATCTTGCTCACTCTCAATAATCCATTTTTTTTGAAACATTTTCTCTAAGTAATTTTTTAAGTGAGTATAAAAGTTACCATCTATTTTAGATTTAGCTTTTAATTTTAAATAACCAGGATTACACTCTACTAATTCTAGATTAGTAGATAATTCTTTGTAAAGATAAAGTTGATCATTCTCTTGTAATAATTGTAAAATTTTTTCAAAATCATAGTTTTGTTGTTTGATCTTTTCGACATTATTAATATTTTGCGCTTGATCATGATATGTTAAAATATTATTTTTCATTAATTGTTCTGGAGATGGAAGATCAGTAAGATAACAAAGACTAATTAATATCATTTCGATAGCAACATCACTACATGTTGAAGCTTGAATATCTTGTAGTCCCTTGAGTAATACCTTCCATAATCTCGCAAAAAATATTAAATTCTTCTTTATACTTAATGCTTTTATTTCATTTTGTTCATACTCTGGAATGACCACATCAATATCTTTGATAATTAAAAAACGACATATTAATTGTATTGTATGCAATATATCCTCAAAAAGCTTAATAGGATTTACAAGATGTAATCTTGTATCAAATATTAAAATAGCTTGTTTAATATCTCCCATGAGAATTGCATCTAATAGCTTAAAAGTAATACTACTGTCTACTAAGCCTAATATTTCTCTTATGTGTATAATAGATATTGTTGTATTATCTCCGCTATATAATACTGCTTGATTCATTAAAAATAATGCATTCCTCATTGAATTGCTAGAGTGTTTTGCAATTAATTCTAACGATCCACGTTCGATAGAAAAAGTTTCCTGTTGTGCAATTTCATATAAACGTTCTATTATGTTAATAATAGTGATTTTATGTAAATCAAATCTGTAGCATCTAGAAATAATAGTCATAGGAATTTTTTTGATTTCTGTAGTAGCTAAAATAAATTTAACATTTGATGGTGGAGACTCTAGTGTGGTAAGTAATGCATTAAATGCACTATTAGATAACATATGTACTTCATCTATTATGTATATTTTATATTTAGATCTCATAGGTGCATAACAAATATTGCCTAAGATAACTTTGACATCTTCAATACTAGTATTACTCGCTGCATCAATTTCTATCACATCTGGATGGTTCGAGAGTTTAATCGCTATACAATTTTCACATATACCACAAGGTTCTTGTATAGATTCTTGAGAAGAGCAGTTTAAATATAAAGCTATAATCCTAGCAGTAGTAGTTTTTCCAATCCCACTACTACCAGAGAGTAATATAGATTGTGGAATTTTATTTAAAGTAAAAGCATTTTTTAGTATGCGCACCAATATATCTTGACCAACTAAATCTTTAAATCTAATAGGACGATATTTTAGTGCGATATTCATAAGATTTCTGACATTCACTATCTTTGAATCGGTATGCAACCCAAAAGAATATCTGATATGGCTGCTTCATTTCTGACCTGACCAGATTACAGAGCTTTTGCCTGCATACCATAAATAAATATTATACTGTATTTTTTAATTGTACAATATCTCATATATTGATTTATATTTTTTATATTTCTTCTTTCCATAATATCAATATTGAAATCTTACTTTGATTCTATTGACTTGTCTATCTATCATCTGACTCTTTAAGATAGGAAGGACATAGCAGAATTCTTGTATCTCAGATTCTATATATTAAAGAGATTAGCATTTTTCTATGAAAGCATATATTGCAAAAAAAAAAGATTTAATGTCTGATTTTATCGGATGTGTCAGTAAGATACACTAGGATGCCTAAGCAATGAGAATGTTCATATCATTCTAAATTGTCTTAATATATTATGTTCATACTAGAACACAGTAGGTATATTAATATAGAATAAGATCATATCATTTCTACTACTAAATTTAGTGTACTATAGTTTTCACATATAATGTATCTATTATATCCATGAAGTACTCAATCTTTTTAGATCCTTCATGCCTGATATCATTCAAATTAATATCAGGAGAATGCTGATTGAGTTTTATGAAGAAAATTGGAGTAGCAGTAATACCAAGCTTATTTATTGCAATTGCTTTATTATTAACAATCTTATTCAGTATTGTGATATTATTCATGCATTGATTTAACATTTCAGTACTTAAGTCATTAAGCTCGGCAATGTTTTGTAACATTGCAAGATCACTTAAATTATTAAAATTCCAATTTGATGATAATTCAAAAAAATCTTTATTAAAGCGAAAATAATCTTCGTGATTATCATAGCATGTACTTAACATTGCAGCTTGTAAACCTCTATAATCTAAAGGAAAATGGCGAAATATATAGAGCATTTTACCTGTATCTATATATTTAGCTTTAATTTTTGGAAAAACATCTTTATGAAAAAGTGCGCAATGATAACAGGTTAACGAAGAGTATTCAATCATAATAATAGGAGCCTGTAGATCACCTAGAAATCTATCATCGACTAGTAGTGATAATACATCATCTTCTGATCTCCCTATATAATCTTGCTCTTGTGCTTGAATGTGTACAATTTCTGATATACAAGATCTGTTACTACTTATGCATAAGATGCAGAGAAATAAAAAAAGAAATGGCTTAACCATGCAAATATCGATTCTATCTCATTAGATGAGTATCAAAAATACATTCAGATCTAAAATCTGTCAAGATACTTGATTTTCATTTAAAAATTGCATTCTTATTTTAAATGCATCAATCATCTTGTTATATATATACCTATATACTAATTTGAGTAGATAAGAAAATGAGTGAGATTTTAAGATAAATTCTATATAAAAGATAACTATTGTTTTCTTTTGATCTATTTGCACAAATTTCCATTCATTGTATAAATATTGAAATATTCCGTGTGTTGAGACTACTTTGATCCATCCTTTATGGAGCTCATGAGAAAAGAGAGAATGCACTTCTGATGTATATGTTGCCTCAATACCTTGAAATGAGATTGTCATATCTACTATCATCTTATCACTCCTATTTTTAATACATACTGATTGACACCAAGGAAGAAAATTAGGATATTGCTCAATATCATACACAATGTGAAATGCTCTGTCAGCAGTACATAATACAATCTCTTGTGCTGTATATTTATGTATCATAAAGGTCTAGTAAATCGGAAAGATGTCCCTAATAATATTAGGATCCGTATCTACCGTCAGTTCTAGTATCTTTCCAAGACCTGAAGTTAAGGTGGGTATCACATATCAATTCAAAAATCAACAGAGGTAATTCCCTTGATTTGCAATTTATCGCTCGGAAATGCATTACTTCACTAAGCACGTATAGAACAGATCCTGATCAGGATTATATCATTTATATATGTCTTGTCTATAAATGATATAGTAGATCTAATTATAAAATCGCCAATTCAATCTTAAATGAAATTAAGAGACTTTCGTAAAAAAATCAGGTAGTAGAATTTTATATCAAGATTTATAATAATAACTAACATTCTATCTTTGGACAATCATAAGAACATTGTTATGACAAGTTAGCAAACTATAAAAAATGAGGAAACTATGGAATGTTTGTATACCTTAATCTTGAAATTATATATTTCTTACATATTCATCGATAACATAATTTTTGAGTACTAAGTTTGATATATTAACAATATTATTTCATAATAAATGAAAATCAGAATAAAACGAATGAGTGAAGAGATAGAACAGATTTTATAAAACAGAAACTTTGATCTCTCATTGTTAAGAATAATCTTCTGTCAAACAGAAGGATGATTGGATTTAAAAAAAAATGTTTGATGAGAAGAATGAGATGTCAATGGAATGTGCTACAAAGCAAGATTTTGGCATACTTAATATTATTTGATTTAATAGAGAAAAAGCTTTTTTTTAGTAATATGTGCATATTAAATGGTCTATTGACTTTTGCTCTGTTATAGATATTATACTCAAATTAGGTTGGGTAATTAGCTCAGTTGGTAGAGCACTTGTTCGACATACAAGAGGTCACTGGTCCGAATCCAGTATTACCCATAACTAATAATTTGATAAAAATTTAAAGATCCTAATATGACAGCAATTCATAATGGTAAACACGTATCGTCTGCACAATCGAAGCGTTTACTATATTCTATAGTAATAGTTGCGATTACAATGTGTATGGAAATATTAGGTGGAGTCATTTCACATTCTCTTGCTCTACTATCAGATGCATGTCATATGATGACTGATTTATGCGCATTAGTGCTCAGCTGGTTCGCACATAAATTGTCATCTAAAAAATCAGATTTAAAGAGATCATATGGATATCATAGATTACAGATCATCGCAGCATTTATTAATGGTCTGACCTTATTCTTTATTGCAATTATTATAATAAGTGAAGCAATTAAGAGATTTATTTTTCCTATTACTGTCGAATGGAAAATAATGCTTATTATTTCTGTACTGAGTTTGACATCCCATATCATAGTCTTTTTGATATTACATAGCAAACATGAAAGCAATATTAATATTAGAAGTGCTGTATTACATGTTGTAGGAGATATTTTAGGTTCTATAGCTGCTATACTTGCATCCATCATTATCATGATAACTGGATGGCAAATGGTTGATCCTATCTTATCAGTATTTGTAAGTGTTATAATACTTAATAGTGGATATAAAATTCTTAAGAATTCTGTGCATATTCTACTTGAAGGCACACCTGAAGATATTTCTACTGAAGAAATTAAAAGTCACATTATCTCAGAATTGACTGAAGTAATAGATGTACATCATATACATATCTGGTCACTCTCTGATCAGTATGTGATTCTTACTATGCATGCTCAGGTGACACATAATGCTAAGCATACTGATATCTTATATCAGATAAAAAAGATACTATTAGATAGGTTTAGTATTGCTCATTCTACAGTAGAAATTGAGAATAATGAGTGTATTGATAAGAGAATCATACCTATATTACAGTAAAAATTACTATATGATATTATAAAGTGATTTTTTTCTATTATATTTTTTTAAAGAATTTATATTCTGTACCTTGTATAATATTGATGATATTTCTATAATGTTTACAGCAAATTAATATTGCAATTGCTAATAACATAGCAAATTCTTCTTTACTCATGACGATTAGAAATAATAACGCAATTACTATTGTTGCGACTAAAGATGCAAGTGAAGAATATCTAAAAATGTAAAATACTATCACCCAGGTAAGGATAAATAATAAACTTATGTAAGTATGAAAGCTTAAATCAAATCCTATTAATATCCCTAAAGTTGTTGCTACTCCCTTGCCACCATTAATGCATTTAATCCAAATGGGAAACATATGACCTAAGACTACTAAAAAAGTACATATCAATATTTCATATTGTTCATATAAATATTGTTCTGCAATATATACAGAGAGCAATCCCTTACAGATATCAAATAATAAAGTCATAACTGCAAGTATCTTATGTCCTGTCCTCATAACATTAGTAGCACCTATATTTCCTGATCCTATTATGCGTAAATTAATTCCTTTTGCTCTTGTAATAATCAAGCCAAAAGGAACGGATCCTAAAATATAGGATAAGCTGGCAATTAGATAAAATAACATGTTAGACCACAGATATTACTATAGATAAGCAGACATGTTATGACTATGTTTATTATATATAATTCTCTAATAGTATAATGAACATCAACATAATACATCAACTTGATATCTATATATCAAGTTATATAAAAATACTAATTTATTTTATCTTTACTTAATCTTGTTAGATAACACTGTATTTCATTATTAATTTGATTGCTAAAAAGTATAAGAGCGATCATATTGATAAGAGCTAAACAACAAAATAAAGTACCACCTATATTTGCAATAGTCATAATATCTTGTGACAGGCCAGAAAAAAATGCTACTATTATGACTGTTATTCTATATAAAAATACACTCTTTAATCCAAATAAATATTGCCATCCCATTTCACAGCAATATACAAATGATGTTACAGATGAGAATGCAAATAAAGGAGCAGAAATCACTAATAGTATAGGAAACCATGGAGCAACTGTTTCAAATGCTTTCTGAGTAATTAATATACCTTCACCAATACCAGATTGATATGCACCTGTAATAACAATTACGACACCTGTTAAACAACATACTAGCATAGTATCAAAGCAAGGTTCTAGCATAGCAACCAATCCTGTTCTTACTGGTTCTTTATCTTTTGTAACTGCATGAGTAATTGCTGCAGCTCCTATTCCTGCTTCACTTGCAAATATTGCTCTTTGAATACCAGCAACAAATGCTCCTAAAATTCCACTGCCCACAGCATGAAAATCTATCATACTAGAAAATAGTATTTTCAATGTATAGCTAAGATTATGAATATTAAATATTATAATAATAATACAACTTACAATATATATTATTGACATAATAGGTACTAGTGCAGAAGAGACTATAGCGATTCTCTTAATACCTCCTATAATAACTAATCCAAGTAATATAGAGACTATCAAAGATAGTACCCAATGATGATTATCTATCCATACTGAATAATAAGATAATATTGATACCATTTGATTAGTTTGGAATGCGACACTTCCACCAAAACCTGATAATACAAAAAATACTGAATATATAGCAGCGAGTATAATACCAAGTTTTCTAAATCCAAATTCTTCTAATCCATTTCTAATATAATAAAAAGGACCACTAAATAATTGATCTTGACCTTCTGTTCTATGTCTAAATGCTAATGTGACTTCAGAAAATTTTACTGACATCCCAAAAAATCCTGTAATCATCATCCATGGTACTGCTCCTGGTCCGCCCATTGAAACAGCAATTGCAACACCAGCAACAGTACCAAGCCCTACTGTACTGGATAATGCAGTAGCAAATGCTTGAAAATGTGTAATATGACCACTGTGATGTTCAGTATCATATTTTCCACATAAAATAGATAATGCGTGATAAAACATTCTGATATTCAGAAATTTAAAACGTAATGTTAAAAAAACATAACCGCATGATAATAAAAGGATGATAAATGGGATATAAAAAATCTTAAAAAATAGCACTGTATTCATAAAGTTATTGATCTGATTTAATACACTATCATAACATTCATAAAAACCAGAACTATACGCATTATTACAGAATAGATAACTCAATGTAAGATATATTATTGATCTATAAAACATTTTTAACACACCTTTTAGAATTGTAATAGGAATCAATCACATGTAGTATTTCTTTTCTTAGCAAAAATATTGCAATGGAATTTGGAATGATGAGACACATAAATAAACTTTCTCCCATATAAGATATATATTCTATATTTTCTGATACACAACTGATATATACTGAAATTACTATAAAAATTTGGAATAAGATGGAAATCTTTTTATCACCAAATAAGTAATACAAAGCTACTTCATAGTAGTAACAATATGCTATTATTGTGGAAAAAGCAAAGGAAAACATCATAACAGGTAAGATAGATGTCTTTAAGATGGGTATATCTGTTACAAGAATCTTACTAATTAATGTAATATCTCCTATAGTATTGATGCTATTATGTGTATCTGTAATCAGTATTATGATCCCAGTAAGAAAGGAAATTAATACTGTATCTACAAATGGTGCAAGCATTGCAACACAACCAACTTTTATTGGATCTCTTTCTTGCACTATTGAATGTGCTATAGCAGCTGTACCTGTACCAGCTTCATTAGCAAAAACTGCTCTTCTTATACCAGTGATTAATCCACTAAAAATCCCTCCTCCTATAGCAGATGTGTTAAAAAGATCCTGAAAGATAAGACAAAAAGAATATAATAAATTATGTCCATGTAAATATATTATATATATGCATATAACTATATATAGTATTACCATGATGGGAGTTAAGATTGTAGCAATAAAAGAAATACTTCTGATCCCTCCAAGGGATACAATAAATACAACTATCGAGATAATAATTGATATATCATATTGAAAGAGATTATTTGATAACATAGATATTTGATTTGCTTGAAATGGAATACCTCCTAATAGCATAGCAATTGTAAGTATTATGGCATAAATATAAGCAAGTAATTTGCCTGTTATAATAAATCCAAGTTTTGCAAGGCCGTACTCAATATAGTAAAAAGATCCTCCAATAGGATTTTCGGATCTATAAATAAATGCTAGTACTACTTCAGCAAATTTTATCGACATACAAAATATTCCTGTAATGATCATCCAAAAAATTGTACTTGGTCCTCCAATTGTCACAGCAATTGCAACTCCTGATATTGTGCCTAGACCTATTGTTCCGGAAAGGGCCGTAGAGAAAGCTTGAATATGGGTAATGACGCCACAATTATTAATATTATGATTAAGATTAATTAAAGTGTGTATTCCATATTTGAATAATCTAATATTAATAAATTTAAATTGTACAGTACAGAATATACCAGTAGTGAGAACCCATATAGTGATGAATGGAATAGTCCACATATTTTTAGATATTTAGTATAATAATTGGTATATATTTATAATTAAACATTATTGTCATATGTCTTTACTTTTATCTACTATGATTATATTTGTATGTGATTTACTTATTTGTATATGCAAAATATATGTAATAACCTATGCTAATAGGAGTACTCAATAGATAAATTATTATTAGAATTGGTAATGTAATCCATGGTTTGCTGATCAATAAAACAATTAGTATTCCAACAAATGATAGAAATATATAAGAGAGATTTTTGGGGATATAAAGATATTTAGCAGAAAAAGTAGGAATATGACTAATCGAAAATAATGCGATTCCTAAAAAGTAAAAAGCACTATTTCTCATATTAAAAATATATTCCATTAATTTGAAAAGTGCATTTTCATGAGATTGTAAGGTAATAATAATTGGCAATAATGCAAGGACAGCACATACTGGTGCAGGAGCACCAGAAAAGAAAAATTTTTCCCAATGTAGTTGCTCTATCTGTATCAAAACATTAAATCTTGCAAGTCTAATTGAGATACAAATAACATATATCATTACTAATATCCAACCCATAATTTTAATTTCTCTGAATTTCCAAAAATACAAAAGAAAGGCAGGTGCTGCACCAAAATTGAGAAAATCTGCAAAAGAATCAAGTTGAGCTCCAAAATCACTAGTTGATTTTAGTATTCTAGCTATCCTACCATCCATACCATCTATTATTGCAGCAATCACTACAAAGATCACGGCACATTCCCATTGTTGGTTAAATGTAAATTTTAATGAAGTTAGACCAGAACATAATCCTAATAAAGTAATAAAATTTGGAAATAGCTTAGTAATAGGTAATAATCTATTATTATCACTATCTTGATTCATATACAGTGATAAGTGGGTTTCTCTTGCATATCTTCTGTACTTAAGCTTGCTATAATGGTTTCACCACCTATCAGAGTTTGTCCTTCTGCAATCCTAATATTCATATTAGAAGGAAGATAAATATTAACTCTACTACCAAATCTTATAATACCAAATCGTTCTCCTGCTGTAACATGTTGCGAAACTGTTAAATGACATATAATGCGTCTAGCTAACATACCAGCTATTTGTTCTAAAATAATTTCCTTACCTTTTTGATATTCAATTAAAATTATTTGTTTTTCATTTTCATTACAAGAATCGTGATTCATTGCAGATAAGAAACTTCCTTTCTTATATTGCATTTTTTTGATTGTACCAGAAATAGGTATGCGATTAACATGCACATTAAATACACTTAAAAATATACTAATAAGTGTATACTTTCTGTTTTCTTCACCTGAGAATGATTGTGGATAAATAACTTCTTGAATATGACTCACAATACCATCAGCAGGACTGAGTATTAGATTCTTGTTATCTGGTACAATTCTCACGGGATCACGAAAAAAATAAATACATAACAATGTTAAAAATATACATACTACGCCAATAGTCCATAAAAAAACACACGCAATACACGTAACTATACAAAAGAAGAATATAAATGGATATCCTGATTTATGTATATTAGGGAAGACATAACATTTCATTGTGATTACATATAGATTATTTGTTAATAACTTAACATCTCTCAATGAGCATGTGAAGATGTTTTTTTGAATAGTAATTTCATTATATGTGATCAGTGACCTATTTAATGTAGTACAGGATTCCTTTTTCTGATAGTTAAATATAATATTGAATATATGATAAAGCGATACTCAACTCTCTCTCAATATATTTTTATCGTTAAAGATCATCTATTACTCTTCTATAATGTGATGATTACTATCTATATTTATACAGATATCATCATCATGCTTAAAAATGAAATCTCGAATTTTCAATTCTATTTCATGTGCAATCTGCTGATTATTTTTAAAGTAATTTTTTACATTCTCTCTCCCTTGTCCAAGACGGATATTATTATAAGAATAGTAAGCACCTGATTTTATAATCATGCCAAGCTTTGTTGCTATATCTAATATCTCTCCTGTGCGCGAGATACCATCAGAATACATAATATCAAATTTTGCCTCTCGAAATGGAGGCGCGACTTTATTCTTTATTACTTTTACTCGTGTTTCATGACCTACAATATTTATTTTGTCTTTTATTGTGCCAATTCTTCTAATATCTAATCGTATAGAAGTATAGAATTTTAAGGCATTACCACCTGTAGTAGTTTCAGGATTGCCATATATAAAGCCTATTTTTATACGTATTTGATTAATAAATATTAATATACAATTTGCTTTTGCAACTACAGAAGTCAGCTTACGTAATCCATGGCTAAGAAGCCTTGCTTGTAAACCTACATGTTGTTCACCCATTTCACCTTCAATTTCTGCTCTTGGAGTTAATGCTGCTACAGAATCAACAACTATCACATCAATTGCACCAGAACAGACTAAGTTTTCTACTATGTTCAATGCTTGTTCTCCATTATCTGGCTGTGAAATGATTAAATCATCAATGTGTACTCCAAGTTTACATGCATATGATAGATCTAATGCGTGTTCTGCATCAATGAAAGAACAAATGCCTCCTATTTTTTGTGCTTCAGCAATGACATGTAAAGCAAGAGTAGTTTTACCAGAACTCTCAGGTCCAAATATTTCTACTATACGTCCTTTTGGTAATCCACCTACTCCAAGCGCTAAATCCAGTCCAAGAGATCCTGTTGATATTGTTTCGACTTGATCTAAAGGATGTTGTTTAAGCTTCATGATGATACCCTTACCAAATGTCTTTTCAATATGATTGATTACTCTTTCCAAGGATTGCTGTTTATCAGATTGTTTATCCTCTAATTCTAGATTCATAAATCTTGGTATATGTTATATCACGTTATAATTATGCGATACTCAGACTAGTTTGCCAAGGCTTTATGTGCGATATAATAATTTAAAGTATATAAAGATTCATTGTACTCTCTCAAAGAGAGTATGTTAAACTGATTAAGGTATATGTGAAAAATTAAGGCTTTTATGCGTTATAAACTTATTATAGAATATAATGGTTATTCTTTCTCGGGATGGCAAAAGCAAAAACAATCTTCTAATTCCATTCAAGCGGCAATAGAAAATGCAATATTTTTATTTACTGGTACAAGAGTAGAGTTATATTGTAGTGGTAGAACTGATGCAGGAGTACATGCTATAGGACAAGTCGCTCATTGTGATCTTGAAGTGGAGTACACACTTGAAACAATTCGTAATGCACTAAATTTTTATCTCAAATCAATTCCAATTGTGATACTCAATGTAAGTATTGTAGATAATACATTTCATGCAAGATTTTCAGCAAAAAAAAGATATTATGAATATCGTATTATTAATAGAGATGTACGAATAGTATTGGGCTCTGGTTATGCATGGTATGTCATGGAACCAATTAATATTGATATTATGAATAGAGCAGCTCAATATCTCATTGGTCAGAATAATCTTTCAAGCTTTAGATCGAAAGATTGTCAAGTGAGAAATCCAATAAAAACAATTGATAGTATTAATATTGTAAAAAAAATCGATCATATTTATATTACAATATCTGCAATATCATTTCTATATAAGCAAGTAAGAATTATCGTAGGTACTTTAATTGATTTTGGCAAAAGAAATACAAATCCTCATGAAATGTTCAATATTATTACTCAATGTAAAAGAAGCGCAGCCGGTATGACTGCACCACCTTATGGCCTTTATTTAGTCAAGATAGATTATTAAATGTTTATTATACTACATTAGTATAACGAATGCACATGTATAACATATTCTTACTAGACTATAGTTAGAGAGTATGAAAGATTTGATGATTTGTATAAGAACTCCATTCTCTTGCTGGTAATTATACAGAGCTATCGCACAACATCAATACATGAATATTGCTCACATTATTGAATCATATCAAATAATATCACTGATATAAGTATGTCATATAGATCTCTCTACTTTAGAGCTTTTAAGTCAGATACTAATCTTAGTATTCATATTACACAAGTGTGAGTCTATAAATATAAGAGCATTTCATTATTAATATACCCCTAAATCTCTCATTATTTATGTTTTTCACGCATTATAGGTATAGTATTATATGTTTTATAAGATTGATCTCCATTGTTAAATATTAATACTACTCTGGAACCATGTCTTAATATGAAAAAGTCAGCAATTCTTTCAATTACTAAGTAATTATCAATTGTACGAAAATTGACTAAAGATTCATTATTTTCGTGATCTTTCATGAACACTGCAGGAAATTCAGAGTGAATATTATGAAACTGAAGATATGTAAATATTCCATCATCAAAGATTTTAATTGGTATAATCGCATGACTGCCTTTAGTATGAGAAATATAGTAATTAAAATTTAATCCTTGCTCAATAATCTTAGGATTATAAATATCTGGAATCACAGTCTTTTCAGTACTTTGATTCAGTATATTATTATATATAATATCACTTGAAGCATTATGACAGACAGGATATATAAATCTTACTTCGTATGCTAGTCTAGCATCATCTAATCCAGATGCATTTTCAGCATATAACTCAAAATGATATACTCTTTTATTTGTAATGATAGTTGCATTCGTATTTGCAAAATCATCTATAGGTTTGAGAAATAATCTATTACCTTGTGGAATTAGTTGCCAACCAGTTGAATCTCCCATCGAAATAGTATCTATTATTTCTCCTTGTTCAAATAACATACTAGATTGATAACCGTAAAACCCTACATATTTATGTATAGATTGAGCTTTGTAATTTATTATTTTGATATGATGATTTGTATCTATTGATCGTGCTTCCTGTTGTGCAAAAGTTGCATAACTACAAAAATAGAATAAATAAATTATAATATGTAACATAAAATTATAGTCTTTATTAATTTGCATGTTCTATACATTCTTAAAAAGATATCATAATATTTTTATATTTGTTATATTGCATATATTGAATCTATTAAATAGTATTGATGTATCATAATATATTTAGAGATTCTAATGTAAATATATTTTTAAATATTATAAAAATCTTTTAGATGACATTTTATTCTTTGATTTTTTATTATTATAGATCTATACTGATATCTTAACTTTTTAATTTTAGCGGGGTGGAGCAGCTCGGTAGCTCGTCAGGCTCATAACCTGAAGGTCGTAGGTTCAAATCCTACCCCCGCAACCCATTTGTTCATATTTTAGCCCGATATACTGTTTAGTGATATGTGAAAATCAATATGTATGTACTTCATATGTTAATATAGATAGAGTTTTGAAGATAAAGATGTAGCGATGACTATACTTGTGCAAATATGAGTGAAGCATTTGTGCCACCAAAACCAAATGAATTAGAAAGTACATATCTCATGTTATGTTCTTGTGCTTTCAAAGGTACAAAATTTAAATCACAGTCTTCTGATGGGTGATCAAGATTTAAAGTTGGGGGAATAATCCCACTATTTAAAGCAAGTATTACAAAAATAGCTTCTACACTACCTGCTGCACCAAGTAGATGTCCAATAGAAGATTTAGTTGAAGAAATAGGAATATTATAAGCATAATCTCCAAATAACTTTTTTATTGCAATTACTTCTACTTTATCTCCAAGAATCGTTGATGTACCATGAGCATTAATATATCCAATTTGTTCTGGATCAATTTTTGCGTTTTGTATTGCGAGATGCATTGCTTGAAATGCACCTCTACCTTCTGGATGAGGTGCTGTAATATGATATGCATCTCCTGTCACTCCATATCCTACTAATTCTGCATATATTTTTGCTCCTCTTTTTTTTGCGCTTTCATATGCTTCTAAAACAAGAATGCCCGCTCCTTCACCCATTACAAATCCATCACGTTTGTTATCCCATGGTCTTGAAGATGCTTCTGGGATACTATTAAAACTAGTTGAGAGCGCTTTCATAGATGCAAAACCTGCAATTCCCATTCTACAGAGTGCACTTTCTGTTCCACCTGTAATCATGATATCACTCTCATACATTTTGATGGCTCTTGCGGAATTTATAATTGCATGAGCACCAGTAGAGCATGCAGTCACGACTGACTCATTTGGGCCTGTAAATTCATATTTAATAGCAATATGTCCAGAAATAACATTAATTAAACTTGAAGGTACAAAAAAAGGACTTACCCTTCTTGGACCTTTTTCTTGCATAGTAATAATACTCTTCTGAATCATAGGTAGACCACCTATACCAGAACCGATAGCTACACCTATACGTTCTCGATTGATATTTTGATTTTCTAAAATACAGGAATCATTGATTGCTTGAATAGCCGCAGCAATACCATAATGAATAAAACGATCTGTTCTATGTAATTCTTTTTCACACATATACTCCAAAGGATTAAAAGAATATATATTGTTATAAGATTGAGGAATAATCTGTCCTGCAACTTTGCAAGGTAGATCGGAAGTATCAAATCTATCTACATCAATAGCTCTGATACCAGATTCACCTTTTATTAATCTTGACCAAGTATTAGAGACGTCAGATGCAAGTGGAGTAATTAAACCAACACCAGTAATTACTATTCTTCTCAGCATTGAGGCTAAATATTAGATTTTTTATCACTGATATATCTAATTATTTGATTCATAGTTTCCATTTTTTGTGCATCTTCATCAGGAATTTCTATACCAAATTCTTCCTCTGATGCCATTATAATTTCAACTGCATCTAAGCTATCTGCTCCATGATCTGAAAGTTTTGAATCACCATTAAATTTATTTATATCTGTATTAATATGTTCTAATACAATTTTCTCTATTTTTGTTTCTATATCGTTTTTTATATTGTTTTGCAGTATATCGTTCATTTGATACCAAAAAATCTATTCTATGATGTTATAAAAAATTTTTGTGTTTGCAATATTTTTATCATATCATAGATGATTATAATATTTGTATTTCACTATAAACCACTTATGTAATCAGATCTTAATCTATTTTGAGACTAAATCTTAGAATCAAGATATATACTACATTCTGAGATATGAATACAAGATTTAAGTAATCAATTGTTCAATATTTTATTACTAAATATAATAGGATATTGTTATGCAAATAATGATTTTAAATACTCTTGTGCTTGATTAGTTAAAATACGACCTCTAGATGAGCGATGTATAAAGCTTATTTTTATTAAATACGGTTCTATTGTATCTTCAATATTTCTCACATCTTCAGATAATGCTATTGAGAGAGTCTCTATTCCTACAGGTCTTGAGGTATTAAATAGAAATTTAAGATATCGTATATCAAGTGTAGTAAGTCCTATTTTATTTATGCCTAATTGCGAGAGTGCATATTGCACACTCTCATACATAATTTGTATACTCTGATCTTTCACTTCAACAAAATCTCTTACTCTTCTGAGTAATCTTAATGCCAATCTGGGAGTACCACGTGCACGGAGTGCAATTTCTTGTGCAGCAGAATCATGAATTGTAATAGAGAGAGAAGTTGCACCTCTTTTAATAATCTTTATTAATTCCTCACAAGAATAAAATTCAAGATATATAGGTATGCCAAAACGCTCTCTAAGAGGATGAGATAATAAACCTATTCTTGTTGTTGCACCAATTAATGTAAATGGCGGTAAATCTATTCTCAGAGTGCGAGTTGATGGACCTCCACCTACTAATACATCTAAACAAAAATCTTCCATTGCAGGATATAATATTTCTTCAATACAATGATTTAATCGATGGATCTCATCAATAAATAATACATCCTTTTCATTTAAAGAAGTGAGGATTGCAGCTAAATCTCCAGCTTTATTTAACAATGGTCCAGAAGTTGTACGAAAACTAACCCTTAGTTCCTTAGAAAGGATATGCGCTAAAGTAGTTTTACCTAATCCAGGTGGACCACATAATAATACGTGATCTAATGCTTCATTTCTTGACCTAGCGGCACTGATAAAGACTTGTAAGTTATTTATCAATTCTCCCTGTCCTACAAAATCATCAAGATAATCAGGTCTTAGCTGAATATGTCTTAAATCTTCAGATGATATTATTTTACAGGAGGTTAATTGCATAATATTGAGAGCTCCTTGAGTGCCATACGAATCATCTCTTTAGTATCTAAGTGAGAATCATATTGTGCAATAATATGAAAAGCCTGTGTTTTATCATATCCAAGATTAATTAATGCTGACACTGCATCTTCATGCACTGCGCTACAGAAAGGATACTGTATTTTTAATTTATATATCTTATCACGTAAATCAATCATAATTCTATTTATCAGTTTTGTACCTAATCCATGTATTTTTAATGCTGCTTTATTATCTATACTAATTGCTGTAAATAACTGATTTGGAGTTAATGTACTTAAAATTGACATTGCAGTCTTATAACTCACACCATTAACTGTGACAAGTAAACGCAAACATTGTCGTTCCTCTTGAGAAATAAATCCATAAAGTTGCGTCATATGATCTCTATTATTTATATACACCTCAATAAGACATGTTAGAGACGTACCCGTCTCACATTTTTTTAAGGTCTTTTCTGAAAAGTGTATTATATATCCAATATCATGAACATTTAATATGATATGATTATTATATACTGCTTCAACTATTCCTTTCAGATTATCTATCATTCATTTGATATTATAATATAAAAATACAGTTTAAAAAATTTTATTCCCTTATGTCAATTAATGACAAGAGCAGATAATGATTTTTCTTAAAAATATCTATAGTTAAAGATACTATGCATATATATCAACTGGTTCAATAAACTTCACATGTACAATTTAGTTTTTCTTTATCTTGTAAAAAGAGTTTTTTAACCTATTAAATCAATTATACTTTCTCAATATTTTATTATTTATATTTGAAAATAATTTATTGGATAATAACAACTATAATATGATTTTTTTTTCCTACAGATAATTTGATACTTTTTTGTTTTTTAAAGCATTTAAAATGTATTACATATTTAATATCAGTGATGGTGATGTCATTAACTTTACATCCATGATTCTCTATTACTCTCTTTGCAGATGTTTTTGAAGAAGTGAGTCCTGTAATATACAATAAATCAATCAATAATTGTCCATGCAATGCTTGCATCATATTGATTTCAAATGTAGGCAATAAAATATCTTCTTGCTTTTCAAAAGTATGTACTGCATGATATAAAGCATGTTCTGATGCTTTATCTCCATGACAGATTTTTGTGACCTCTGTTGCTAAAATCTTTTTTGCTTCATTAATTTCATGACTTTTTAAGGTTTCTAACTTCTTAATTTCATTAAGAGGTAAATCGGTAAATAGTTTTAAAAAATAACCTACTTGCTGATCATCAATATTACGAAAATATTGCCAGTAATGATTAGGAGATAACATATTACTATCTAGCCATATTGCACCACCTGCAGTTTTTCCCATTTTACATCCTTGAGAGTTCAATAATAATGGAGTAGTGATTCCAAATAGTTCAGGTAGGTTTAATTTTTTTCCTAATTCAATACCGTTAATAATATTTCCCCATTGATCTGATCCACCGATCTGTACGCGGCATCCATATCGTTTATTTAATTCAATAAAATCATAGGCTTGTAATATCATATAATTAAATTCCAAAAAACTTAGGTTATGTTGCACATCAAGCCTAGTTTTCATACTCTCAAAACCTAACATACGTTTTATTGAAAAATGAGCACCGATTTTTAAGAGAAAATCTATGTATTTGATTTTATCTAACCAGTCTGCATTATTTATTATTAATGTCTCTACTTTGTGCTCATGATGACATGATAATATATTCTCTAATATCATTTTAATATTAGATATATTTTTTTGCATCTCTTCTATAGACAAGATACTTCTTTTTTTTATTCTAAAAGAAGGATCGCCTATTCTTGTTGTACAACCTCCTAATACCACTATAGGTTTATGACCTAATTTCTGAAGATGTCGTAAGATCATAATCTGAATTAAGCTACCTATATGTAGACTTCTAGCAGTACAATCAAAACCAATATAAGAGATGATATACTCATTGTTCAGTAATAATTTATTTAATCCATGAAGATTTGTACACTGATATAGATATCCTCGTTCTTGTAAAAAGTTTAAAAACTCAGAATTTTTATGCATAATATATATCTTAAGTGTATATTGATAATGATTATATTCAAAAAAAATTATATTATAACATTTCTAAGAATATAGTTCCTCTATTCTATAAAAGTCTCGTACTTCTGATCTAAAAATATGAATCATAATATCTAGAGAATGCATGACAATCCAATGCCCTCCATTTATACCTTCAACTTCTATTTTACTATATTGCTTGAGATATGTGATAATATATTCAGATAAAGCTTGTACATGTCGTATTGAATTACCAGATGCAATAATCATAAATTGAGCAATAATAGTTTTATGCGTGACTTCAAAACTGACTATATCATACCCTTGATTTTGAGATATTATAGTTTCAATAGCTCTTATGATGTCTCTTATTTCAATAAGCATTTTTTTATATTCTGTGAAGAGTCTTTTTATAATATACTAAAAGTATATACTGTGTATACATTTCAGTATATACTTGATTCATTATATAATGAATTTTAACAACAAATATATACTATAATATGTAACAGAATTCTCGGATTCTCTGATGATTATATTAATAATAATATGATTTTCTTATTATATAATGTATCATTATCATGATGTGTAATCAAAACATTCATTTGTTGTGACAAAGTATATCCATGATATGGAATAGCATACTCATAGAGTTTTTCTATGATTTGATCATAGAAGTTTTTATTTTTTAAAAAAATCAATCTACAAAAAAAATTGTATGATAATAGATAGTCATTGTCATTTAACTGATTTTTCTGATAGTGAAATCTCAAATATCATATTGAGAGCTTCACAAGCTGATATAAAGATTTTACATAATATATGCGTCAAGCTTGATGATATACCTAGATTAGTAGATATCTCTTCATTATATAAGCAAGTATTTTTTTCTATTGGTATTCATCCACTTGATTCTTCTATAGAAGAAGGTATTTGTATACAACATAGTGAGCTAATACAACTTAGTAAAATACAACAAGTTATTAGTATAGGTGAAACAGGATTAGATTTTTTAAAATCGAATAATAAAGATAATCAAGAAAAAAGTTTCTTATCTCATATAGAAGCAGCACGAGTATCGCACTTACCATTAGTGATTCATACTAGAAATGCAGATGAAAGCACTATTAAAATATTGCAATCAGAAATGCATAAAGGTGAATTTAGTGGGTTGATACATTCTTTTACATCTTCTAAGAAACTTGCTTATCAATTATTAGATTTAGGATTATATATTTCGTTTTCTGGTATTATTACGTTTAAAAACGCTAGTATATTAAGACAAATTTTCAAACTAATACCTCGTGAACGTGTATTAATTGAAACTGATACCCCTTATCTGACACCTCATCCCTATAGAAGACAAAAGAATGAGCCATATATGCTCAAATATATTATAGAATGTATATCAGAATTATGGTCGGAATCATTTTGGAATGTTGCAGATATTACAACTAATAATTTCTTTAGATTATTTAATAATGTAATGGTTCAAAAAAACTCATGACACTCCCTCTTCTTTAAAGATCTATTAAACTCATTAAATTCTTCACAGAATTTATAGATTTATTAAACATGATATATTCACTATCATTCATTTGAACTTCTATAATCCTTTCAATGCCATTATTACCAATAATAGTAGGCACACCTATAAATAATCCTGTGATCCCATATTCACCATTTAGATAAGCTGCACATGGCAATATGCGTCTTTCATTATATAAGAATGATTGTAAGATAGATATAATAGAAGATGTAGGAGCAAAATACGCAGAGCCATTTTGCAGAAAATCTATGATTTCTTTTCCTCCATTACGAGTACGATGTATTATTTCATCTATTTGATTTTGAGTAATAAGCCCTATTTGAAGCATATGAGTAAGAGGAATACCAGCAATAGATGTATATCTGATGAGAGGTACCATAGTATCATTATGGCCTCCAAGTACAAATGCACAAATATCTGCAACAGACATCTTGAGTGCAATTGCAAGAAAATAGCGAAAACGTGCAGAATCAAGCACTCCAGCCATTCCGACAATCATATTGTCTGGAATCTGTGCATATTTATGTACTGCTGAGACCATGACATCTAAAGGATTAGTAACTACTATTATAAATGCATTTGGCGAGTATTTTTTAATATTGATGCTAACTTCCTGTATTACTTTAATATTTATTTTGATAAGATCTTCTCTATTCATATTAGACTGTCTAGTAATGCCAGCGGTGATAATTATGACATCAGAGTTTTCTATTTCTTTATAATGTTTTGTACCAATAATGTTATTATAAAATCTCTCAATAGGTGCTGTCTCTGATATGTCAAGCGCTTTACCTTGCGCTATGTTTTCTCTAATATCAAGTAAAATCACATCTCCAAGATTCTTTAACATAATCAGATATGCTAGAGTGCCACCTATATTGCCTGCACCTATGATAGATATTTTTTTTTTATATATTGTCACTTTTTTTCTCCTCTATATTTATGTTATGTACTTGCCCTTCCCAAGGAGATAGAGTGTCGAATCTACGAAAATCTTGTGGTAAGTCTATAGCTTGATATACAACTTTTCTTTTTTCTTCATTATATATTACTTCTTGAGTACCAGTTATAGGAAAATCCTTCAACATTGGATTGCCATGAAAACCATAGTCCGTGAGAATTCTTCTAAGATCTTTATGTTCTGAGAATGCTATTCCATACATATCAAAAATCTCTCTCTCAAACCAAGATGCTGTGCTAAATATAGTACCTATGCTGATAGGTAATTCCCCTTCATATAATTTACATTTTACATGTATCCTCATGTTATGTACAATACTGAGTAAATTATATATTATTTCAAAACGTTGATCTCTATTTGGATAATCAACTCCAAAAATATCAATGAGTACTTCATATCTACAGTTTTGATCATCTCGTAAAAATAGTAAGTGTGTTTTTAGATCACTCAATAATGAATACATGACAATAGTACTATCATACGAGTGTATACAAGTACATCTAGTGTTTTTTTGTATATAATGTACCATACTATGCATGGAAAGTACCTATAGTATTAGAACATTTTATTTTATTTTGTAGACATAACAGACCATGTAATAATGCTTCAGCAGTAGGAGGACAACCAGGAATATATATATCAACTGGAACAATTCTATCACATCCACGTACTACTGAATAGGAATAATGATAATAACCACCACCATTTGCACAGCTACCCATAGAGATCACATATTTTGGCTCTGCCATTTGATCATATACTTTACGTAATGCAGCAGCCATTTTATTAGTCAATGTACCTGCAACAATCATTACATCTGCTTGTCTTGGACTTGCTCGAAACATAATACCATATCGATCCAAATCATAACGACTAGAAGCAGTGTGCATCATTTCTACTGCACAACATGCAAGGCCAAAAGTCATAGGCCAGAGTGAACCAGCTCTTGCCCATTTTATAATATAATCTGTTAAATGACCAAACTTACAAAAAAGAAAGCCGTCTTTTTTGTAATTTCCATAGTCTTCTTGATTTGACAACTTATCGTTAAGTTTAATATTCATTCCCTACCATGTTAATGCTCCTTTACACCATTCATAGATAAAGCCTATAGTCAATATAGCAAGAAATACTATCATAGACCAAAATCCAGTATAGTGTATCTTAGATAGAGAAATAGCCCAAGGAAAAAGAAAAATAATCTCAATATCAAAGATAATAAATAATATTGATACTAAATAGAACTTAATATCGAAGTTTTTTCTTGCACTGGATAAAGTATTAAATCCACATTCATATGTAGATTGTTTATCAAAACTTGGCTTATTTCTAACGAGCAATATAGGTAAAACACATAAAGTGACAGATATTATGATTGCAATACAAATGTAAATAATGATAGCAAGATATTCTGTCATATAATAAAAAATGTATAAAATAAGTTATATATTAACATGTTTTCCTAATTTTTTACCACCCAAAATATGTATATGAAAATGCGGTACAACTTGTTCTCCATGATGACCATGATTTGTTACTAATCTATATCCTGTTTTATCCAAATTAAACGCGCGAGTGATTATTCTGACAGCTTTAAAAAAATTGATTATTTCTACTGATTCAGCTTTTACAATAAAATCATCATAAGAAATATATTGATTTTTTGGTATGGCCAAAATATGTATTGGTGCATCAGGATACTTATCATAAAAACCCAAGACAAACTCATCTTCATAAATATTTCTACAGGGTAGGTTTCCTTTCAAGATTTGAAAAAAGATATTACTAGTATCATAGAGAATGTTATTCATATTATATGGTATTCTCCTCTATCTCTTACCGTCCTGTTATGTTGTATATATATCATGATACAGATAGTGCGTCCAACAGAAGTTTATGTTTTTTATATTTATATTTTTATAATATAGATCAATGATGATTGTTAATGAATGATAACGATCTTGAATGATAGTATATAACAACATCCTAGTACTTTTGTAATAATATAATGATAATTCAGTATTTCAGTAGAAAGAATTTGTGTTAGTATGTAGAAAAACTCTCTATAAGCGTAATACATAAGTGTGCCCGGTAGGATTTGAACCTACGACTTACAGCTTAGAAGGCTGTTGCTCTATCCAGCTGAGCTACGGGCACCCAAAATATATAAATGATTCTTCAAATCTGTAAAGTCAAGGTTTTTTATTATATGATGAATAATACTTAATATTACTGTTATTTTTATCAGTATTTTTATTTTAAAGAGATACAGATATTGATAATGCGAGATATTAATAGTATACAATATTTCTATTAATTATATATTCCATTTATAGGTAGTAAATGAATGTTAAAATCTCTCTCTCTATACTCTCAGCAGACTTTGCAAAATTAGGAGAAGAAATAAAAAAAATTAGTACTCTGAATATAGATTATATACATATAGATGTGATGGATGGTCATTTTGTGCCCAATATTACAATTGGACCAAATGTGATATCTTCAATTCGAAAATATAGTCATCTACCTTTTGATGTACACTTAATGATTAAATCTCCTAGTCATTATATCGAAAGCTTTGTATATGCTGGATCTGATATTATCACTATACATGCAGAAGCAGAGATCCATCTTGAAAGAGTGATTCAAACAATCAAAGCATATAAAATTAATAATAAAAGAATTCAGGTAGGAGTATCAATTGTTCCTTCTACTCCACCTAGCGTCTTAGAGTATATAATACATGAACTAGATGTTATACTGATCATGTCTGTTAATCCAGGCTTTAGTGGACAGAAAATCATTTCTTCGCACTTACATAAAATAACTAATATCAGAAAAATGATACAATATTACGGTCTCAACACACAAATTGCAGTAGATGGTGGTATTAATCTTACTAATGCGAGAGATATTATCAAGGCAGGAGCAGATACTTTAGTCATAGGATCTGCAATATTCCTCTCTCAAGATATTATTAAGACCGTAAATGATTTTAAAGATTGCTGTTCTTATATTTGATCATTTTCGCCAATCATTTTAGTAAAATCCTGATGATGAAGAATTATCGCTACTAGATGATTTTGTTCTATTATTTTTACTACTAAAATTAGCACGCGTCCTATTAGATCTAGAACGATAATTATTATCATTATTATCAGAAAGGTGATTTTTTCTATCTACATTATAGAGTTCACCTGCAAAAAACTCTCCCGTTTCTTGATTCACTCTACGTCTGGAGAGTTTTGGACATCCTCCTTTTTCAAAATCAATGACTAATGCTTTAAAAGTATCACTCTGTTTTAAAATACTTTCTATAGAATCTATGTGCTGATTTGCTACCTCACTAATATGCATTTTTCCTCTTCTTCCATTGATAAGTTCAAGTTCAACAATAGATTTATCTATTTTTATTACTTTGGCTTCTACTATAGAACCTTGTTCTATGTCTGTTGTTGAAATCAACATCAAATCTTTTGCAGTTTCAGCCGCTATACTGCTTACAGCAAAAATAGATACTTTACCATCATCTCCTATTTCAATTTTTGTGTTACTTTTTTCACATATACTGCGAATATTTTTGCCTTTAGATCCAATAGCAGAAGCTATTTTCTCTTTATCTATATAAAATACTATCATCTTTGGTGCATGATCTTTTATATTTGAGCTATGTTCTGAAATTACTGAATTCATTTTTGTTAAAATATGTAATCTACCATCTCGTGCTTGCTCTAATACTTGACTGATAATTTCGCAGTTAATACCAGTACTTTTTGTATCCATTTGAATTACTGTAATCCCTGTATGCGTACCTGCTACCTTACAATCCATATCCCCTAGATAATCTTCATCACCTAATATATCAGAGAGAATAATATATCCTTCTTGATCTTTTATCAAACCCATTGCAATACCAGAAACAGGTGCTTTTATTGGTACACCTGTATCCATAAGTGCAAGAGAAGTACCACATACTGTAGCCATAGAAGATGAGCCATCAGATTCTAGTATCTCTGATACTACTCTTATAGTATAAGGAAATTGAGATTTATCAGGTAAAATAGGATTTATTGCTTTCCATGCTAGTTTACCATGTCCAATCTCTCTTCTTCCAGGAGCACGTGGAGTAGAAATTTCTCCTACTGCAAATGCAGGGAAATTATAATGTAGCATAAAATGCTCACGTCTATCACCTTCGATATCATCTATAATCTGTTCATCTTGTGTAGTGCCAAGAGTAGTGATCACTAATGCTTGGGTATGACCCCTAGTAAAAAGTGCAGAGCCGTGAGTACTAGATAAAGTATTAATTTCAATTTCTATCTGTCGTATTTCATTATATTGACGCCCATCTATTCTCATGCCCTTTCTTTTAATAAGTTGACGTATTGCAGATCTTTCAATGCATCTTGACGCATATTTTACCAACTTATCATCTTTAAGTTTGTTATTAAGGATATTTAATATGTTATTTCTAATTTCTTCTAACATATTGAGACGCTCATATTTATTTAAATTTGAATAATATGCTGCTTCAAAGTCTGCATTATATTTTTCTACATATTGATCTATCTCTAATATACTAGGAGTAGAGTAATGATCTGATTTATTTTTTACTTGACTAGCAAATTCTATGATAAATTTAGTAATAGATTTAATCTGTTGATGCCCAAATTTAATTGCATCAATTAGTATTTCTTCAGATAATTCTTGAGATTCTGATTCAATCATATATACGGAATGTTCATCACCAGATAAAAATAACTCTAAGTCACTTATTTTTAATTCTTGTACAGAAGGATTCAGTATATAATTACGATCCATATTACGTCCGACTGCTACACCAGCTATTACATCGCGAACAGGAAGTCCGGAAATTGCAATAGCTGCCATAGTACCAATTAATGCTGGTACTTCAGGAGGAGTCACTGAATCATAAGTCAGTAAGTGGCAAATTACACTAATATCACGATAGAAACCCTCTGGAAAGAGAGGTCTAATACTTCTATCAACTAATCTTGAAATTAAAGTCTCTCTTTCAGAAGGCTTACCTTCTCTTTTAAAAAATCCACCAGGAATTTTACCTACTGCGTAGCTTTTTGCAATAAACTGCACAGTGAGAGGTAAGAAATCTACGGTTTCTTCTCTCTTTTTACTGACAATTGTTACTAATATTGATGTATTGCCATAACTTACAACTATTGCACTATCTGCATATCTTGCTATTTTTCCAGTTTCTAAAGTTAATGTGTTATTACCCCATTCGATAGATTTTTTGATGATTTTAAACATATTATATGCCTCAATTATTATTTTGTAATACCTAAACTTTAGGTTTCTCAATTATTTTCTAATGCCCAATTTTCTTATTAATTCTCTATAAGTCTCATCACCAAATTTAAGTTTTATATAATTTAAATGTCTACGTCTTCTGCCTATTAAGATCAGTAATCCACGCTTTGAATTATTATCATGCTTATGTTTCTTAAAATGTTCAGTGAGGCAATGAATTCTCTCAGTAAGAATTGCGCATTGTACAAAAGAGGAACCTGTATCATCTTTTTTAATTGCGTATCTTATTATAATCTTCTGTTTTACCTCAGATGTTATTGTCATCTTAACCTCATGTCATTATTTACAATACAATTAAACCTAAATTACTTAGGGATAAAAATGAATATATATCTTTAAATAAATCGTGTAAGATATCGAGAGATTACACCATTATTGCATTCTACAATGCAAGTAATTTATAGAATTACTAGTCATTTATCTATAAAATACTTAATTGTGTACATCAAGTATATACTAAAATTTAGTGTACAATATACTATATAATAATGCAATCAATTATTTATGCGTTCATTAATCAATGCAAAGCCTGTTCAGGAACTTGTGGTCTATTAATGAAATTATGATATATATATGTAATTATCTAAATCTTTATTGTATACATTCGATTTTAATAATAAATTACTTGTAAAACTATGTTAATAAAAGAGAATAATATCACATGTACTGAAAGTGCTGTACAAAGAATTCACTATTTGATATCTCAAGAAAAAAATAAAGAATCTGTGTTACGCATTACAGTGTCAGGTGGAGGATGTTCTGGATTTAAATATAATTTTCTTATGGATCACATAGGTAATAATCTTTCTGATAACAATAATCATTATGTTGAAAATAAAGATCACACTCAAGTAGATGATCGATCTATATATAATGACAATATAATAAGTCAAGATATCATAATCTATGATAGAGAAGGTATGCCAATACTCATATGTGATGTATGCTCAGCAAGATTTTTAAATAATTCAGTGATAGATTATATCGAAAATCTTAGTAGTGCTGGTTTTCATATACATAATTCACTCGTGAAATCTAAATGTGGGTGCGGTAAAAGTTTTGCATTATAAATGAGTATCTCATAGCAGCATCATGCTGTTATTATAATCATAATCTTTATCTATCAATTATGAAATTGTGTGTGAGTATCTTATACTCTTCATAATATATTGTTATAATATAACACATTAAGATTTTTATCATTAAGAGAGTTTAATTACTTAAGATATGATCATCCAGACATTAAAAGATTTTTTAAATAGTGATTACATTGTCATGTAATCTTAGTTTTATATATCGATCTATTATTTGCATGACTTCTTCCTCTTTATCACTTAAAAAATGATTAGTATTTTCCACTATATAGTATTCCATATAATGACTTTGTAGTGAATTAATTAATCTTGTGGCAAGCTCCGTAACATGACTTTTTTCTGAAATAATATCATGACTTCCTTGTATTATTAGTCCAGGAACAGGACATGGTGATAAAAAGGAAAAATCATATCTAGTAACAGGAGGAGAAATAACAATAAATCCTACTATTTCAGGTCTGCGCATTGTTAGTTGCATGGCTATCCATGCGCCAAAAGAAAAACCAAATATCCAAATTGGAATCTTACTAAAATGATGTTCTTGAATCCAATCTACTGCTACTGCAGCATCAGTTAACTCTCCTATACCCTTATCAATGGTTCCGATAAATTTTTCGACACCACGAAAGTTAATTTTTAATGCAGAAAAGTTATTTGCAATAAAAGTATTATATACACCATGTATCATTTTAGTATTTAAACTTCCACCATACTGAGCATGATGATGTAATATGAGTACAACTGGCGCATCTAAATTATGACTCTGATGATATTCACCTTCTATCTTTTTTGTTGCATTGTTTAAAAAAACTTCTACCATTCACAATCCTAATAAAACTCGCACCTATATAAGGTTATGTTATGCCTTATATACTTATATGCTCTACTATTAAACATGTATTTACTTTATTGCAATAAATTTATTATGTGATAAATTCACATGCATTGAATTACAATTGATTAATCATCTCATGTCAGACGGACTGTTGAATTTATTGTCTTTAAAAGAGAATAATTATATATATGCTGATTACAATGCCACTTCTCCTATTAGCAAAAATGTACAAAAACATATTATAGACACATTATATAAATGCATACTTAATCCATCATCATTACATAAGAAAGGACAAGAAGCACGCAGAATACTTGAAAATACAAGAGATAAGGTGCGTAATGTCCTAGGAGTATCAAGTACTCAAGAGATTATTTTTACCTCTGGTGCAACTGAAGCAAATAATATGGTAATGAAAGGAATAACAGATCATCATCAAGTCATTTCTGCGATAGAACATCCTTCAATTCTTGAATCTGCTGATCATCCACATATTGTGCCAGTAAATCATGAAGGTGTGATTGATTTATTAGCATTAGAAAAGACTTTAATAAAATTAACAGGTAAGAAAATCATTGTATCAGTAATGATGGCAAATAACGAAACAGGAGTTATTCAACCTATAGGTGATATAGTACAAATATCACATAGATTTCAAGCACTATGTCATACTGATGCTACGCAAAGCGTTGGAAAGATTAAAGTAGATATGGAAGAGTTAGGAGTAGATTTACTCACATTCTCTTCGCATAAATTTGGTGGTATATTAGGAACTGGGGTACTTATTTTTAATAAAAATATTGCGATCAAACCTATCATAATAGGTGGTCAACAAGAAAGAGGTATACGTGGAGGTACAGAGAATGTAATTGCTATTACAGGTCTCTCTACTGCGTTAGATGATATTCCAGAATTGCTATCAAGAATGCATACAATTAAAATATTACGTGATCATCTAGAAACGCAAGTCTTAAGTTATGATAGCAAGATCAAAATATTTAGTAAAAACTCTAAAAGACTACCAAATACAAGTTTTATATATATGCCAGGTGTCAAAAATGATATTCAAATGATGTATTTTGATCTTAATAATATTGCAGTAAGTAATGGTTCTGCATGTTCTTCTGGAAAAATAGAAGCATCACAAGTACTCCTTGCAATGGGAATCACACATACAGAAGCAGAATGCGCTATAAGAATTAGTATAGGACCAGATACAAGCATGCAGGATATCAAGAAGATAGAATCATGCTGGTATAATCTTTATCATAAAAGACATGTTTATATTTGAATAATATCTTGAACAGCTTGATTAATCATGTTATTAGGTCATGATTATAGATATATTTCCAATAATAGTTTTATGAACATGAGATGCAAAATGGAATATAATAAGAAAGTCACATTGCCTATATTTCTAGATTATCAAGCTACTACTAGAGTAGATCCTCGTGTATTAGAAGTAATGATACCTTATTTTAATCAATTTAGTAATTCACACTCTCGTAGCCATTCTTTTGGATGGAATGCCGAAAGAGGTGTAGAAAAATCCAGAAAGTATATTGCTGATTTAATACATGCAGATAGTAAGGAAATTATCTTTACCTCTGGTGCTACTGAATCAAATAATATGGCAATTAAAGGTATTGCGCATTTTTATAGAAATAAAGGTCAGCATATTATCACTGTATGTACAGAACATAAGTGTGTATTAGATTCTTGTAGGAGTTTAGAAAATGAAGATTTTAAAGTTACATATTTACCTGTTCAAAAAAATGGTCTGATTGATTTACTAGCATTGGATGAGATCATCACTAATAATACGATTTTAGTATCAATCATGATGGTAAATAATGAGATAGGTGTGATTCAACCTGTAAAAGAAATAGGGTTAATATGTAAAAATAAGAATGTATTATTTCATACAGATGCAGCTCAAGCTTTTGGAAAGATTCCAATAAATGTCAACGACATGAATATTGATCTGATGAGTATTTCAAGTCATAAGATTTATGGACCTATGGGAATAGGAGCATTATATGTACGTAGAAAACCACGAGTACGCTTAACTCCATTAATTAATGGTGGAGGACAAGAACGAGGAATGCGTTCTGGTACATTACCCACTCCTCTTGTAGTAGGTTTTGGTGAAGCTGCACGCATCACTCAACAAGATATGCAAGAAGAATCATATAGAATACAAGAGTTAAGTCATCTTTTATATCAACAAATAAAGACTTCATTTCCGGATGTAGTACTCAATGGAGATCAAGAGAACAGAATTCCAGGTAATTTAAACTTAAGCTTTCCTTATGTTGAAGGTGAATCATTAATTATGGCAATTAAAGATTTAGCAGTTAGTTCTGGTTCTGCATGTACATCTTCATCTTTAGAGCCATCATATGTCATTAGAGCACTTAATAATGGATATGATCTTGAACATTCATCTATCAGATTTGGATTAGGACGTTTTACCACTAAAGAAGAAATATTATATGCTGCTCATCTGATCACAAAGAATGTAGGAAGATTAAGAGATATGAGTCCTCTTTTAGAAATGGTACAGGAGGGCATAGATCTTAGTACTGTAAAATGGGATGGTCACTAAAATTTTTATGGTTTTTGCACTAACTACTGATATATTAAGAAGCCTTAAATCAGGCAAAGAGAATACCGAGGATAATATATAAAGAAAGGACGCATCATCATTCATATATATTCATAATTCACTAAAGAAAGTGCAGCAATTACTGCGGTATCTACTCTTAAAATTCTTCGTCCTAAGTTTAATTTTTGACAAAATTTGCTTGCAAATGAAAGTTCAGAAGATGAAAAGCCTCCTTCAGGACCAATAATAATAGCAATATTTTTATTATATTGTATTTCTGTTTTTATATCGAGACAGGACATTGTATAATCACATAAGTAGAAATATCTATTATGATGATCATGTAAATCATAAAAATCAATAGGAGAATAAATGTTCGGTATACTCATTCTTCCAGATTGTGCTGATGCTGCAATAACTTGAGAAATAATTCTATTAAGATTCAGAGTCTTCATGATTGTTCTTTCTGTCCAAAGGAATTGAATAGAAGTCACTCCCATTTCAGTAGCCTGTCTCACTATATTATTTAATGCTGTATTTTTAACTATTGCACAATATAAATATATTTTTTTTTCCTCATATTGAGGCTGAGTATTATGTTTAAGAGAGATAGAGACTAGCTTATGTGATGAAATATGTATGATTTCTCCCAACCATTCTCCATCTTGTCCATTAAAAAGTAATATATAATTATGCTTTACTAGATGTATCACATTACTAATATAATGACTTTGTTGTCTATTAAGTTCTATATTAAGACCTTGTGATAGGTTTTGTTGAATATATAATCTAGTATATTTTTTCATTATTCTCTAGTATTGATCTGCAGTATAGAGAATGACTCTTACGGGATTTGAACCCGTGTTGCCACCTTGAAAGGGTGATGTCCTAACCACTAGACGAAAGAGTCAGTTTAAATAAGTAAGTTATATTTATTGTATACATTAAGTCAATGCAATTATTGGAATCACTTGTATAAATAAACAAGGACTTGTATAGAAGACTCTTCTTACATCTTCTATCTCATAATATTCATGCGTTTTCAGAGTTAATAATCATCACATGTATAAGAACATTAAGATATGTTTTCTTGTTGAAAATTATTGATAGAGTTCTATCTTAGATAGAAAATCACACATCATTTTTATATCTTGTGATTTTTTTTGATCACATTTTATATCCATTTTACAAGTGGAGGAAGTGACATCATTATTGCATCTGGATCTCCTTCAGTCATTAAACCAAACTTTGTACCACGATCATATAAAAGATTAAATTCTACGTATCTACCACGTTTTATTATTTGATCTTCTCGTTGCTTTTGTGTCCATACCTGATGCATATTTTTATATATAATATGCGAGTAAATTTTTAAAAAAATTTCTCCTACTGATTGTGTAAACTGAAAATCATGTGTCCAATTACCGGAATTAAAATTATCATAAAAAATGCCACCAATGCCACGAGATTCTTTCCTATGTGGTAAAAAAAAGTATTGATCGCACTGTTCTTTAAACTGAGGATAATAATTCTTATCAAATGTATCGCATTGATTCTTAATTGCTGTATGAATGTAATTAGACTCTTCAATATTTGGATATATTGGAGTAAAATCCATTCCTCCTCCAAACCATTGATTAGCAGTATATATTAATCTTGTATTCATATGTGCTGCAGGAATAAGAGGTGATTGCATATGCGAGACTAACGATATACCACTTGCCCAAAATTCTCCGTTACTTTCATTTGCACCTGGAATTTCCTTTCTCACTAAGTGTCCAAATGTTCCATATACTTTTGAGACGTTAATTCCTACTTTTTCAAATACATTACCATAAATTACAGTTGATTCACCTCCCCCTCCACCTGGACGCTCCCATTGTCTTGTTTCTATTTTAGGATCTTTAGATGACTGTTTTTCAATTAAGCAAAAAGCTTCTACAATTTTATCTCTGAGAGTACAAAACCAATTAAATGCTTGTGTTTTTTGTTGTTGAATCATTACTATACCCATTTATATACTTATTTATCTAAAGTATATCATTAATTATACTAATAGGGAATAAAACTATTGTATTCTTGCAATTAGTAAAAGAGATTTTTACTGAATTAAGACATATTCTTGATTTGAATATCTGTACTATAATATTAATTATTATAGATATTAATATTATAGAATAATAAAACGAGAGGGAGTAATCTCATATATTACTTTGAATCAATTGATTATTATCATACACATGTTTAAGACTATGCATTGTTCAATGCACTTATAATTGTTTGTTATATTGACAAAAATATGTCATTGAGAGAATATAACTATCACGATTTAATTAGTCTACATAACAATCTATCGCGTTGACACTTTTATTATATCATATAGATGAAAGCTTTGTTTTATTATGCTTATAGAGAGAGATGCATTGTACTATATAATATTTGGTTCGCTTGCGTAACTTATGATATCGATAAAAAATTGACTGAATTGCACTATATATTCTTATAATATCAGGTATCAGGAGACTGTTTTATAAGATCATTTTATGACAAAATGCTTGAATATTTTCCATTACGTCATAATACAAAAATAATTCAAGAAGAAATTAAGCTGAATAGCTGAATAGTAGATCTGTCATCTTGAAATCTTATGAGATATATACTGAGATTGTGTGATATATTACATGTCTATGAATTCATTTATTCTATATATCAATAAGGAGGAATGAAAAAAAACATAACAATTGCGATTCAAAATTTTATACTAATGATCTAAAATATATTCTCTTGTTAAAGACGATCGAGCATTTTGAAAAAGTTCTTGAGTACTACCAGATTCAATAATTTTTCCATTATAAAAAAAAATAATATTATCAGAAAGCTTTTTAGCTTGTTTCATTGAATGAGTCACCATAATAATGGTAAATCTTAATTTTAACTCTTGTACAAGACTTTCAATTGCATTAGTAGCAACTGGATCAAGAGCAGAACATGGTTCATCCATCAATAAAATATCTGGCTGTACTGCAATTGCTCGGGCAATACATAATCTTTGTTGTTGTCCACCAGATAAATTTAGTGCGCTATCTTTTAATCTGTCTTTTAGTTCTGCCCATAACCCTACTTTGATTAAGCTATTTTCCACTATTTCACTTAATGTTCTCGTATTCTTGACCATATTATGCAATTTTGGTCCATAAGCAACATTATCATATATTGATTTTGGAAAGGGATTAGGTTTTTGAAAGACCATACCTACTTTTGCTCTTAATAATACAACATCCATATTATTTGAGTATATATCACCTAAACCATCTATATCTAATACACCAACAGCTTTATGTTCTGGGACATAGTCATTCATGCGATTAAAGCAACGTAAAAATGTTGATTTACCGCATCCTGATGGTCCAATGAACGTTGTTACTTCTTGCTTATAAATATTCAAATTAATATCAAATAATACTTGCTGAATACCGTACCATAAACTAAGGTTTTTCACAGCAGCGTGTATACAGCTCATATTATACTCTGCAATTGTATTTTCTTTGAAAGTAGTACAGCTTTCTTCTCTTTGTATCATGATGATCTTGATGAATTGTATCTTTGATTCTCAATTGGAATGTATTGATTGCTTTATAATGTAACTCTATACATTTGTAATGATTAATTAACATCATGTTATGATTTTAGCAAAATTGTGATCATGTTCTGTTGATCTATTACAAATATACAACATATTTATAAAATCTCAATATTATATATTAATCATCTATTAGATGTAGTATATAATATATTACTCTTAATCTGTAGAATCTCTTAAGTTTTTAAGATATATCATTAATAGTTTAATAACTGCATAATCTTTCTTTATAGATATACATATTATATTTTATCTGATACTCATTGTGAGTTCAAGAACAGTAAGCTAGTGATATTCATTAAAAATAAATATTTTGTCACTGCTATTATATATCAAAAAGAAAATTCATTGCTTGTTGAAACAATATATGATGTTCCAAAGATGTATTCTTATAAAGAATTTCTAAATTGATTAATTTTGCCACAATCCATTTCACTTCTGATAATTGAAAATTTTTAATATGTGCTCTAAGATTCCATGCATATTTATAATGCAATTTAAGTATCATATATCGACTAGCATCATATGCATTCATACCAGATTGCATTAATAGCAACATATTTTCAATATATAAGAAATAATTTGAGATCACTCTGGTGAGTATCATAGGCGAAAGATGAGCTTGTTGTACTAATGTATTGGTTACTATAAGTAATCTACTGATATCTCTTGTTGCGATAGCAGAAAATAGATGATTAAGATTGCTGTATTGATTATAGTAGGATAAAAAACATGATTCTATGTCAAGTAAATTTAAGTCTTTTTGATCTCCTAAATATAATACTAATTTCTCAAGTTCAGAGTATATAGAAAGATCATGATTATTAAAGTACGATACTAAGTGATTAAGTATCATGTTCGTATATTGTATATCATTTTGCTTTAAGAAAACTGCAATGATATCACAAATATTATTATTTTGATTTTTAGACACATTCAAGATACCAAAAATTTTTGAATCTTCCATATAACTTTTAATTTTTGCATGATATGCTAAATCATATGCTACAAATATAAGATAATCATCACCTATGTTATACTCTAAAACGCTTTTTAACTCTGTAGATATTTCTCCTTTAACATTGATGAGTTTAATTATTTTTTTTTGAGTAAATATAGATTTATTTCTTATCGTAGATAATAGCACACTAGGTGTTTTATTGATGATTGTAAAATCCATCACTTGTATCGAATACTCTTTCAGAGACGAAGTAATTTGATGTATATAACAATCAATAAGACTTTTATTACTACCATAAATCATTATTCCTCTTATTGCATCAGGCTGATATAATACTTTCCTCAATTGAGATGATATAATTTTCATTTGAAATAAATTAAATATTATGATTTTTATGTTATAAAATTTTATTAAAAGTCCCGTATATATTGTTCTTCATATATTGAATTTAACAGAATTACACTGTTTCTAGTGCATTAGAAGACTTTATTTTAATATCAATCGTATAAAATAAGCAATTATTAAGTATGATGCTGAAGCAAGAATAATAGCTGGGCCAGTAAATAAATCAAAACTTGCAGATAATATTAATCCTGATACGCCAGATATTATAGAAAAGATTGTTGCAATAATAATCATTTGTATTGGAGTCTTTGCAATTAATCTTGCAGATGCTGCAGGAATTAATAAAAATGCAGCAATTAGTAATACTCCTATTAATTGAGCAGAAATTGCTATGAAGATAGCAAGAGTCACTAAGAATTCTAATCTTACAAAATTAGTGTTAATCTTTTCTACTACTGCTAATTCTGGATTCATTGAAATGATTAACCAATGACGCCATCTCAATGTCAAGACTAAAGCAACTACTATAGAAACTATAAAAATTAACATGATATCATTTGTATTTAATGTTAAAATATCACCAAACAAAGAATTCATAATGCTATGTCCACCTGATGGTAAACATGCCATAAGTACTAAACTAAGTGATAAAATTACATTAGTCGTAATATTTAAGATTGTATCTATAGAATATAATTTATAAAAGTTTATAGAGAGTAATATTGCAAATGTAATAGCAATTAATATAATACTTAATGATGCGCTGATATTAAAAATTAAGGCAATTGCAGTACCTAATAATGAAGAATGAGAAAGACTATCCCCTAAATAAGATAATCTTTGCCATATCATAAATGATCCTAATGCTCCTGTTACTGCACTAATAAGTATGATTGCAATCATACTTATAATAAAAAAATCCTGAGTAAGTATTTCAAGCATGATTTATATCTGATAAATAAGTTACAACAGATCTGCTTTCAGATATAAGAATATTGTGAGTTCTACATGCTGAACCTATTGTCATAACTTCAAAATGAATAATATTATTATGTTCCATAAGGTATAATCCAATTGGAGTCTTGAGTATATCACGATTTATACTAGAACCTATTAATAAAATATCTATTTCTAATAGTGCAATTGATTCGAGATAGTGTTGTATTGTAATATTACATTTACGCAATTCGATGACTCTGTCATAAAGAATTAAAATTTCTTCAGAATATTCTTTATTATTTACAATAAATTTTCCTTGTGTATATCTATTTATAAGATTTGTGTTTTTTAACATTAAAGACATTAAATCCATATATTTAAACTATTAATTGTGTACTGCATATCCACCAATCTGGATGTAATAATGTCATATTTGTTGCAGCATATTGTGCATTTTTTTCATTATCAAAGATCCCAAAGCATCCTACACCACTTCCAGACATACGAGCAAATATGGAACCTTGTTGTGAATTGAGTTCTGTAATTATGTGCTTAATCTCTGGTACAAGAGAGATTGCGATATCTTGTAGATCATTTTTTGTGCTTTGAAGAATATTATATAATACTTTTTGACTATAAATATTCCATGTAATGGGCTTAGAAAATGGTTCTGTATATTTATAAAATACTTCAGATGTCTTTAAAAATTTATTTTTAGGTTTGACTAGTATCACATAAATAGGAAGAAAAAAGTTTTTTAATCTCAAAAGTTGTTCTCCTATTCCTTGTACAAATACTGACTGACTATATATACTTGATGGAACATCAGATCCAATCTTTAAAGCGATATTATGCAAAATCTGCCTTTTAATCTTCCATAATCTTCCAAGAGTCCGTATCACTGCGCCAGCATCTGCGGAACCACTACCTAAACCTGAGGCAGTTGGTATATTTTTTACAATTTTTACAGATACTTGAGTATGCGCAGGAGCGTATTTCAGCATTAGTTGCACTGCTTTTATCACTGTATTATCTAAATGATCAATACTAGATTCACAATGGAAAAATTCCACTGTCACAGAAGGATTATGCATATAATGCTTATCACTCACTTGAATTTCTACAATATTTGCAAGAGTCGTGAAACACATTATACTTTCAATAATGTGATATCCAGTTTTTTGTTTATCTACCAAATGTAAAAAAAGATTAATTTTAGCAGGTGCTTTGATACAAAACCTTGTCATTAATGAATGTATATTAAATGTATTCTATAATACAATATATCACCTATGAGTCAACTGACTGTATAATTTATATGCTATCATACTACCGCTAAACAATAACTCAGATTTTTTTATTATTTATATTAAATAATGAACAATGCATATTAAAATTCTCATTTGCTTTTTATAATTAAAGTGCTCATATATTTCGTAATACACTATAAATATACATCTGTGAGATAATCTTGAATGTTATGAGTAATAAACACTGAGATATGACTTCAATTGATATCTCCGTTATTTTTCAATATATATCATTAGTTTATTTTGTAGAAGAGATGCTTGTTTTGAGATAAAATATCGTAATGAGCTCCTATCAGGATTAAGAATTATGGGTAAATTGGAAGGAAAAATAGCGCTGATTAATGGAGCATCTGGTAAGATAGGTACTGCAGTTGCAAAAAGATTTATAAAAGAAGGTGCCTATGTAATCTTGATGTCAAGATCTGTAGACAATCTAAAACCTTTATATAATACTATTCAAGAATTAAGAGAATTTCGAGAAGGCTATGTCAAAATTATTCAACTTGATCTTTTAGATTTCGAAAATGTGATAATATTAACACATATGATAGAAAGTCTTAAGCTATCAGAAACTGGAGTATTAGATATACTAGTATCCTGTACTGGTATTTTAGGTAAATCATATCCTATTCATGAATGTACACTTGAAGAATTACAAAATATCATGAATATAAACTTTACTGCAAATTGGTATCTACTAAAAAATTTAGACTTTATGTTAAAAAGATCTAATGCTGGAAGAGTCATTTTTATCACTTCAGAAGTGACATTTTCTCCTGCTTATTATCCATATTGGATGCCTTATGCAGCTAGTAAAGCTGCTCTTGAGATCATGGTCAAAATCTACGCATCTGAAACAAAACATACAAAATTATGTATAAATGCTGTATATCCATTAGGACCTGTAGATTCCGGAATATATCAGCAAGCATTTCCAGGGAAGGATGTCTCTGAATTAATTTCTCCAGAGATACTGACAGATAAATTTGTAGAGTTAGCATCTGAAGATTGTATTGTTTCAGGCAATATATTCCCTCTGAGCAAATCTATTGGATAAGTAATCATAGCAATGCAATAAGACTGATATGCATAATCTTCAATATTTTTATGTTAATATTCTTTTATTAATAGAAATAAATTCTACATAGAAGATATACTACATAGTGAATAAACATTCACATCAATAAAAAAGATTGATAATATTATAAAATTCATAATACATCATTATGCCAAAACGCGTAGATATAGAATCTATATTAGTTATAGGAGCAGGTCCTATAGTAATAGGACAAGCATGTGAATTTGATTATTCAGGCACACAAAGCTGTAAAATATTAAAAAGTGAAGGCTACAAAGTCATTTTAGTGAATTCTAATCCTGCAACAATTATGACTGACCCTGAACTGTCTGATGCAACATATATTGAACCAATAATTCCTGAAATAATAGCAAAAATTATTATAAAAGAAAGACCAAATGCCATTCTCCCAATAATGGGAGGACAAACAGCACTGAATTGTGCAATTAATCTTGCCGATACTGGTCTTCTTGACGCATTTAATGTTGAGCTCATTGGCATTAATAGAGAAGCAATTAGAAAAGCGGAAGATAGAGAGTTGTTTCGTCAATCTTTAGATAATATCCATCTCAAATATCCCAAAAGTATGATTGTAAAAAATCACGCTCAAATAGAAGATGCGTTAGATTTCATTGGATTGCCAGCGATTATCCGATCTTCTTTTACACTAGGAGGTGAAGGTAGTGGCATAGCATATAACAAAGAAGAGTTTTTTAATATTGCGGATCACGCTTTAACTATTTCTCCAATACATGAAATTCAAATTGATGAATCTATTATGGGATGGAAAGAATATGAAATGGAAGTATTACGAGATTGTAAAGATAATTGTATAGTGGTGTGTTCAATAGAAAATATAGATTCAGTAGGAGTACATACTGGAGATAGTATGACAGTTGCGCCTGCGCTTACTCTTCGTGATACAGAATATCAACAAATGAGAAATGCATCTATATCTATTCTGAGAGAAATAGATATTAATGGTGGTGGTGCGAATGTACAGTTTGCAGTGAATCCTAAAAGAGATAATCAATTAGTTGTCATTGAAATGAATCCTAGAGTCTCTAGATCATCTGCGCTCGCTTCAAAAGCTACAGGTTATCCTATTGCAAAAGTCGTTACTAAACTTGCAATAGGATATTCCTTAGATGAAATTAGTAATGATTGTGCACTAGTGATACCTGCTGCATTTGAATCAGTGATAGATTATATAGTCACTAAAATGCCTCGTTTTGAATTTGAAAAATTTCAAGGGACAAATTGTGAGCTTTCTACTTCTATGAAATCAATTGGAGAGATTATGTCTATAGGACGGACTTTTAATGAATCTCTTCAGAAAGCATTTCGCTCGCTTGAAATAGGTTTATCAGGACTTGATGAGGTCTTTTCTGAAGATGAAGATATTGAGTATATTAGATTACAATTATCAAAATTACTGCCAAATAGATTACTTATTGCCGCTGATGCAATGCGACATGGTATCAGTATAGAAGAAATAAATGCTATTACAGGTTATGATCTATGGTTCTTAAAAAATATATATCTCATTATATTAGAAGAACAAAAAATTAAGGATATGGGCTTTCCAGAACATGCATATGAAATACTTAAGTTAAAAAAGATGGGATTTTCAGATACTAGACTTGCAAAGTTAAGTGGGAATACTGCTCAATATATTGAAGCAATGAGAAAAAAATTTGGTATTCAACAGGTTTATAAACACATAGATACCTGTGCAGCTGAATTTGAATCAAGTACTAATTATATGTATGGATGTTATGAAGGCGATACAATATATAAGACAGAATGTGAAGCAAATGTATCGTTTAGAAAGAAAATTGTTATTTTAGGTAGTGGACCCAATAGAATTGGCCAAGGTATTGAGTTTGATTATGCATGCGTACATGCAGTATGTGCTGCCAAAGAAATGGGGTATGAAACTATTATGATCAATTGTAATCCAGAGACTGTATCGACTGATTATGATATTTCTGATCGCTTATATTTTGCTCCTCTCATTGAAGAAGATGTATTAGAGATCTTATACAAAGAACAAGAACATGGAATTTTAGTGGGCATTATAGTACAAATAGGTGGTCAAACACCTTTAAAATTAGCAAAAATACTATATGAAAAAGGTTTTAATATTCTCGGGACATCGTTTAATTCTATAGATCTTGCAGAAAATCGTATGAGATTTAAAAATCTTGCTTTACAGCTGAACTTAAAGCAACCAGATAATGCTATATGTCATTCTATAGAAGAAGCATTATTAAATGCAGAAAGAGTAACCTTTCCTCTAATAGTCAGACCCTCTTATGTCCTAGGAGGACAAGCTATGTCAATAGTACATGACATTCAAAGTTTTAAAGAATATGCTTCAACTCACACGTACATTTTTGAATCTGGTGCACTACTTCTTGATAAATTTTTAATTAACGCAGTAGAAGTTGATGTAGATGCCATATGTGATGGAGAAGAGGTATTTATTGCAGCAGTAATGGAACATATTGAAGAAGCAGGTATTCATTCTGGCGATTCAACATGTTCAATACCAACAAATACATTAAGCAGGAGCTTGATACAAGAAATAGAATTACTTTCTAAAAGAATTTCCATTGCATTAGCAGTAAAAGGGTTAATTAATATTCAGTTTGCTATTCAAGAGAATGAGATATATATACTTGAAGTCAATTTAAGAGCTAGTCGTACAGTACCTTTTATCTCGAAGGTGCTCAATATACCTCTTGCAAAACTTGCTACTCAGGTTATTTTAGGCAAAAAATTAAATCAAAAAAAAATATCTCTAGATTATTTTGCATTTAAAGCTGCTGTTTTTCCATTCAATCGCTTCTCTGGAATTGATATCTTACTTGGTCCTGAAATGAAGTCAACCGGTGAAGTTATGGGAATTGATTTTTCATTTGAAGCAGCATTAGCAAAAACACATATGGCTGCAGGATATAAGCTACCAATATCAGGAAGAGCGTTACTTTCAGTCAAGGATAGTGATAAAGCATATATAGTACAGATTGCACGTATATTGCAAGAGCTAAGCTTTGAAATATATGCAACTCAAGGTACAGCTTCATATCTAAATTCTCATAGCATTCATGTAAAAGTTGTGAATAAAGTACGAGAAGGGAGGCCTCATATCGTAGATATGATGAAAGATGGACAAATTGATCTGGTCATCAATACCTCAAAAGGAGTCAAAGCAGTATCAGATAGTAAGGAAATTCGAAGAATTGCTATTCTCAAAAATATATCTTATAGTACTACTGCATCTGGAAGTAAAGCATTAGTATTAGCAATTCAATATATAAAAAATAATGCATTGCAAGTACACTCATTGCATGAGATTCATAATATACAGATACATAAGTGAACATATGATTTCTATGTTATATATTATAGATATATAGTAAAGATCATTTTTCTGTAATGCTTGAGAATATAAAAATATAATAAATACTATTTTTATATATTGGTAGACTATCTTGTATGAGGATATTCAAAAAAACTGATCCTTAATATTCATTATCATGATGTGACTTTGGTCATACTTCTTGTTACAAAATATACAAGTGCATGCAATAAACACTGCATGCTATTTTCCATGCAAATAATTCACTTGTAAGAGTATTTGTAAAATTCAGATATTTGTTTTTACTATCTCATCTCGAGATATTATTCTGTTTAATAGATCTACTACAGATATTTCATCGTGCTTAAAAGATATATTGTCAAAGATTGTACTTTGAAACGATACATTAAAATTCTTATGAATATCTTGACTTGATCTATTGCATATTTCACATTATAAGTGCAATAGGTGATATAATTATGAAGTTATTACAAGGTAAAAAAGGTTTAATTACGGGAATCACAAATAAGAGATCAATAGCATATGGTATTGCAAAAACACTCTCAGAACATGGTGCAGAACTTGCTATCACATATCAAAATGAAATGATAAAAGAAAAATTGTCACATATTATAGAAGCATTAAATGTGACATTAATATTAAATTGTGATGTGTTAAATGATGTTACGATAAATCATGTGTTTGATACAATAGAGCAAAAATGGGAAATGTTTGATTTTTTAGTACATGCAATAGCATTTTCTGATAAACATGAATTAACTGGTCAATATGTTACTACATCTTTAAATAACTTTCTTAATGCAATGCATATTTCATGTTATTCTTTTACTGCATTATCAAACAAATCGATAAAAATTATGAAAAATGGTGGTAGTATACTTACTTTATCTTATTATGGTGCTGAAAAAGTGATACCGAATTATAATGTCATGGGAGTATGCAAGGCAGCACTTGAAGCAAGTGTAAAATACATTGCACATGATCTAGGTCCACAAGGGATTAGAGTCAATGCGATTTCTGCGGGACCAATAAAAACTGTAGCATCTTCTGGTATTAGAGATTTTCGTTGTATCTCAGAATGGAATAAAAATCATTCTCCGCTCAGACGAAACATTACAATAGAAGATGTAGGTAAAGCAGCATTATATTTATTAAGTGAATTGAGTAGTGGTACTACTGGAGAAATATTACATGTTGATGCTGGATATAATATTATAGGTATGAAAGCTGTTGATTAATTGATTAGTCAGATATACTATATAATATCTAGTATCAATTATAAAAAACAACTATGTCACAATTTGGGAATTCTACTGACAATCATGTATATTTTGTGAAACATTAGATGCAAAAATTATCTCTGCATTCATATTTTGGAGATTTGATTAAGGGTTTTTTTGTGACTCTAAAATATTTCTTCAAATCTAAAGTCACCTTAAAATATCCTATGGAAAAAGGTACATTAAGTTCAAGATTTCGTGGTGAACATGCTTTAAGAAGATATGAAAATGGTGAAGAAAGATGCATTGCATGTAAATTATGTGAAGTAATTTGTCCCGCACAAGCAATAGTCATTGAAGCAGAAGAAAGAGAAGATGGTAGTCGCAGGACTACACGTTATGATATTGATATGGCAAAATGCATATACTGTGGATTTTGTCAAGAAGCATGTCCAGTAGATGCTATAGTTGAAGGACCAAACTTTGAATTTGCTAAAGAAACACGCAAAGAATTGATATATGATAAAAAAAAATTATTACTTAATGGTGATCTTTGGGAAGACGCGATTGCGCTGAGATTAAAAAAGAATAGTCAGTACTTCTAGATCTTATATCATACTTGATCAGGTTTGACTGTCTAAATATTTCATATTATTACATAAAAATGATCATGTAATTATTCGCTTTATTATATTAAAAGATAAATGATATTTACTCAGCGCTTTCTGTATACTTTATATAAAAGATTTGTCAAACTTATTACACTCATACTCCTAAATGTATAGATATTATGATATAAGAATATGATTAAAATCATCGCACCTAGAGAACAAAAAATCGAAGAACATAGAGAAACAGTGACTGCAATTGATATGTTACATCCAAATATTCCAAAAGACGCAATTGCAATTAAAATCAATGATGTATTATATGATCTATCAAGATCTATTGCATCAGATGCAAAAATAGAAGTGATTTCATTGAGTGATAAAGAGGGTCTAGAGATCATAAGACATGATACTGCGCACATCATGGCCCATGCAGTAAAAAATCTCTTTCCTAATACTCTGGTTGCAATAGGTCCAACTATTCAGAACGGCTTTTATTATGATTTTGATTCGGATCATACATTTACAATGACAGATCTAAATATTATAGAACAAGAAATGAGAAATATCATAAAAAGTAATGATAAATTTGTCAGAGAAGTATGGTCTTATAATACAGCAATGAATTATTTTAGTAATATAGGAGAAAAATATAAAGTTGAGATTATATTATCTATACCAAAAGATGAGGAAATATCTATCTATAGACAAGGGCATTTTGTGGATCTGTGTCGAGGTCCACATTCTCCTTCCACTGGAAGAATTACAGATTTTAAACTCATGAAAGTATCAGGTGCATATTGGCGTGGTAACTCTAAAAACCGCATGTTACAGAGAATATACGGTACAACATGGAGAAATCACAATGAATTAAATACTTATCTTACAATGATAAGTGAATCAGAAAAACGTGATCACAGAAAAATTGGTAAAGATATGGATTTATTTCATATTCAAGATGAAGCTCTTGGGCAAATCTTTTGGCACGAACAGGGATATACCTTATATCATACATTAGAATCTTACATCAGAAAAAAACTCATTGAGAACGAGTATTACGAAGTACGTACTCCGCTACTAGTAAGTAAAGAGCTATGGCAAAAGTCTGGACATTGGGATAAATTTCGTGATAATATGTTCATTGTGCATGAGTCTGCAAGTAAGGAATTAGCAGTGAAACCAATGAATTGTCCATGTCATGTACAAATTTTTAATACTCAGATCAGAAGTTATCGAGATTTGCCAATACGAATGGCAGAATTTGGTATGTGTCATAGAGATGAAAGCGCAGGTTCCTTACATGGATTAATGAGAGTACGTGGTTTTACTCAAGATGATGCGCATATTTTTTGTATGGAAGAACAAATTAATTCTGAGACTATAAAATTTTGCACTCTATTAAAAGAAGTATATTCAGAACTTGGATTTCATGACATTTCTGTAAAATTTTCAGATCGTCCGAATATTAGAGCGGGTAATAATACAGTATGGGATAGAGCTGAACATGCATTACTGCATGCAATTCAGATAGCGAATTTAAGTTATGAATTGAATCCAGGTGAAGGTGCATTTTATGGTCCAAAATTAGATTTTATATTAAAAGATGCAATCGGAAGACAGTGGCAATGTGGAACATTACAAGTTGATTTTATTTTACCAGAACGTTTAGGAGCTTTATATACAGGTCAAGATGGACAAAGGCATCATGTAGTGATGTTACATAGAGCTATTCTGGGAACTTTCGAGCGTTTTATTGGGATTTTAATAGAACATTATTCAGGCAAATTACCAGTCTGGCTTGCGCCTATACAACTTGCAATTCTCACTATTACTCATGAGGCAAATGATTATGCTATTGAAATTAGTAATATTCTTAAAAAAGAAGGCATTAGAATTAAGACTGATCTCAAAAATGAAAAAATTAGTTATAAGATACGCTTGCATAGTACAAATAAGGTTCCTATATTATGGATAATAGGTAAAAATGAAGTAAGTAATAGAACTGTATCAGTAAGATACTTAGGATCACAGATACAAGAATCTTGTTCTTTTAAACATGCTTTTCAGTTACTTTTAAAAAATATTCATGTGAATTGAGGAACTTACACTTTGCAAGTTAAAAAGAATCATCAAAATAGAGTAAACGCGTTTATTACAGCTAAAGAAGTACGTTTAGTACACTTTAATGGAGAAATGATAGGTATTGTCTCTATAGAGGAAGCTTTAGAATATGCACAAAATGCAGGTTTAGACTTAGTAGAAATTGTACCTGATTCTATTCCTCCAGTATGTAAAGTACTAGATTATAGTAAACAAAAATATTATGCAAAAAAGAAAGCTAGCGAGGCGCGTAAAAAGCAAAAAGCACTCACTACAAAAGAAATTAAGATTGGACCTAATATTAGCGATCATGATTATCTCACAAAGCTTCGTCAAATAAAACTTTTTCTTGTGCATGGTCATAAAGTCAAGGTAACAATGAAATTTCGAGGTAGAGAACTTATCTATACTGATATGGGATTAAATAAGTTACACAGATTAGTAAAAGATATTGAAGAAATTGCTAAAGTAGAATTAGCTCCTAAAAAGGAAGGAAATCAGTATTATTTGATTCTTGCAGTTAAATAGTAAAACATTTTGTCATGTTAATTCAATTGAAGAAAACAAGATCATATGATATCTATTTTATATCTCGCTACTCTGACATTTCGCTTAAAATAATCTATTTCTACCGTTCATAAGAGATGATGTTAATTCTATACCGCATATCACGGGCGCATGATCAGATGAATGTGGCGCTATCTTACGCCATTGTGGATCTATATAGCATACTTTTAATCTGTCAATAATTTTTGCTGATAACAGTATATAATCTATCCTAAGACCTTGATTATTATATAAGGCCTTGCCTTGATAAGACCACCATGTGAATTCTTGTAAATGAGGATTTAGCAGTCTAAATATATCCTTAAAGCCAAGATTTAAGATAGCTCTTAATTTTTGACGTGCTTGTATATGAAAGCACCCTTGTTCATTGAATGAATTAATATCAAAGATATCAAGCATATCTAATGCAATATTATAATCTCCCGCGAGAATAATGACTTCTTCATTTTTTATTACACTCTGTATTCTATGATATAAGTTATCAAGAAATTCTAGTTTGCGTATATAAAAATTTCCTCCTTGCCCACCATTTGGAACATAAACGCTTATTACTCTTATTTTATGAATATCTATTTTTATAATGCATTCTATATAACGAGCTTCTTGTACATTTTTGATCATATCAACCTTATATGTTTGTAGTATCTGATATTTTGATATAATACATACTCCATTTCTTGTAATTTGACCATTTATAGCATATTCATAGCCTAATTGTTCTATTACAGAATAAGGAAATTGTTGTTCTGTACATCTGATCTCTTGTAACAAGAGAATATCTATATTATTATCAACAATAAATTGAGCAATTTGATTTATTCTTTTACGTATGGAATTGACATTCCAAGTAGCAATTTTGATCATGATTAATTCTTATTAATGACCTCAATTATACCCTCTTGAGAAGGTGTTATAGATGTAATAATTTTTTTCCATCTTATAGATTTTAATCTTTCAGATATATTTGTACTCATTGTAAAAGCTGTAATGTCACTCATAATATGACTAAGACCTGACTTCGCTGCCAAAGTACAAAAAATGTTTGCTGTTTGTGAGGAAAAAAATATTACACTGTTAATCTGTTTATCTAGTAACCAGTGTTGACATCTAAAACTAAAATCATTTTTAATAAGTGTTTTATATAATAATACTTCTCTTATAAAAAAATCTTTCTCTGATAATATTTTTTGTAATTCACAGGTTATGTCATGTCCTCTAATATATAGAAATTTTTTGCCTATAAAATAGTGAGACTGTATTAATGTGATTAATCCTTCAACATTACTATTGGCTGATGTAATATTAAAAAAACCTAAGTTTTTAGCAGTTTGCATAGTGGCGTTTCCTACTGTAATTATCGGAATGTGACGTGATCTATAAATTTGACTTAATGCTTTAATACTGTGTTGACTTGTGGCAAGTATGATATCAAAATCATATAAAGATATATCAACATTCAGATATTCAAGGGCAAATAATGGTTCTATTAATACTTTATGTCCAGATTTTCTTAAAAGCCTGCTTGTCTTTAGAGAATCTAACATCGGTCTAGTTAATAAAATAGATTTACTCATTAAATTCATCTTTAATTGTCTATTTATAAGAATAATACACCTTAATTTATAATAATAATATCTTCTTTAAAAGATGATATTCAAAATAATTTTTACTTAAGCATTTAGGAGAGTACTTGATATTATAAGATCATTTTTGAGATACTCATTTCAAAATATCAAAATTATAATTTTAACAAATGATAGAATGATAGAATGATGATTGATATTTCTAATAATGAAGACATCACAGGACATAGTGCTATCACTAATGCTCAATTGATTAATAGAATGTGATAATAATAATCACTATATCAATACTTAACCTTAAATAGTAAGAGTGCCCGAGAGAAGAGTCGAACTTCCAAATAACTCACAAAGTTACTAGCATCTGAAGCTAGTGTGTCTACCAATTCCACCACTCAGGCTTTTTACGCTTTGACTTAATATACATAAAGGAATATTCTTAGATAATATTTTGACTTTAAAGATGATGATCAGCGATATAGATAAGATATTTTTTACACATAACAATATTAATATTAATAATATATATAAAATCGTTAATCATGCACTAAGAAATAACGATGGTGGCGAGTTATTTCTGGAATTCCGTCAATCAGAATCTTTGCTATTTGAAGATAATATGTTAAAACATATGAATTATAACACAAATAGTGGATTTGGTTTGAGGGCTTTTTGTGACAATACTCTCTCTTTTGTATGCTCATCTGAAATTAGTGAACAAGAGATTAGTAAGGCTACATCTATAGTCATAAATACATTGTCTTTGAATCAAAATAATTTACTCCACTTAGAAGGAAAGAGAAAAAATTTATACTCAAATCTTAATCCTATACATCAAATGTCTCTTAAAGAAAAACTCACGCTATTGCATGATATCAACGAATATATACGTTCTAAAAGTAATTTCATTACGCAAGTAAAAATTACTCTCAGTGGAGAATATCAAGCAATACAAATCATAAAAGGTGATAATTATAGAATCAGTGATATCAGACCATTAGTACGTCTGAATATAGTAGTCATAGTAGAAAAAGCAGGGCGTATAGAAAAAGGGCATGCAGGATATGGTAGAAGAGAAATGTATGGTCAGTGTATCAATATACAAAAGTGGCAAAAAGTAGCAGATGAAGCATTAGCACAAGCATTAATGAATTGTGAAGCAATGCCAATGTTAGCAGGAGAAATGACAGTTGTATTATCTGCAGGTGTACCAGGTATATTAATACATGAGTCTGTTGGTCATGGATTAGAGGGAGATTTTAATCGTAAAAAAGTATCTGCTTTTTCACATTCTATTGGTAAACAAATTGCATCTCATGATGTGACTATTGTAGATGATGGTACTCTTCCTTATATGTGTGGTTCTATGAATATTGATGATGAAGGACATCCATCAGGATATAATATATTAGTAGAAAATGGAATATTAAAAGGATATATACAAGATCATATGAATGCTAAACATATGAATGTTCCGATAACTGGTAATGGAAGAAGGGAGAGCTATGCATCTATTATATTGCCTCGAATGACAAATACTTACATGTTGCCTGGAAAATATACAGAAGAAGAAATTATCTCAAGTGTTAAGAAAGGAGTATATGGAGTAAAGTTTTGCGGTGGACAAGTTGATATTACATCAGGAAAATTTGTTTTTTCTTCTTCAGAGGCTTATCTAATAGAAAACGGTAAGATTACATATCCAATTAAAGGTGTATCTTTTATTGGTGATGGTCAAACATTATTAAAAAAAGTCTCTATGGTTGGTAATAATCTCAAATTGGATACTGGCACTGCAATCTGTTCAAAAGAGGGACAAAATATTCCAGTATGTGTAGGACAACCCACAATCAAAGTGGACGGACTCACTGTTGGAGGTACTGAATTATAATTTTTATATTACAAGAATATATATTTGCTAGTATTTGAATAATTGAATGCTTTGATTTACAATAAGTCACACATAGCAAAAAAGAATGAAATTTCCCTATTAGCATTTTCCAGATTATCTGAACCATGAATTCTATTCTCGCGAATATTATTGGCGAAATCACCTCTGATTGTTCCTTTATCTGCTTTTTTAGGATCAGTATTGCCCATTATTATTCTATATCTGCTAATTGCGTTTTCACCGGTTAATACTTGAATAATACTAGGTCCAGAAGTCATAAATTCTATTAATTCACCAAAAAATGCTTTGTCATAATGAATATGATAAAATAATTCTGCTTGTTTTATTGTTAATAACAGCATTTTTTGAGCTATAATTCTCAGTCCAGATTTTTCAATATATGCATTTATGCTACCTGTAATATTATTTTTCACTGTATCAGGCTTTAATATTGAAAGTGTTTTTTGCAGTATCATATTTTTATAAAATATTTATAGATGATTGTATTGTAAAATTTTATTTTATAAAGAGAATTATTTTACTTGTCATATGTCTTGTGTTATAATAAATAATTGCTATTTGATATTAAATAGTCAATGTCTAATTACTAGTATTGCTGATATTACACTTCAACATTACTATGATATAAATTTTCTACGGATCATTCAATAATTAGTGATACAATATAGACATATATTCTTTTTTCTTTAATATAGATACTTTCATTATAAATTGATATATCATGAATAAAGCAATAGTACTATTTAATCTTGGTGGACCTAATTCACTTGAAACAGTGCGGCCTTTTTTATTTAATCTCTTCTATGATAAAAGAATAATTAATGTACCAAATCCTATTCGTTTTTTTTTAGCAAAATTTATTTCAAAAAAACGAGAAAAAATCGCACAAGAGATTTATAAGCATATTGGAGGTAAATCTCCCATTCTAGAGAATACACAAATGCAAGCTCAAGCACTTGAAGCTTCATTGAATAGCATTATCTTTAATTCTCCAAAAATACATGATAATTGCATGATCAAATCACAAGATCAATTAAAAGTTTTTATTTGTATGCGTTATTGGCATCCATTTGCTGAAGAAGTAGTACAAAATGTCAAAAAATTTATTCCAGATGAAATAGTATTACTACCACTATATCCTCAATACTCTACTACTACAACATTATCATCTGTAGAAGATTGGTATATACAAGCAAAAAAGTATGATCTTAAATGTGATACCAAAATCATTCATCATTATTATGATAATAAATATTTTATTACAGCACATGCTAATTTAGTTGCTCAATATTATCAATTAGCTAGTACTAGTAACAAGAAGCCAAGAGTCTTATTTTCCGCTCATGGTTTGCCTATAAGCATCATAAAAAAGGGTGATCCCTATGCTTCACAAATTAAAAGCACTGCAGAATTAATAGTAAAAAAGTTAGCTATTGAGAATTTAGATTGGTCAGTCTGCTATCAAAGTAAGATTGGTCCTATCAAATGGTTAGAACCAAGTACCGAAAGTGAACTTTTGCGTGTCAAATCAGATAATATACCAGTTGTATTATGTCCTATCTCCTTTGTTTCTGAACACTCTGAGACGCTAGTTGAACTTGATATAGAATATAAAGCAATTATTAAAGATGGGTATTACTTTCGTGTACCTGCTCTTGGTACAGATGATTTATTTATTGCATGTTTAACTGATTTATATGTACAGCGTATATCTAGTCATGATGAATAAAATGTATTTTTAATAGTAGTATTATATATACAGATGATATTTTCTATTAAGATAAAGAAAGAAAAAAACTATCACTTATCTCAACTAGACTCTCACTATTTTAATAACTTGATTCAGATGTAATTTCTAGAGATAATGCTAGTATTGATAACTTACTGATGACTTTCCATAGCAATAGAATATTATCATTTACATTGCTACTTACATCATAAAATTCACAGTCAATTGCATTTAAACTAGAAAACTTATCTTTTCTGTTGTTACATCTGTATAAATAACAGATAGGATCTTTTGCTATATAATATATAAGAGGCTCTGCAGTCATATCTTGAAATATATCTAAGGAAGGAATACCTTCTTGTATAATGACACTATTTATCTTGACTCCTTCTTTTACCTTTTTCATATTATTACGTTTTTTTTTATTTAAAGAGAATATTTCTTTGCTATTTCTTGCTGTAATAATTCCCATACCGTATGTACCATTACTTGCTTTGATAAAAACATATGGTTGTGTTGTTACATTATGTTCTTTATATTTTTCTTGCATTATATATAGCATATCATCAACTTTATGAGAGATCTCTTGTAGTGATATATCATCACTAAAATCAATATTATTACATTCTGATGTAAATATAGAAATTAGCCATGGATCTATTTTAAATTCTTGACAAAATTCATATACTAGATCTTGATAAATTGCAAAATATTTAAATTTCTTTCTTCTGTGCCATCCATATAGTGGATCTGGTAATATCTTTTGTGTGATATTGTGTAGTATATTAGGAATATGACTTGTCATATCAAAATTCAATATAATCACATCAGGTATAAATCCTGATGTTGTTTTTAAAGTATGATTATCTCTAATAACGCTTTCATAACATGAAGGTGAAGAATTTTCTTCATATAACATGCCAATCTTAGTATGTAAACCTGCAAGTTCTAATATATCTGCTATAGCAAATACATTTGCTATATATGGTTGATTTCTTGTATATTTTTCAGGTATGATCAGCGCTTTTGTATATTTAGTTTTTTTAAAGTAAATCTTCATGAAATGTGATGCTATTATTTTTGATGACTGATTTAAATTATTAAATCCTGCTGGAAATAAATTTGCATCTACAGGAGCAATTTTATACCCTGAGTATCTTAAATCTATAGAGCTATAAAGCGGTAAGATAAGATTGTGAAATTTATTTTCAAACCAACTATTAATACTTTTTTCTAAAATTGGAAGAATTATGTTTTGCATCTATCTTTTAAATGATATAATAACAAATACTATATCATAATCTATGATTAAAATAAATTACTCACATTATGCCAATACTAAATTTCATAATAATCTTATGTAAGATAATGGAAATATAATGCATTATAATAATCAACAAATGTATGGCACTACTGTTTTGTCAATTAGAAAGCATAATACTGTAGTAATAATAGGAGATGGTCAAGTCTCATTGGGTCATACTATTGTAAAATCTAGTGCGAAAAAAGTGAGACGTCTTTCTTGTGATTCTGTCATTGCTGGATTTGCGGGAGCAACAGCAGATGCATTTACTCTCTTTGAACGTCTGGAAAATAAACTTGAAAAACATTCAGGACAGTTGATGAGATCGTGTGTAGAACTTGCACAAGATTGGAGAATGGATAAGTTTTTACGAAAATTAGAAGCTATGATGATAGTGGCAGATTCTTCTCTCTCTTTATTAATTACAGGTACAGGAGATGTGTTGGAGCCTGAAGATGGAGTATTAGCTATTGGATCTGGGGGTAATTTTGCTTTATCTGCAGCACGAGCATTAATTGATATTCAAGATATTTCAATAGAAGAAATTGCAAAAAAAGCCATGAGGATAGCTGCAGATATATGCATATATACAAATAATAATATAGTAATTGAAAAGATAGAGTAATGATATGTCTTCTAAAAAAAATATTCTTAAGAATGATGATAATGATTCTGTCACTCTTTCGTATAATCATTCAGAGTGTTCTCAATATGCAGATTCAAACATCGATACTCATCCAGAAGATGAGTCTTTTCAGGAGAATGATGGTGAAATACAAATGCCATTAGAGGATCTTCCGCCACAACAGATAGTTAAAGAATTAGATAGATTTATTATTGGTCAAGATGATGCAAAACGTGCGGTTGCTATTGCACTTAGAAATCGTTGGCGTAGAAATCAGGTTCCTCTTCCATTACGCGATGACATCATACCTAAAAATATACTGATGATCGGACATACTGGTGTTGGTAAAACTGAGATAGCTAGAAGATTAGCAAAACTTGCAGGTGCTCCTTTTATAAAAATTGAAGCGACAAAGTTTACTGAAGTAGGATATGTAGGACGTGATGTAGATTCTATCATACGCGATTTAGTGGATGAAGCAATAATTTTAGTGAAAGAAAAAGTACGTAAAGCCTTATATAAAAAAGCTGTATTTTTAGCTGAAGAAAGAATTGTCACTGCTATGGTAGGTGAAGATGCATCTGAAGCAAGTAGAAACACTTTTAGAGAAAGAATCAGAAATAAAGAATGTGAAGAAGGAAAAGTCTCGATCAATGTTAAAGAAAGCAATTCTACATTGCCAACTCTTGATATCTCTGGCATTCCAGGTGCTCAGCTTGGAATTATGAACGTCACAGAAATAATGGGTAAAATGTTTAATGGAAATAAAAAAACAAAAACAATCAATGTACAAGTAAAAGAAGCACGTATAATTCTTATTAATGAAGAAAGTGATAAACTGATGGATGAAGATAAAATAATTAAACAAGCTCTAAATCTTGTAAGTAATGAAGGAATAGTATTTTTAGATGAAATAGATAAAATTGCATCATGTACAGCAATCAAAGGTGAAGTGAGTAGAGAAGGAGTACAACGAGATTTATTACCTTTACTAGAGGGTACAACAGTATCAACCAAGTATGGACATATAAAAACAGATTATATTCTATTCATTGCATCTGGTGCTTTTCATCAGGCTAAACCATCTGATCTTTTGCCAGAACTGCAGGGCAGATTACCAATTAGAGTAGAGTTGAAAGCTCTGACTCAAGAAGATCTAGTAAGAATATTAAGAGATACAGAATCAAGTTTAATAAAACAATATATAGCATTAATAAAAACAGAGAATGTCATACTTGAGTTCACGAATGACGGAATTGAAGCAATAGCTGAAATGACATATAAGGTTAATAGAGAAATAGAAAATATAGGTGCAAGAAGATTACATACTATTATGGAAAAACTTTTGGATGAAATCAGTTTTATTGCTTCTAATAAAGATAGCAAAAAATTCCTAATAGATAGTCAATATGTTAAAGATAAATTATCCTCTATTGCACAGCAGAGAGATTTATCTAAATTTATACTTTAAAAATTAAAGTGTTTTGTTTTATATAGTATTAAATAAACAGTGAAGATACATATCTACAAAAACTACTTAAGGAGAGTAAGAAAACTGCTCATACTCATCATATATAGAACCATATTATAAAATTTAATATAAAATATCATTTTGACAGTAATACGCTTCTTGATATAGCCCTAAAGCCGAATAAGCAATTATTAGGTTTTTTATTACTTTACTATAATAGTCACTATTTTTGTATTTTTTTAATATATTTTGAAAACATATAATTGATGATAAGTATTTACCATGCTGTAGGTAAAATTTACCTATAGAATATTCACTATATGCAATATGATTTATTACTCTTTTTTCTATTTGTTGCACTTCATTTAGATATTTACTATCTAAAAATAACTCTATATATGTTCTAGCAAATTCTAGAGTTTTATATGCAGTTTCTTGTCCGAACTTGATATTATGAATATGCATATAATAGAATAATATTCTTAAATAATATACATATGGTATATTTATGTTATTACGTATATTACACTTATATATATAATTCTCTATATTGCTAATGGCATGTGCGTATTGACCTGTTTTATAGCTAGAAATACTAGATAATAATTGTATCTGCAGTGTATAATACGTACCAGGATATATAGATTCCATATTTTGATATAATTGAATTACTTGTAAATATTTTTTATTTACAAATAGAGAATATCCTGATTGATACAATTCATTTTCAGTTTTATTAAAATTAGTATATATATTTCCATATAAATTCGTATATGAAAACAGTAAAGAGATTATACAATATACAATGATAGTCTTATACATAAGAGATCGAATCTATACAGAAGTAGCAGATTATTATCCAAATGATACAATAAAATATACGATATACTATAACTCTATAATAAGAAATGGAGATTTTTTTTTAAACATTGCATAGGAATAAAACATGCAAGTGTTTTGCTCTTCTATAGAGAGATTGTTTCTGATTATTTCTCAATATTCTATTTTAGAGAGAATTGTATATTACTTAATTCCCGCAAGTACATATTGATAACCAGACCAAACTGTAATACAAGCAGCAATCCATAAACAAATAATACCTATATACTGCATGATTTCATAGTTACTCATTATCAATGATGTTACTGCGATCATTTGTACAAATGTTTTCAGTTTACCAGAATAACTAACTGGTATACTAATATTCTGAGCAATAAGCAATTCTCGTAACCCAGAGACTAATATTTCTCTACATATTATGATAAGAGATGGCACGATTGTATTACCATTGATTTTATGTTTGTAAATGAGCATAATGATAGTAGAGACAACGATCAGCTTATCGACAGTAGGGTCAAAGAGAGTACCAAATTTTGATTGTACCTTCCATATACGTGCTAGATAGCCATCAAAAAAATCTGTAATACATGCAAACATAAATATTGAGATTGTTATTATATTTGCATATTTACTATCTATACTAAAACTGATGATTATACCTGGAATTGCAAGTGCACGAGATATTGTAAGAAGATTAGGTAAGTTTTTCTTAAACACGTAGTGATAACTTTAGCACAGTATCATAAATTTATATATAATTATAGTAAGCTTTACAAGCTAATAGTTTCATTGAAAATTTACAATAAAGGCTTTATAATAAAAAATAATAACGTAAAATATTTAGGAGATACAATGATGAATGATTGGAATAGTGTACATGTGCAAGAGGCTCTTAAATATCATAGTAGAGGAAATTATCCTGGTAAAATATCAGTTTTACCCACAAAATCCTTATCTAATCAATATGATTTATCACTTGCTTATTCTCCTGGTGTTGCATATCCATGTCTTGAAATAGTAAAAAATCATGATTCAATTTATGATTATACATCAAAAGGTAATTCAGTTGCTGTCATTTCAAATGGTACTGCAGTACTTGGACTTGGTAATATAGGTCCTCTTGCTGCAAAGCCAGTAATGGAAGGTAAGGCAATCTTATTTAAGCGTTTTGCTGATATTGATGCAATCAATTTAGAAATAAATACAGAGAATATAGAAGAGTTTTGCGATACAGTCAGAGCTCTTGGTACAAATTGGGGAGGTATTAATTTAGAAGATATCAGATCTCCTGATTGTTTTATAATAGAAAAAACTCTTAATGATATTATAGATATACCAGTGTTTCATGATGATCAACATGGCACTGCAGTAGTTGTTGCTGCAAGTCTCAAAAATGCTCTTGATATTGTTGGTAAGAAATTAGAACATGTAAGGATTATTATGAATGGTACTGGCGCTGCTGGAATAGCATGTTTAGAAATATTAAAGTTTATGGGTGCTAATCACATAGTATCTTGTGATAAGCAAGGAGTAATATATAAAGGAAGAATAGCAGATATGAATATATGGAAAGAACAATATGCCATTGATTCTTCTGATCGTACATTACTAGATGCAATAAAAGGAGCTGATGTATTTATTGGATTATCTACGAAAGATGTTTTAAATGAACAAATGTTGAAGTCTATGAATAAAGATCCAATTATTTTTGCTCTTGCAAATCCTGACCCAGAAATAAGACCTGAAATAGTAAAACAAATCAGACCAGATGCAATTATTACTACTGGTAGATCAGATTATAACAATCAGGTGAATAACCTAATAGGTTTTCCTTATATATTTAGAGGAGCACTAGATGTACGTGCAACAACAATAAATAATGACATGAAAATTGCAGCTGTAGAGGCAATAGCGCAGCTTGCACGAGAGCCAGTACCATGCGAGATGTCTGCAGCATATGGTGGACGAAGAATGAGCTATGGTCCCGAATATATTATTCCTACTCCATTTGATCCAAGATTAATTGCTGTAGTATCTTCTGCAGTTGCAAAAGCTGCAATTACTTCAGGTGTAGCACGCAAGACAATAAATAATTGGTATCAATATGAAACTCAGTTACACTCTCGTATTACTAGAGTTCTGAATATTTTAAAAATTTTATCATTACATATATAACAATATGTATATTATGAGAGTATAAATATCATTCTCTTAATATATATATATTGATTTTAATGACATGAGAACTAAAGCATTAATTCATATTGACAACAATAATAGAATACAATCAGTGTTCTCACTGTACACTGAATATTAATTATACAAAACTTTTTATATATATTATGATAATACTCATCACAAATGATGATGGATTTAATAGTAAAAGCTGAAAATTACTTAAGAATGTTGCTCTGAATTTGACATCAGAAGTGTGGATAGTAGCACCAGATTCAGACAGAAGTAGATCATCACACTCTCTCACTGAGAGAATTCATCGTTCTATTAAAATCAAGCAACATAGTGAAAGGGAATTTAGTATTTCTAGCACTCCTGCAGAGAGTGTGATTGTTATTCTAAATAACGTGATGCATAAAAAACCAAGTGATATTATCTGGAGTAAATATTGGATCTAATGTAGGAGATGATATATGTTATTCAGGAACAATTGGTGCTGTAATGGAAGGAGCCATCAAGATCTATATCATCTATTGCACTAAGTCAAGAATATAATGGTAAATTAATAAATTGGCATAATACTAAAATATTTGCACCTAAAATTATTACAAAATTAGTCGAAGTAGGATGGCCTCAAAATGTCGTTATGAATGTCAATTTTCCTGCTACAGAAAAAGTAAAAGGTATAGAATTTGCTGAACCAGATGCATATTCTATAATCGGAGATATTGCATGTACTAAAAATCTACATGAATCTTTAAGATTGAAGTGGTGTCGAGAATACACTGGTAGTGGTAGTGTGGGTAAAATTAAAGAAGGATTTATTACTATTACACCAGTAAAATTAGATTTGACAGATTATGATATATTATATGCGATGAAAAATTCTTATGCAGATATATTTTCTTCTATTTCTAAATAACAGATAAATTTATCTATAATTTACAATATTTTTACATATACATTATGTAGATGAATGATTATCATATTACTTATTATAAAATAAATTATAATTTACGATATAATTCTTTAAGTCCTATCTTATAATTAGCAAACATGAGAGAAATTTTTAAATCCTGTTTAATTTTTAAATTACTTACCTTTTTTGATCCTAAGAAAAAACTCTGACCATGTTCAGATAAAGTAGAAATCTCAGTTGGTTGTGGAAGTGCCATATTCAGTAATTGAGCTCCATACATTAATACTTCAGATTGTGTCGCTGGTAAATCATCTGCACAATTGTATATTTCACCAGGTCTAACTCTTTGCATTGAAGATAATATAATATTGATGATATCGAAGACATGAATACGAGAAAAAAGATGTCCTGTTTTTTGGATATTTCTTGCTTTGTGATGTTGTAAATCAACTAATACATTTCTCTGAGGGCCATAAATTCCAGATAAGCGAAAAATATGTATAGGTAATATACTATGCATCCACTTTATTTCCGCATGTATTCGACTTTTTCCTCTCACTTCTATAGGTCTTGTTTCAGATTCTTCTGTGACCCAATGACCTGCATGATCACCATATACATTAGTAGCAGATAAATATCCCAACCATTTGATATTTCTCATTTCATCACCATATCTCTCAAGAATATCATCACCTTCAGGAGGTACAGAGATTAAAATATGCGTTGAGGCTCGAAGAAAATCTTTATTTACTCTATCATATCTATAGATAGTAATACTATTATCTGTTTTTTTTATTGAAGAGGTACCTCCTATTGTCCAACCTCTCTCTAATAGAGTATATGATAGAAACTGTGCTACATATCCATATCCAAAACAAAATAGCTGCATATTATTTAGATGAAATGATAAGATGTTGTTTTATAAATTCTATTCCAAATTTTATTCCTTGTTCATTAATCATGTGATCTAATTGAAGAATTGGATGTTCTGTAATTTTAATATCATGTTTTTTCAGAGTATCTACTGCTAATTTAAGATATTTAAAAGGTACTACTTGATCATTATCACCATGAATCATGCAGATGTTAGGTTTTGATTTAATTTCTTGTACAACTTGTTCAGATAAAATTAACCTTCCAGAATATGCAACAACAGATGAACATGCTTGTGGTCTAGTTAATCCAAGATATATTGCAAGCATTGCACCTTGAGAAAATCCTACTAAAGAAAGTTGTGTATCTTTCAAATGAAAAGATTTTAATCTTACATCAATAAAATGATTAATAATTGGTGCGACTTGCTTCATGCCATTATATAACATACCTTCATTACGCTCTTCTAAGCTAAACCATTGATATCCCATACCTACGTCTCTTTTAAAAGGAGCATTTGGCACTATACAATACGAGTTAGGCAACTTCTTGCTCATAATCTTAGCAAGATGTACAAAATTTTCGCCACTTGAACCCCAGCCATGCAAAAAAATTATCAGATGATCTCTATTGGAATTTTGAAAAATTTCTGGTCCTGTTAATGTGATCATATATTATCTAATATAATTCATATATGAATATATCTAACATTAATTTTTCAATTTGTAAAAATTATATTTTTATCTTTATTTTTTACAATGTAATATAATATAGTATATATTACTCTCTATGAAATACAAAACTCTGATTTTATAATATATGAAAGACGAAGTATCGTTTAGAATTTATCAGCCGACAAAAAGTGTTACACAGTATGGTTTAAGAAATACACGTAGATGGCATTTAGAAAGTATATCTCATGATTACTATATTGATCCACTCATTGGTTGGATTGGTTCAAAGGATCCAAAACATATTGTATTGTATTTTCAATCCTGTGAGCGAGCAGTATTTTTTGCAAAAAAACATAATTTAAGATATATTATTAATATACCAAAAATTGCTAAACAGATTATTAAATCTTATGCACAGAATTTTATTCTAAGGGAGTATCTATGATAGAATATTTTATATATTAATCCTAAAATTCATATAGAGGATATAGAGAGAAGATTGTTTTTGTATTCTCCTTTATTGAGAATCTCTAATATCATAGATAGATGTTATCATAAATATTGTATTTATATCAATATTTATAATCAGTATGTCTCATATCTTACGATTCAAGCGCATGAGTCTTTCAATTAAGATATATTATATGTATTGACATTTAGTATTCAATTAAAATAAATATTACTATATGCGTAAAATATTAATATTAATATTAATTCTCTTACCACTTAAATTATATGCTTGTATTATTGAAATCATTGTTGATGTCAATGGTGATCCCATTTCAAATTGGGATATCGAGCAACATATCAATTTAATGAATGTATTATTTGGACAACAAAATATGACTCAACATGAGAGAACGCGTAATATTTTAACGCAACTTATAGATGAAGCATTAATAATACATGAAGCAAAAAGATTGAATTTAACATGTAGTAATGATGAGATCAATGAGACTAATATCTTATATTTGAGTGAGCATTTTAAGATTCATACTCATGAAGTAGCTCAATACATAAAAACATACAATATAGATCTAGAAATACTAAAACAACAAATTAAATGTCATATATTATGGCACAAAATTATTACTGCAAGTATTGTACCATTTATTCATATCAGTGAACAAGAAATACGAAATAAAAAAGTTCAAATGGAGAATTTTGTCAACCTGATTTCCTTTCAAGAATTCTTCATTCCTATTCAAGAAAATCTTAATATTTCTAGTATAGAGAATAATGATGTCTTGACAAAATTAATCGATATTCATTCTCTTGATTCTAAAATAGACATGAAAATTACAACTGTTAATATCAATCAATTGAAAGGTGCTCGTAAGACACTCTTAGAAAAATTAAAAGTAGGTGAGATCAGTGCACCAATACATTATACAAAAGATTATTACTCTATTATTAAAATAATAGATAAGGCTCAATTGGATTCTTCACTTCTCAGAAGTACATTAAAATTTAAACAGTTAACATTACAAAATCCATACATAGCATTAGAACATTTAAAGAAATTTCAAATCAACTGTTCAAATATAGATCACTTCACAGAGTACTTACAACTCCCGTACATAAAAGAATTTGCAATAAAAATAAGAGATTTAAATCATCATTTACAAATGTTATTTAGTAAAACTAATATGAATGAGATCGTGCCATTTACAGACAATAATACTACAAAATTAATGCTATTCTGTGAACTCACTGAAGATCATATGACTTCATATACTGAAGATATTAAACAGATACTATATACTCAAAAGATTTTGAAACAGAGTCATTTACTCATAAATGATATACGTAGAAATGCAGTTATTCACTATCATGATAATACGATATTTACTATACCACCAGATTTCAATTAAAATATATGCATTAGCATTTAAAAAAATTAAAGGAATGAAGATAATAATCAAAATAGTCTTGATTAACATCAGTAATCCAAGTTTGACACTTAAGAGTTAATATTTCTTCTATGAGAGCAGTTCTATAATGCGCATCTAGATGAGACATGATATCATCAAGTAATAAGAGAGGAGCGCTATTATAATGTATACATCTTGCTTTGATACTTGATAAAATAATAGATAATAATAATAACTTTTGTTCTCCAGTAGAACAGAGAGCAATAGGAAGATCTCTTTTTTGACAAAAGATCTGTAAATGATCATTATGTATACCAAACGTAGTTTTACCAGATAATACATCTTGTGTTCTATTGTTTTTTAGGTGCTTTTGATAACATGCTACACTATCATATATCTTGACCTGACTACTAAATCTCATACTAGCCTTAGGAAATAATTTCGTTGCATCTTGATCAATTACTTCTTGTATTATTTTTAAAACAGAAATGCGCATATGCAAAATATTGATTGCATTAACTGCCATGATATTTTCAATACTAGTAAGCCACATCTCATCTGATATTTTGTCTCTTAATAATTTTGTTCGTTCTAGTTTAGCTTTTCTATATTTCAGATAATATATTGCATAGTTTGATTTAAATAGTATAGTGATGCGATCTAAAAATTTTAATCTCTCACTTGGACTACTTAGTAGTATACAATCCATTTGGGGGATTAACCATATCACATGAGATAAACTATAAAGCTCTGAATAATTTGATTGCTTTGTACCATCAATATATATGAGTTTTTTATTTGATCGTTTCATAATCTTAATAGCATTATAAGCTGTGCCATTAAAAAAATCATAATATATCATCCAATCTTCAGTACTAAATCTATTTTGCATTTCATGGACTTTTACTTTTTTCATACCATTACTTTTACCCAGCAATGAAATAGCTTCAAGGATATTGGTTTTACCAATGCCATTATTTCCAGTAATTACTACTGACCTGTTTTCTAATAAAAGCTCACAGTATGAATGATTACGAAAATTACTTAATTGTAACTTTTTTAAATAACAATTTCTATTCATATACTAATGATTATCAAGATCGTATATATATTTATGATTGTACATATTGCTGATTTCATTTGATGAATATATTGAATATATCTGATATTTGATATCAAAATCCTCGAATTCTTTGTCTCATTTGAGAAATTAAGCAATTAAACTATTTTCAATGCTATATTTCACATCTATATCGATAGAAAAACACTGATATTCAGGTTATTAATCTTTTGCTACTACTAGATATTGATAAGTTATACTCAACTTACCTTTAAGATTTTTATAGAAATTCAAACCTATTTATGAGATGCTAAATCTTAGCAAAACTATTAGCACCTTTATATCTCGCATATGTAATGAATATTATTAATAAATATCATAATAGTGATCTCATGCACTAATATCTCTCAAGAGATGTAATCATACAAATAATATGACATTATATTTATTCAAAAACATTCAAAATAATAATTTTGAAGTATACTATAGCATGAGTAAATAGATATCGCTTTATATCTCAAAGAGAGATATTATTAGTATTTATATGATATATTAGTCTTGAAAGCAGTCATATACACTTTTAAAGTCTGACTCTTTATTGTATCCAGTCAATCATCTAAGAAAACAAGAGAGAGTCATAACTAAAATTAAGATATTGAATAAAAGCAAAGACTAATAATTTGTATCATGATAGTAATATCAGTAATATAAAACAGTATAGTATAATGAAGAGATAATAGATTGCAGTAGAAATATCTGCAAAATAAGTTAATTAGTAAAGTATGAAGAAAGGATATCAAGAGCCTAAAATTGATTATATGAATAATCATTTAATATGTTTAGGAATGATCATATCTCCTCATGGTATTCATGGCGCTGTAAAAATCAGGACTTTTACTGAATATCCAGAAAATATTTCATTATATGGTATACTCATAAGTGATTTTGAGAAATACGAAATTAATTCTCTATCTGTAATAGGATGGAATTTAGTGATTGCAAAAATTAGTCATATTAATTCATATGATGATGCATCTCTCTTGAAAAGTAAAAAGTTATATATCACAAGAAATACACTACCAAAACTTAATATTTCAGATCATTATTACTATGATGACCTGCTAAATATGGAGGTGAGATTACATACTCTTATATTATATGGATATGTGGTATCTATAGATAATTTTGGATCAGGAGATATACTAAAAATTCTAATGGTAAAGAATCAACAACATATTATGTTACCGTTTACTCAAGATATATTTCCATATCTCAATATAAAAAAAAAATATATGATCGTGAATTTACCTGAATTTATCGACTCACTTGACTAATTAAACATTTAATATCTAATATAAAAGAATATTACTATAATCTGATATAATTATACTATATGGCAGATAAAGCACATGATATCAGAATTGGACAAATATTAGAACATCATGGATGTTTATTTTTAGTGATAAATGTCATGCATACTAAACCTGGTAAAGGGGTTGCATATATACAAGCTGAGATGAAAAATATTATCACTAAAAATAAACATTATGCAAGATTTCGTTCTGATGCTATCATCAGAATAGCAATTCTCAACGAAGAGGATTATATTTATCTTTTTACTGAAGGTAAAATTGTGCATTTAATGCATATGAGTGATTATCAACAGATTATGATCAATAAAGATTTGCTAGGAGATAAACAACATTATTTACAGGACAATATGAATATAAAAGTCACATCCTATCAAGAGAGAATTATTGCTGCATATATTCCTGATTATGTCATATTAATTGTTAAGGATACAGAAGAAAGAAGACATTCTATTGCACCTTCTTATAAATCTGTGATTTTAGAAAATGGTATGCGAATAACAGTACCACAATTTATTAAAATAGGAGATACAATTGTAGTATATACTCCTAATGATAGTTATCACGCAAGAGTGCGGTAATATTATGTCCTCTATTTCATCTCCTAGAATTAATGTAATGCTTGAGTCTATAAAAAGCGCTTCTAAACAACTTATGAGAGATTTTAATGAATTACAAATCTATAATATTAGATCAGAAGATTTTATTAATAAAACATATTCAAGATCACAGAATATGATACAAGAATATTTATTTAATTATAAAAAAGATTATGGATTTATCTATGAGAATGAACAAGAAGAGACAGTCAGTAGAGATTATAACTGGTTTATTTTACCTATAGAAAGTAAAGAAAATTTTTCTAGTTGTATAGTATATTTTGCTATATCAGTTTGTTTAATTTATAAAAATAAAGTTATAGCAGTGGTGATAGATGCTCCAGCTTTAAGAGAAACTTTTTGGGCAGAAGAAAAAAAAGGTGCTTTTCTTGAAGATGCGAGATCACGTAATGTAAAACTTCGCACTAAAAATAGATCAGGTGGATTAATAGATATCAGTAGTAACTTGTTACACAGAGTTTCATCTCATAATATGAATATAAGATCAATAGGATCTTCAGTCTTAGGTTTTGTATATCTTGCGACAGACAGGTATACTGGATTAATATATTCAGGTATCAATAAATATAAAACTTTACTAGGAAGGCTTTTTCTTGAGGAAAGTGGAGGTAGCATTATAGAACATCAAGATCTAATAATCGCTGGCAATGTTCAATTAGAGAATCATGATTCTCTAATAGGAATAGATAATGATTTAAAAACCTTGACTAAAGATTCTGCTAAATGATGTATCATGTTATCAGTGTGAAAAGGTGTAGGGGTAATACGAAAACGTTCAGTGCCTCTTGGAGTTGTAGGATAATTTATATGTTGTACATATATGCTGTATGTATCAAACATCAATTTTGATGCACTTTTGGATAATTGTGAATCACCAATTATGATCGGAATAATATGAGTATTTGTATCAATAAAATTGATACCTACATTTTTTAATGCTATTTTTACTTTTTTCACAACTATCTTATGCATCTCTCTTTCAATATTACTGGATTTTAGATATTCAACACTTGCCTTAGCTGCAGCTGCTAAAATAGGAGACATAGCGGTAGTAAAGATAAAACCTGGTGCAGAACTTCTTATGACGTCTACTAAATTCTTTGAAGCAGCAATATATCCTCCCATGACTCCAAAAGCCTTTGATAATGTCCCTTGAATAATAGTCACTCTATTCATAATTCCCTCTTGTTCAGCAATACCTCCACCATGTTCTCCATATATTCCAACTGCATGTACTTCATCTAAATAAGTAATTGCATTATACTGATCTGCAAGATCACATATTGCTTTTAAAGGTGCTATATCACCATCCATTGAATATACAGATTCAAGAGCTATAATCTTAGGTATGTTAATACTGATAGATTTTAATAATGTTTCTAAATGAGATATATCATTATGATTAAATATATATTTTGGTCTTTTACCTGATTTTATTCCTTCTATTATTGAAGAGTGATTTTTTTCATCTGAAAAAATAACTACATCAGGAATTATAGAAGATAATGTACTGAGTGTTGTTTGATTAGCAAGATAACCACAAGAAAATGTTAAAGCATCCTCTTTATTATGTAATGTAGCTAAAGACTTTTCAAGTTCTACAACTTCTTTTGTTGTTCCTGAAATATTTCTTGTACCACCTGCACCAACTGATGAACTTTGCATAGCAGCAATAACGTGTTTATTTTGTGACATGCCTAGATAATTATTGCTACACCATACTATCACTTCTCTATTTCTTTCATAGTCCATAATATGAGGAAATTTACCAGGTACAGAAACAAAATGTGTAAATTCACGATATCTTCCTTCTTGTTTGATATCTATGATTTTTTGTAAAAATATTTTTTCGTAATCTATCATATTATGATGTTTTAATCATTTAAAATTATAATTTTAAATGATTAAAACATCAAGTATAATATTGCAATGAATATTGCAGTTAAGAGAAAAATTCTTGATTCTTAAAGTAAATATCTTGTAATGATGATCTCTCAGATATAGAGATGAAAGAATAAACCTTCAAGTTTCTTTATATCATTGAACACATGATTGCATTAAAATGCTAGCAAGTATATTATTGAGTCTATTAGTAAAAATATGTGGACTATCTATCTCTTCACCCTCAATAATGCACGCTTGATAGAACAATAAATAAATGATGTCTTCTAATATTTGATTTTCTCCATTTTGATTATAAGCATTCAAAATGTTTTTGACAATAATATGCTTAAGATTTATTTCTAATACTTTAGGTGTGCGATAATCTAATTGTTTTTGTTCACGTAAAAAGCGTTCCATTCTTAGATCTATTCCACCTTCATCAACAGTTAAACATACTGGACTATCAATTAATTTTTTTGAAACTCTGACTTCTTTTATTAAAGTACCAAGTACTTTTGTAAAATATTTTATTATAGGATCTGAATTGATATTATCAAGAATAGTTTCGTTATTTTCTATATTTGATTGATTCTGATTTTGTTTCTCTAAAGAAAATTTTTCTATATCAACACCAGATCTTGTCACAGATTTGAATTCCTTATGTTTATATTGACGAATTACACTCGTCCAAAAATCATCAACTGGGTCAATAAATAATAATACTTCCAATCCTTTATTAATAAATCCCTCAAGTTGAGGACTATTTTTGACTGCAGTAAGACTGTTGCCTGTCAGATAGTAAATATGAGATTGATCCGGAGTCATTCTTGAAATATAATCATCAAGACTGACTAATGTATCATATTTAGTACTATGAAATCTACAAATTGAGAGTAGCATCTCACGATCTTCTGTAGCAAGAGAATCACATAGACCTTCTTTTAATACTGCACCAAAATTACTCCAGAAATTAATATATTCTTCTATATTATCTTGTGCTCTTTTACTGATCTCTGAGAGCACACGCTTCGTGATAGATTTTTTGATCTGATCAACAACACGATTATTCTGTAATGTTTCTCGACTAATATTCAGAGGCAAATCAGGTGAATCAACAATACCTCGTAAAAAGCGTAAATACTGTGGTATAATTTGTACATTATTTTCAGTAATAAAGACCTTATTGACATATAATCTTACAGAACAATTTCTATCTGGATGAAATAAATCAAAAGGCTTAACAGAAGGGATATATAATAAATTTGTATATTCTATGATTCCTTCACTTTTGTTATGCAATGTCATCCAAGGATTATCATTCATATTAGAAATGTAACGAAAAAATGCATTGTATTCTTCTTGAGTAATCTCTTTTTTTGATTTAGTCCAAATAGATGCATTACTATTTAATTTTTCGCTCTTTTTTTGTTCTTCATCTATAAATTCAATAGGAAAAGTGATATGATCTGAATAAGTAGTAATAATATTTTTAATACGAGATTGATTTAAAAATTCATGCTCTCCAGCATGGAGAATGAGTGTAATTTTAGTACCACTTTTATGATGAGTATTGATATTTTCTAATTTACTAATTGAATATCCACCATCTCCCTTAGAGGTCCACATCCAAGTTTCTTCTTCTCCTGCTTTTCTTGATTGTACTATTACTTCTGACGCAACCATGAAGCTTGAATAAAAACCTACACCAAATTTACCAATTACATCTATATTTTTCTGTGCGTCCTTAGTATTTTTAATATTTTCCAAGAATTTCTGTGTCCCTGAGCTTGCAATTGTACCAAGATGATCAATTAAATCTTGTCTATTCATACCTATACCATTGTCTGTAATGTATAGTGCACTCTTATCTTTATTGAAACTGATACTAATTTTTAGTTCATCATTAACGCTCAATAAATCAGAATTTAACTGAGATTCATAACGTAATTTATCACAGGCATCTGATGCATTTGATACTAATTCACGTAAAAAAATATCTTTATTAGTATAAAGAGCATGAATCACTATGTTAAGTATTTTACTGACTTCAGTATCAAATTGTAGATTCTCAGTATCCTTTATATTATGCATTATCCGCCTCATTAATCTGTTATTGTATTAAAGATTTAAGTATGATGCTTGAATCTTTCAAGGTAATATATATTAATTAAACTAAATATTTATCAAAAAAATGAATATAAAGATTAAGCTCCTTAAGAGCTCCCTCTTCATTTATGTGATATACTGCATACGTTTTAACTATTTCCAATAGGATAATCGCCAGTAAAACAGGCATCACAATATTGAGGTGCATTATTATTGCGCGTCTCTCCATTAACAGCACGATAAAGTCCTTCAATACTTAAAAAATATAAACTCGTTACTCCTATATTCTTTTGCATCTCTATTATAGATTGATTAGCGGAAATAAGGTGCTTGGAATTTGGAGTATCAATACCATAAAAACAGGAATATTTCATTGGTGGACTTGAGATTTTGAGATGAATATCTTGTACTCCTGCATTCTTTAGCATGAAAATTATGCTTTTTAAGGTATTGCCACGTACGATACTATCGTCTATCAAAATGATATTTTTATTCTTTAAAAGATATTTATTAGCATTAAATTTCAATTTTGTTCTTACTTGGCGTATTTTATCTGTAGGCTGTATAAAAGTTCTTCCTATATAATGATTACGCACGATTCCTAATTCCATAGATATTCCTGAATATTGAGAGAATCCAATAGCTGCAGGTATTCCAGAATCAGGAATTGGCACGATCATATCTACATTCTTTCTTATAGGGCTTTCTTCTGCAAGAACACGGCCTATTTTTTTTCTTATATTATATATAGATGTATTCATCATAATACTATCTGGTCTTGAAAAATAAATATATTCAAAAAGACAAAAACTTGACTTTTGTGTTAAAAAGGGAAATTTAGACGTAAGATAACCAGTACGATCAATAATTACTAATTCACCAGGCTGAATTTCTCTAATAAATTCAGCATTGATAATATCAAGGGCACACGTTTCAGATGTCATGATATAAGAATTATTTAACTTACCTAATACAAGAGGTCTAATGCCTGCGGGATCTCGTACTCCTAGTATGATATCTTGATGAATCAGTACAAAAGAATAGGCACCTCTTATTTGTTTTAGAACATCTATCACACTATTGACAAAACTGTCTTGAGTATTTCTTTCTAATAAACGCACTACTATTTCTGTATCAATATCCGATTGAAAGACACATCCTTGTTGAATGAGAGCATCCCGTATAGGAGAAATACCTATTAAATTACCATTGTGAGCTATTGCAAAACATCCAAATTTTTTATTATATCCAAATATCGGTTGAGCACCAGATTTAGTCCCGCTTGTAGAATATCTCACATGACCTATTGCATAATATCCAGGTAAGGCTTGTTTTATTTTATCTATATTATCAAATGCACTACTCACTTCATCTTGTAAGTGATAATAGTGTAATTGACCATTATCACTTGTTGCTAAACCAAAAGCTTCTTGACCTCTATGCTGTAGAGCATGTAGGGATAGTACAGAGTTAAAGGCAGCATCGTGATTGCAGCTTATACTAAATACTCCACATTCCTCATGGATATCATCTAGCATATTAATATTCAGTAAAACTTAATATTACTTGAACACATATATAAGTACAAGTATTTTATTTATTCAGTTTTTTAGTGTATCAGAGCTAGTATAGTACTTTAACTCTGAAATCCTTGACAAGGATTTCAGAGTTGATGAATCGCATAATATTGTATATGATGTAATATGAATAATTAAGCAAGAGAGTAGACTCTCAGTTTGAATATGAGCAATATCATGCTAGTTGGGGGTGGTGTAGGAAATGCAGTATTATTTTCAATAGGACAGTTATGTCTTAAAAAGAATAATAAAGTATTGTACTTTGCGGGTTTTAAAAGACTTAATGATGTCTTCAAACGCAATATGATTGAAACCGTCGCAAATGTGGTTGTATGGACATGTGAAGAAGGAATGATTGAAATCAATAGAATGCAAGATCAATCCTTTCATGGTAATATAGTAGAAGGTATTATAGCCTATCAATTAGGAAGATGTGGTATACATCATATACAGTTACAAGAAATAGATACAATTATTACTGTAGGTTCTGTGCATATGATGAAAGCTATAAATCATGCTAGAATGACAATTCTCAAGCCATATTTAAAATCAAATCACATCGCAATATCTTCTATTAATTCTCCTATGCAATGCATGATGAAAGAGATCTGTGCTCAATGTTTACAAAGACATTTTAATGTTAATACAGGCCAAGAATCCTTTGTTTATAGTTGTAGCACTCAAGATCAGAATATGGAATACGTTGATTTCGATTTTTTAAGTGAGCGTTTAATGCAAAATAGCTTACAAGAAAAACTGACTGTAAAATGGATAGAATATCACACAAGTATTAGTTAATATGATGATTATATAACATACAGATATCTAGAAGTAATAATTTGCTCACTAGCACTACTCACTCTTAATCTTTTCCTATCATGTATGTTTTGATCTTTGCATTTAGACGACTAATCTTGCGTGCAGCAGTATTTCTATGAATAATACCTTTATTAACACACTTATGTAATATAGATTCAGCTTTCTTAAATGCCACAATCATATTCTCTCTATTACTATTAGTGAATGTATCATATACTTTTCTAATCGCAGTACGAGTCTGACTTTTACGCATCTTATTTATCAAAGTACGCTTTGCCGATACCTTAATCATGTTTCTCGCGCTTTTATGATTTGCCATATATATTTGATAACCTCATTCTTTGTTTTTTACTATAATGTACTTATATAACTTTTACTCATATGCAATACTAGTTTTTTTTCTTAGTCAATGCGAGACTTTTTGCTTCAATTGCACTTTCTAGTCTGTATAAGAATTCCTCTTTACTTAACCCAGGTAGTATGGGAGGTAATATTTCTATTATTGCGATTCCAGGATGCTTATGTGCAGATATAATGCTTTTTGGCCAAAATAAACCAGTGTTTAAAGCTATTGGTAATACAGGAAGAGATAATAGGGAATATAATATAAATACACCTGGATGATATGCTATTTTTCGATTTATCTCTGTTCTCGTACCTTCAGGAAAAATGATGATACTTTTGTTTTCTTTTATGAGTATTTTTGATGATTTTATTATATGACGAATAGAAGCAATTCCATTTGCTCTATTAATAAAAATCATTCTTAATGCTTTGAGATGTAAACCAATAAATGGTATCCATTGTAATTCATGCTTTAGAATAAAAACCGCATTTTTAAATAAAAGCATAAAAATAAGAGTTTCAAATGGTGATTGATGTTTAGAGGCAATAATACAGGGAGATGTTAAAATATTTTCCAAACCTCTCACTTCGTATGTAATACTACATAATACACGTAGCATAAATAATACAATTCTTACTGATAAGGTAAAAATGATCTTGAGAATATATTTAGAGCAAAACACTATAGGAAGAGTCAATATAGTGAAGAATAATTCCCATATTATAAGAAAAATATTAAATAATATATTACCAAACATGAATATCACACATGATATTAATCATCATTTAACATAAGTACATTTTGAATATATATTTTGTCATACTACTTATATCCGTAATATTATTATAACTATTTTTAATTTAGTTGCAATGATGTAGTATATAGCCAAGATGATAAGTAATATACTAGCTAAAATGTAGCATTATATGAATAATATATTCATCTTGAGAGATAAAAATCTCATATATGTCATAATATTTCAAAAATAGAAATTTGAAACTCGCTCTATAATAAGATTAGACTTGCATAGTTAAATATTTTTATTATTACAAGATGATCTCTCAGAGAGATTATCAAAATGATATGTAAGATGCAGTGATAGTATATTATCATGAAGATTCTTCTCTCACAATTTTATATATTATATCCAAGTGTATTAGTTTATATATAATCTTCTCATTATTATAGAGTACTTATGAATAGTCATATATAAGTTGTCAATTATTATGCTAATAAGCGCATTCATATGAATCTTATACAAGAGAAAAAATATAAAATAGCTACATTAATAGTTGCAGCAGGAATAGGTAATAGATGTAATTTTAATATCCCTAAACAGTATATTAAGCTTGATGGTTACCCCATGTTATGGCATTCGATAAAAAAGTTTCTTACTAATCAATATATAGATTATATAAGAGTGATCATTCACAAAAATCACAGCAATTTATATCAAGAGACGATAAATCATTTCATTGATATATCGCCGATATGTAACATAGGTATATTGAAAACACAATTATTACCTATTCAGATAAAAACTACTCTAGAAAAGAAATTACTATCTCCTATATATGGAGGAGATACAAGGTATTTATCAGTAAAATTAGGACTTGAAAGCTTACAAAAGATAGAGCCTTTTTTTGTGATCATACATGACGCTTGTAGACCTTTTTTAGGTAATATATTGATTAATAATATAGTGCAATCTATGATCAGAAAAAGACATATGATAGAAGGAATAGTACCAGTAATCGCAGTAGAAGATACAACAGCATCTATTAGTAATGATATTATTCAAGGTATTATTCCAAGACATAATATTCGAAATATACAGACTCCTCAAATTTTTAATTTCAAGACATTATTATCGTGCTATAAATCAAATCATGATCTTTCTAATCATTCATCTTGTCAATTAGCGCAAGACTTTACTGATGATTCATCATTAATGATAGCATGCAAAAAAAAAGTTATGATCATAACAGGTGAAAAAAGCAATTTTAAATTAACTACAAAAGAAGATCTTCATATTGCACATCTTCTTTTTGAGAAATCTAAGTTTCGTATAGGTCATGGTTATGATATACATAGATTTATAAAAAATAATGATGAAGAGACACAATATATAAGGATTTGTGGTGTACAAATCGAACATAATATGTCAATAGAGTCACATTCTGATGGTGACGTTGCAATACATGCAATAGTTGATGCAATACTAGGAGCATTAGGATGTGGTGATATAGGTGAATATTTTCCTTCTGATTCTCTTAAGTGGAAGAATTATAATTCATTATATTTCTTATATTTTGTAGTTAATCTTTCACAAGAAAAAGGATATATCGTATCAAATTTAGATATTACTATAGTATGTGAAACACCTATCATATCTCCTTATAAGAAGCAAATGAAAAAAATTATTGCTCATGTATTAGATATACAGGATGAATCTGTCAATATTAAAGCAACTACTGCAGAACAATTAGGTTCACTTGGGAGAAGTGAGGGAATAAAAGCATATGCATCTGTATTATTGTTACACGTCTCCTCTCTTAGAGAATCTCTATAAATGCTAAAGAAGAAAAAAATAGCACAAGATATTATATGAGATTATATATAATTTGACGGAAGGAGAGGGATTCGAACCCTCGATACAATTCTAATATCGTATAACGGTTTAGCAAACCGACGCCTTAAGCCATCTCGGCCATCCTTCCAAATAATATTATGTATTGATATGATAGTATGTTTTTTTCTTGTATATCATGATTCCAATATAAGTTGCAGAATGTTTCATTTGTGATGACAATATATATTAAGCCATGCTATATAATACTATTATTATATATTAATTAATATAAAAAATCACTCTCGACTAAGTATATATTCACAGAATAGAATTCTGAATGAATCTTTTTGCAGTTTCCGCATTCATCCATTCACCTACTATAACTGCTTTTTCTTTTTCTAAATCTTTATAATGAGTGAAAAAATGTACTATTCTATCTAATAGATTTTTAGGAAGATCAGAATAATTGAAGATATTATCGTAATAATTGTCGACCTGAGAAGAGGGAACGGATAATATTTTTTCATCTTGTCCTTTTTCATCTGTGGTCAATAATACTCCTATTGGACGTACTGAGATCATTACATTAGAGTTTAATGGCCATTGTGTAATGACTAAGATATCTATAGGATCACCATCTCCTGAACGTGTATTAGGTATAAAACCATAATTGCACGGATATATCATAGATGTCGATAGAAATCTATCAACTTGTAATAGTTCTATATCTTGATTATATTCATATTTAATAGGAAAAGAATGTGCACTGATTTCAATCATGACATTTAGAATATGTTGCGTTGATGATATTTGACTTAAATTCATATTAAGAGTTATCCCTATAAAACCATTAAGAAAGAATATAATATACTAATACAAATTTCTATATTTATTTATCAGTCATGTATAACATAGTTAAATATATATCCATCCACCTCCCATTACTTGCTCATCTTTATATGCAACACATGCTTGACCTGGACTAATACCAAAGTGGTTATCGTGTAATGTAATACATGCTGTATTTTGTTCTTCACTTGCATGTATTGTTGCTAAGCTACCTGTATGTGATGATCTTAATTTAACAAGTACTGTCATATCTTGCTTTGGTTTTTCTAACCAATTTAACTCTTTAATAAATATTTTTTTTTGCATTAAATAATTTATTGTACCAACTATTACTTGGTTATTTTCTATATCTAGTCTAATCACATATAGAGGTATATGAGAGTTCAGACCTAAACCTTTTCTTTGACCTATTGTGAAATTTATTATACCATTATGCTCACCTAATATTTTTCCTTCAGTATCTATAATTGTGCCTTTCTGAATAGATGCAGGAGCTAAATGAGCAATTGTTTTGTTATAACTCTCAGAAACAAAGCAAATATCTTGACTATCCGGTTTATCAAAGATTTGTAAACCAAAGTATTGTGCTAATTTTCTAATGTCATTTTTATAAAACCATCCTAATGGAAATCTTAAAAACTGTAACTGTTGCTCTGTAATAGAAAAGAGAAAGTAGCTCTGATCCTTTTTTTTATCTATACTTGTATACAGTTTGACTTTGCCATTTTGTTCTAGTCTTCTCACATAATGTCCCGTCACTAGCACATCTGCATCAAGATTTTTTGTGACCTGCAAGAGATCACGAAATTTTACTGTTTGATTACATTTTATACATGGTACGGGAGTTTCGCCATGCACATAGCTATTGATAAAATATTCTATTACTTCTTTTTTGAAGACTGCTTCATAATTTAAAATATAATGAGGAAATCCAATACTATCAGCCACACGCTTAGCATCATAAATATCCCTTCCAGCACAACATGCACTTTTTTTTATACTAGTTATTTCAGTATTATAGAGTTGCATCGTGATTCCTATTACTTGATATCCTAGGGCATGTAGTAGTGAAGCCGCTACAGCGCTGTCTACTCCTCCTGACATTGCGACTACAACTTTAGTTTGATGTGGTGCTTTATCTTGTAAGAGATCCTCAATATTAAATTCTGTAATCATCATTACCTTCATTAAGGATATAAATCTCTAATAAATCAATATATATCATTGTGATTATTATATTCCTTTATATTGATTATGATGTGAATTTGTATAACAACAAGCATTTTGATTCTTAGTGATTTTTCTTTGCGATAAACATCAATCTCATATATTTGTTAAGATAAATATCGATATAAATTGTCAATGTTGACATAAAATATCTATTTATTTGACTATTATGTCAATTATATAATACTCATGTTAGGATAAAAATGACTCGCTTAATGTATAGAGTATTAAGACGTTATCAAAAATCATAATGTACTGAATCAGTGTGATGATCTTCACAATTAAAGAGCATAACAATTGAAGATTTATAAGTTTATGTGATATACTTGATATCAGAATTATAAATTCCCTGTCTCATATTATATATTAAATATCCTGTTTTTATCATACTTTGACTTTGTGCTTTTTTACTATCTCTCATAAAATTTATGATCATTATATGTTACTGTAATAATAGCTATTATGTGATTCTCATCTCTCTACAAATTTCATTCCTATCCTAACCTAATAATGATTCTAGTGTAGAAAATCATTTCATTTTAAGAAAGATGATAATTATGAGATAAATATCTAGTACAACTCTCGATGTCTAAGCCATTGCCTGTCACTTTTTTTAGCATATCTAAAAATGTAGATTTTGTATTGTATACATTATTGGATAACCAATTGATTAATAGACTAAAATCTCCTTTTATGATAGAATTTAAAGATTCAGTATGATGAAGTTTAATAAATAAAAAGATTTGTATAGCAGACATTAATGATATCATTTTGATAGGAAAATAACCTATCATACCTCGTACCCAGTATTCATCTTGCAAGTAAGTATCAAGTTCATTTTTTACTTTTATTGGAATTTTGTAATGCTTCATACCTTCTATCCATGCATTATGTAAATCTTGAATGTCTAATGTACCACGTATGAGATCTTGTTCGAGTTTTGTTCTTAACATAATATGTCCTAACAAACTAAACTCATCGATCTGTTGTAATGATGAAGAGAGGTTCACTTTATGAAAAAGTAAATGTAAATTTTCTATATTACTGACATTTATGTTACACTTACCTTTTATAGCAAATTTTTCTTTTATATATGGATGAATAAACTCTATGAATTCTCTCGATTTCCCTATCATCTTCTCCATAAAGAGACCATGCATTTCATACATAATATCTCGTGTGATGAGACTAGTAATAGAATTACTAATTAAGTATTTCTGGCACATTGCATACCCACTCAATCGCAATGTTGAAAACAAGTTAGAGCAAAAATCAGATTCATGATACCTAATAGGTACATGATATGCAGTATTCACATCATGCAATGCAATACCTATCTTCTGTAAATAATAAGATCCAAGTGCAATCTGTTTATGTATAGGCACTTTTTGCATATGCATAGTCTTATCTTTCTTATATTGTTCAATTACTTGATCTATATTATCACTAAAGAATTTTCCTATTTTAGGAAATATTTCCTTAATATTTGCTTCTTTAATATCTGAATCATATTCTGAAAGAAGCACATCATATTCTGAACATTGTAGTTGTTGTGATTTGATAGCAGCGACTTCACGAGTGAGTTTAATTAACTCTGCAAACCTTTCTTTTAGTTTATTCAAATGACTGACTTCAGTATGAGATAAACACCATAAAGCGTGACATTCTACTTTAGTTTTAGACAGAGTTTTAACTAAGTGTATTGGAACAGCTCTATTGCTTCTGTGTATTCTCTCTATTAATTTTAGTTTTAAATCTTGTATACCCTTATTCTTAATGATTATAGCATCTGCTTCTTCTAATGATTCCTGTATTATATTATGAGAGATCATTTCATGTCTAATCTCTTCTAAAAGACTGATTTGCTGTATTTTTTCCTCTAAAGCCAACTGGCTTTGATTTAGCACTTTAAGTATATTTTTTATATTCTGTATTTTAGATAATACTTCTTCTAAAAACTTATAAGATTTCATATTGCAATTTATTCATATGGGATAATACCTCATTCTATAATATAGTAAAAGTACAATAAAACAGTATATTTCTATATCTATGTGATAATAAAAATTATATTTTTACTTTTAATAATATTTTTATATACATTCATAATAATTTTTAGAAAATTGTATCTCAGTATTTTAGTATAATGTTTTTAATTAAAAGAATGTATTGTACTGAATTACGCTATGATTATTTTTATGATCGTAAGAGCAAAAATATAATATGTGTTTAGTAATATCTTGCTAGTAGAGAATATAAAATCTAATCGCAATATATTACATAATGTATAGGTATAATTAGTGTTGCATTATCAGATCTATAACTAATGCTATAGAAATAATAAGGCTGAAAATAATAAACTCTTAATTTAAAGTACATTGCATTTTAATCTTCGAGATAAGGAATATATGTATGATATAACGATCTTTTTTTAGCACTGATTCTTATATATTTCTGTCTTTAAATATATGAATGATTTGTATATATATGAAGATATATTTTCATCAGATATCTTGAGTATATATTGATCAATATATCTAGAACGATTATAAGGAAATTTGATCTTGAACATTATCTTTACGATATCATTATCATGATCAATCACAGCTTGAATTCTTTTAGGTATATTGCTATCTACAAAATAATATTCAACTGTAGAATACATTAAGATTATAAAGATAGATATGAAATTAGAACGTCTCTTTCAAAATAAAATTAATCACTTGGCTTCTCATAATAATGAATTGGCAGTTGCAGTATCAGGTGGAATAGATAGTGTTGTCTTACTACATTTAATTACAAACTGGACTAAAAAATGTCACTATCCATTACCTATAGTACTCACAGTAAATCATGGTATTCGACTTGAATCAAGTCAAGATGCCCAGTTTATTATACACTATGCAAAAGAATTTGGTGTACAAAAAGCATTAATATTAGAATGGCAAGGTCAGAATATTAAAAATAATATTCAAGCACAAGCAAGAGATGCGAGATATCAATTATTAATAGGATGGTGTAAAAATAATAATATAAAACAACTATTTATAGCTCATCATAAAGATGATCAAGCGGAAACATTTTTATTGAGATTGGAACGAGGGAGCGGATTAGATGGATTATCATCGATGAATTATAAATCTTTGTGTAATGGTATATATATTATCAGACCATTATTAGATTTTTCTCGTAATAATATAGAAGAATATGCACTTTATTACAATCTGAAATGGAGAGAAGATAAAAGTAATTTAGATGTAAAATATAAGCGTACTTTATATCGCAAATTATTACATATCAGTAGTAATCAAAAGATGTTAACAGATAGAATCTGTCTAACAGCTTTGCATGCTAGAAGAGCTATAAAAGCATTAAAATATTATTTAAATATAGAATTTAATAAACATGTGCTCTTACATGATCTTGGATATATTGCAATTAAACTTAGCGCATTTGATCAGTTACCAGAAGAGATGTCACTCAGAATCCTTGTGTATTCTATTATGATAATTGGCAATGCCTTGTACAAACCAAGATTTGATAGTATCAATAAAATATTCAGTAAAATCTTACAGAAAGATAGTAATCTTACTTGTACTTTATCTGGATGTAAAATCAAGAAATATAGAGAGTATATTTTAATATTGCGTGAAATATCAAAGATAAAAAGCATAGTTCTTACTGTACCAGTCACAGAGTCTGTTATATGGGATAATAGATTTCAATGCTCAATACTAGGTAATATATCAGAATGCTCAGTAACTCTTGCACCTTTAGGACAAATTACAAGAACACTTCCTAAGTATTTAAGAGAAAGTTATGATTGTCATCATGAAGTAATATTTACATTACCTGTGGTAATGCTAGATACAAAGATTATTGCTTATCCTCAAATTATTTGTACAAAACAGGATATGACTGGGAATCATTGTCATTGTATTATTGATAGCATAATAAAACAAAATTTGGTAACCTTGATTGGTATTTAGTAAAAAATAAGAATGAAAAAATTTTTAGAAGGCTTGTTAATTTGGTTGGTCATTATAGTACTTATTTCAGTTGCATATATTCAATTCCACGGAAGTATAGAAAGCAAAAAAATTACTATACCATTTTCTGAGTTTTTAACTAGATTAGACAATAATGATGTAGATAGCATTATTATTAGAAATCAAAATATTGAAGGGAAATTTCTTGATGGTTCAGGTTTTTCTTCAAGTGGAGTTATATATAGTGAATTGATAAAAATGCTACATGATAAAAAGGTACATTTTTCTTTCTCAACTGGAGACTCTGCAATGAGTATTCTTGGGGGATTATTGATCTCTTGGATTCCAACCTTTATTTTTATAGGATTGTTATTATTCCTTTTAAAACAAACACAAGCAGGTGGTAGTAGAACAATGAGCTTTGGAAAATCCAGAGCTCGGCTCATGACAATTGGAACAAAAGTGACATTTAATGATGTCGCTGGTATTGATGAAGCAAAAGAAGAACTTATAGAAATCGTTGATTTTTTAAAGCACAGGGAGAAATTTCAAGTACTAGGTGGTAAGATTCCAAAAGGATGTCTTTTAATTGGCTCTCCAGGCACTGGTAAGACCCTGCTTGCTCGTGCAATTGCTGGAGAAGCTAATGTGCCATTTTTTAGCATTTCTGGTTCTGATTTTGTTGAAATGTTTGTAGGTGTGGGTGCAAGTCGTGTACGTGATATGTTTGATCAAGGTAAGAAAAATGCTCCTTGTATAATTTTTATAGACGAAATAGATGCAGTAGGTCGTCATCGTGGTATTGGGTTAGGCGGTGGTAATGATGAAAGAGAACAAACACTTAATCAGTTATTAGTTGAAATGGATGGTTTTGAGTCTAATGAAGGTGTCATCATCATTGCAGCAACTAATAGACCAGATGTTTTAGATCCAGCTCTTTTGAGACCAGGGAGATTTGATCGACAGATCAATATTTCTTTACCTGATATAAATGGACGTGAGAAAATATTAAATACTCATATTAAAAAAATCTCTCTGGCACCAGATGTAAATTTAAAAATAGTTGCAAGAGGGACACCTGGTTTTTCAGGTGCTGATCTTGCAAATTTGGTAAATGAGTCTGCTCTCATAGCTGCAAGAAGAAACAAAAGAATTGTTACTATGGACGATTTTGAATATGCTCGTGATAAGGTGATGATGGGAGTAGAAAGACGATCTATCATGATGACAGAAGAAGAAAAAAAGTTGACTGCATACCATGAAGCTGGTCATGCTATTATTGCTGTGAATATGCCTGCTTCCGATCCTATACATAAAGTGACTATTATTCCTAGAGGTCAAGCATTAGGTTTAGTTATGAGATTACCTGAAACAGATAGAGTAGCTCTTACAAGGGAAAAAATGATAGCAGATATCACAGTAGCTATGGGTGGAAGGGTATCAGAAGAGTTAATTTTCGGTTATGATAAGGTAACAAGTGGAGCATCTTCTGACATAAAACAAGCATCTGATTTATCTCGTGCTATGGTTACAAAATGGGGAATGAGTGAAATGATAGGTCCAGTATGTTATAATAACAATCGTGACAGTATGCAAGGCCCTGATATCATTTCTGAAGATAAATTGCAACTTATAGATTCAGAAGTCAAACGCATTATTTCTATTTGTTATGAACAAGCAAAAGAGATTTTGAATACACATAAAGACAACTTAGATTTAATTGCTCAGAATCTACTGGAATTCGAAACTTTAACCGGAAACGATATACAAGAGATATTAAAAGGTAAAAAAATGATTAAAGAAGATAATAAAACACAAAATATGCCACAAAAATCCTCCTTCTTTTTTTATTAATGTAAATATTATTTCAATATATTAAACATAATGAGATAATACTGAACATTAAATTTAAGATCTTCAAAGTAATGATATAATATTTTACTTAGTAATAGAATAAATTCTTCTTAAAGAAGAGTGTTGTAAGTAACTAACAATTTCTCTATATACTTGATTTTGACATTTATCTTCAATATGAGAGATCAGAATGCATCTTTTAGGCTCTTTTATAGCTATTTTTTGAAATCCCATCCGTACTTTCTCATAGAGAGATCTATTCATCTTTTCATATTTAGTTTTGATTTTTGTTCTCTTTAATCCCATTGCAATCTCTATATCTAATACAAACGTCATATCTGGATATTGTATTTTTACTAATTGATGTAAATATCTGATTAAATCCAAGTCAAGACCAAGAGCATATCCCTGATATGCTATAGTGGAATCAATAAAGCGATCACAAATTACTATCTTACCTTTCTCAAGAGATGGTAGGATGATTTTATTCATATGTTCATATCTGAGTGATAATAACAGCAGAAGCTCAGAGAGAGGTGCAATATTATTTTTTAATAATATCTTTCGTATCTCTTCTGCAAAAAGAGTTCCTCCTGGTTCTCTAGTTAACACTACATGATGTTCACCTAGAATTTGTCTAAAATAATTTGCGATGAGCTTGGATTGTGTTGTTTTACCAGAACCATCTATTCCTTCAAAAGTTATAAACATAAAGATTTACTATTGAAGATAGTATATTAGAAGAATATATTCAAAGTATATAGAAAAATTATTTGACACTTACTTGGTAAGATTATATTTGTATATTATACTATCGTTGTTCATCTATCAATATGGTCGCTCTTGATGCTCCTAAAGCAGATTTTACTTTTGTTGCACAGGATTTTAATCTATTAGGAGTAGATGGCAAGCATCATACTCTCAATGATTGTTCTGGTGTAAATGGTCTGATTGTCATGTTTATATGTAATCATTGTCCTTACGTTCTATCAATTATTCAAGATATAGTCAAAGATGTAGAATTACTCAGACAAGAGTATCAAGTAAATTCAGTGGCTATTATGTCAAATGATATTCAGCTATATCCAGAAGATTCTTTTATCAATATGATTACATTTGCCCATAAAAATAATTTTACCTTTCCATATTTAATTGATAGTACACAGAAAATAGCTAGAGCTTATAGTGCTGTCTGTACTCCTGACTTTTTTGGTTTTAATTCTTATTTAAAGCTATGTTATCGTGGACGTTTTAATGAGACTTCAAAAGAAAAAGAACATAACTATATAGTAGGAAGTAGTGAATTATTTAAAGCTATGAAATTAATTGCAGAAACAAATCATGCACCCTTGATTCAAACATCAAGTATTGGATGTTCAATCAAATGGTCTCATGTTACATAGAGGTATTACATGCACAATCACTCTCATCATTTACCTGATATTATCATCTTACTCTCTGCTGCTGTTTTTATAGTAATAGCATTTTGGAAAATGAATATTAGTCCAGTCTTAGGGTACTTTGTTGCTGGTGCAGTTATTGGTTCTCATGGATTTAATTTGATACATTCAGTAGACGCAATGGATAATTTTGCAGAATTTGGTGTTGTATTTTTATTATTTATAATAGGATTAGAGCTTACTTTTGAACGTCTGATAGCTATGCGAATGCATGTTTTTGGTTTTGGATCTCTACAAGTTATAGTGACGATTATAATAATATGGTGCATCGCACTTGCGTTTGGTATTAATACACAAATTTCCGTAGTAATTGGAGGAGGATTAGCACTTTCTTCAACTGCAATAGTATTGCAAGTTCTACAAGAAAAAGGATCTCATGCTAGTCAAGTAGGTAGATTATCAATAGCAGTACTACTAATGCAAGACTTTGCAGTAGTACCATTAATAGTCTTATTACCTCTACTTGCTGGCAATTCTGAGCATAGTTTACTCAGCTCATTAGCAGGTTCATTATTACAAGCATCAATTGCATTAGTTCTCATTTTTACAACTGGTAGATTATTATTAAGACCTTTATTTGCAGTAATTGCTAAAATGGGCAATAATGAAGTTTTTATCTCGACAACTCTTCTCATAGTATTAGGATCAGCTTTTATCACTGAGCAATTCCATTTATCAATGGCATTAGGAGCTTTTGTTGCTGGATTATTAGTTGCGGAAACTGAATATAGACATTCTGTAGAGCAAGCAGTTTTACCATTTAAAGATTTATTTCTTGGGTTATTTTTTATGACTGTGGGTATGTCTATTAATACTGAACTATTGGTCAATAAATTATTACTCATTACTTTACTATCAATTCTTCTTATTGTTGTTAAAACTGCTATAATATACATGTTATGTAGGTTCTTTGGATTTAAAACTGCTCCTGCAATACAAGCTGGCTTACTACTTGCACAAGGTGGTGAATTTGCATTCATATTATTTCGCTTAGCAAATGAGATTAATGTATTGCCTACTGAAATTGCTCAAATCCTTATGATGGTCACGACAGTAACAATGGCCTTTACTCCTCTTTTATCTGGATTAGGAGATTGTATAGCAAATTTATGTAGTTCTGAAAAAACAATCTTAGATAATTATGCTATTGAAAAAGATACACAAGATTTATATAATCATGTGATAGTGGCAGGATTTGGTCAAGTAGGATATATAGTCACGAAAATGCTTACTGCAGAGCATCTCAGTTATGTAGTTGTGGATATTCAATCTAAAATCGTTAAAGAGGGAAAAAGTGAAAGCTTTCCTATATATCTTGGAGATATTACAAGATATGAAATTCTCAAATCAATAGGCATTGAAAGAGCTCAAGCTCTTGTAGTATCAATCAAAAATGAGGTGACTATCAAAAAAATTCTTTCATTAGTTGCAGAGAATTTTCCACATGTTAATATTATAATACGTGTACCAGATCTTAGTAATGTAGAGATGTATAAAAAATTAGGAGCAAGCAAAATTATTCCTGAAGTCTCTGAAATAGGATCCCAATTAGGAGGAGCTGCTCTCAGCTTAAGCGGAATGAGTGAGAGCACAGTCATGTCTTTACAACATCGCATGAGAAAAGATAATTATAGCATTATGATCAAAGAATCTTGAAGTGTTTTAGAGTAGATAAAAGATAGAAAGATATGATACTTGCATATATAAGTTTCTCATCTCAAGAGATACCCTTAAGGATTTTTAAAGTAGTAAATTACACACATAATCATCCATAATAAGGCAAGTAAAAACCAAGTAATTGCATATTCTAAGTGTTTCATTTGTTTTATGATGATTGTCTCTACCTCAGAATTACTGTGCCAAAGAATACATTTATCTAAAATAATACCTAATTCATTAGATATTTCATTTATATTAAAAGTAAACCATATATTTGCAGAGATATCATTCTTGATAAACCATATTTTACTTTTATCACTATCGCAGTATAATACTCCATTTATATCTATTTTTTTGATCTGTGGTATTGAATCTGTTTTTTCTTGAAAGATTCCTTTATTGATTAATAAATAATGTCCATCAGATAATAGCATAGGAGATAATATGTGATACCCTTTTTGTCCTGCAAACACGTATAATTCTATGTTACTTATAATACCAGAAAGTATAACACGTCTATAGTTCAATTCATTAAGATTACAGCTATCTAACAGATAGATATCTGGCAGATTCATATTTGTTATAATATTATTTTTCCAATTGTATCTAGATACTTGCCATAATCCCAATAAAAAGAAAAGTAATGTAGGTAATAGTAAAATCAGTAAAATCTTTTTTAACATATTTATATATTAATGAATAAGTTATAAATATATCATATATGGAATAGTCAATGTATTGATAATGATCTATAAAAATAGAGATAACAATTTCTTATTAATCATAATTTTTATCATATAATTAATTAGTATGCTGAATAATATAATTCATCTTTTTTTTATCACAAAAGTATCAAATATTATATCATGTAATGCTTGTTTCTTGTTCGATAAACAGGTTATGAGATACCAGATCAATGTTAACAATATAATGATTACTTTTAATATATTTAAAATGCTGACTAATACATTAGTGTGAGATAAATAGTCAATAAGAGTCATAGTTGCACTATTCAAGACAGGTAGAAAGAATTGTGAGAGACTTCTATCAAAAGCCAATATTATATCTATTTTAGAATTATTCAATGTGACAGTATATATATGCATTAACTGCTGACCTGGGGTTGCTTGTCTCTTTGAAGAAAGAAAATATGTGAAATAACTACAGTGTATACATATATAAGATAGATGTAAAATTAATGGTAAATGATTTAATAATAGGACAATAATGAGAGTAGGTACTAATAATATTGCTGTATCTATTAGATATGCGCAAAAACGTGTTTGAATGCTTGCAAATTCCATACAAGAGGATTGTCTCATGATATACTCTCTCTATGATCTAGATATTTTACGATAAAGTATGTCAATTGAGAAAAATGTTGAAAACATAATACATCTGCATATCCACTAATTGTTTGTCTGTATATAATAGGTAAACAATTAGCACTACGTGCACATAAAATATCTGTTATACTATCACCAACAAAAAACACATTTTCTCTATTTATATGTAATGTACTATTTGCTAAAGCAAATAATAAAGGTATTGGAGAAGGTTTATCTTCTAATGTATCACACGATCCAACGACTTTTTTGAAGTAAGATTCTAATTGAAAATAGATCACTTCTTTACGTAAATGGATATTCTTTTTGTTACTCACTATCGCAAGATAAATATTGCGTTCTTTTAACGTATATAGCATTTCTTCTACTCCATGATTTAGAGTAATATTTTGTAATATTGCATTATCTAAATATTGTTGATATATTTGATTTGCTTGTTGCCATTGATTTCCAAATAAATTGATCATGTAATCTTTTCTTGATTCATTAGCATTACGATAATTGATAGGTTTATTACTATATCCCATTAAGTTGATAGTATATTTTATAGCATTACAAATATTGTCTTGAGTATCAACTAAAGTATTGTCCCAGTCAAATGCTACTGCTAATGAGTATTTTTTATTCATTCTTAATATTGTGACTTAATTTTTACTAATCAATGAAAAACTTGTCAGTGATTTTTACTGTTTTGTATCATATGTATATAATATTCTCTTGAAAATATTAAGAGCGGGAGAAGGGATTCGAACCCTCGACCTCAACCTTGGCAAGGTTGCACTCTACCAACTGAGCTACTCCCGCACATTAATAAATTGTATCATGTATTACAGAATATAATATAAAATTATATATCATGCAATCAACATGTAATATGATATAGAGAGTACTAAGTGCATGATCTCACATCATATTAATGTATATTGTCATATACATTAATATGATATTGAGTGTATAATTAATATTTAATGATATATAATAACACATTATGGGAATATTTTTACATAGAAATGATATACCATATAGCGTAATACCAAGCGATTTAAAATCTGTAGCAATTGATACAGAAGCAATGGGTTTATTGCATGTGAGAGATAGATTATGTTTAGTACAACTTGCTTTTAATGATGGACATGCACATCTAATTCAGTTTACAAATGATTATACAGCACCAAATTTAAAACAAATATTATTTAATAATAACATCACTAAAATATTTCACTTTGCAAAATTTGATATCAGTATATTATATTTTTTTTTACATACTTGGGCTTTACCTTGTTACTGTACAAAGATTGCTTCTCGTTTAGCACGTACATATACAGAGCATCATAGTTTAAAAGACTTATGTTGGGAATTGCTCAATATTAAGATTAATAAACAAAATCAATCTTCTGATTGGGGGCGTATACATTTAACAGAACAACAGAAAAACTATGCTGCATCTGATGTATTACATTTACATAGAATACAGGAAGCATTAGATCTAATGTTAGAGCGTGAAAATAGAAAAGAGCTAGCAAAGAGATGTTTTGCGTTCTTATCTACTCGTATTGAATTAGATTTATCTGGTTGGGAATCTATAGATATTTTTAATCATAAGGTATCTCCTGACAAGTGCTATAAGAAAACTTAGAGAGTATTTTTACTTCTGTTATACTTTAATAATTCTAAAAAAAAGAATTTAGTTGATTATTTATATATTGGTACGATATATTATCTATTAATTATCTGGACACATATGAATGATACAATAATTTCAATAAATGATCAGAATTTTAAATCTGAAGTTATTGACTATAAAGGTTTTGTTATGGTAGACTTTTGGGCAGAATGGTGTGGACCATGTAAAAGTTTGATGTCGCATATTGAACAGCTTGCTTATGATAAAAAAGATACAATAAAAGTATGTAAATTTTGTATAGATGAAGAAGGAACTGAAGTAATAAGTAAATATTGCATTCAATCTATACCTACTTTAATAATATTACAAAATGGTAGAGAAATTGCACGTACAGTTGGTGCAATTAATGATTTATCAGGATGGGTTGAGAGTAAAATAAATATATAAGGGGGATTGTAGCTCAGTTGGTTAGAGCAGTTCGCTCATAACGAATTGGTCGTAGGTTCGAGCCCTACCAATCCCATATCCCTTTTTAATCTAGAGAGTGTATATATAGATAAAAGTTTGAATCTTTAATTTCTTCTTCAGAATATACTGATAATGATTAATTTAATAATTCTAAAAATTTTTCTACATCAAGAGCTGCCATACATCCAGACCCAGCTGCTACAACTGCTTGACGATATCTGTGATCTTGCACATCACCAGCAGCAAAGACTCCTAATCTACTCGTGAGAGTAGTACCAGGTTTTGTTACAATATATCCATTCTGATCTAGATCAATAAAACTTTTAAAAACACTTGTATTAGGTATATGTCCAATTGCAATAAAAACCCCTTCAACTTGCAGTTCTTGTAATACATCATCATCATTTGATTTTATTATTAATCCAGTGACTTTATGTGGATTAGAAATCCCTAGGATATACTGTACAGTATAATTTAACATGACTGTGATTTTTTTATTTTTCAATATCTGATTTTGAGTGACTTGTGCTGCTCTTAACTTATGGGATCTATGTATTAATATTACTGATTTAGTAAAACGAGTTAAAAAGATCGCTTCCTCAACTGCTGTATCACCACCTCCTATTACTGCTACCACTTTATTTTTAAAAAATGCACCATCACAAGTTGCACAGTATGATACTCCATACCCTTGAAATTGTTTTTCACTTTCTAAATTCAGAGTTTTTGCCTGTGCACCAGATGCAATAATAACACTCTTAGAATGATAGTCTTGATACTCACCAGAAGCGCAAAATTGAAAGTCTTGCACTTCTTTAAATTGATTAATGTGTGTTATCGTATCATCTATTATTTGAGCTCCTACTTTTTCTGCATGTAATCTCATTTGTACCATCAATTCTGGCCCCTGCACTGATATAAAGCCAGGATAGTTTTCAACATCAGTGGTCATCATAAGCTGACCACCAGATTGTAATCCTGTGATTACTATTGGAGATAATTGTGCACGTGATGCATATATTGCAGCAGAATAACCAGCAATCCCAGATCCAATAATGAGTACTTCAGTATTAATGTGCATTTATAATTCTTCACAGTGAGAATTTAGATAATCAGAGATTCCAGCATTACTAGGTTGTATAGCAGGTTGACCTCTATTCCATCCTGCAGGACATACTTCACCATATTGTGTATGAAATATAAGCGCATCAATTAGTCTGATCATTTCATCAATATTACGGCCAATAGGTAAGTCATTGATTGATTGGTGTCGTATCATAAATTTAGTATCTATAATAAATGTTGCTCGTAATGCAATTGCATCATTATATAATACGCCATAGTTTCTTGAGATAGATTTTGTAATATCAGATATTAGAGAATAACTTATTTTTCCTATACCACCCTCGTTTACAGGAGTCTCTTGCCATTTTAAATGTGAAAATTGTGAATCTACACTGATTCCTATGACTTCAACATCACGCTGTGCAAATTCGCTGATTCTATTATTAAGAGCAATTAATTCAGTGGGACATACAAAAGTAAAATTTAGTGGGTAAAAAAGCAGTATTGCATACTTATCTTTTATATATTCACGTAAGCAAAAATTCTCAATGATCTTTCCATCCGGAAGAACAGCTGGAGCAAGAAAATCAATAGCAGATTTTGTCACAAGATTCATAATGAATACCTCTTTATTATTTCAATGTCCTTATACTATACATCTTGATGATATCATATGCAAGTATCTTGCATATGATATGAGAATGTCATATTCTATCATGATAGATCATGTTGCTGTTGTTGTGATTTTACAATATTTCACTTCTTATAATATATATTCAAAGCTTGCCTCATACTCATTTCCTGATTAGATGTATGTAATAAATGCTATAATACTAACTTGATCAATTATGAGATATCACGAGATTTATGTATTTATTGTTTTAAATATAATTTTAAGCGCTCTTGTAAGAATCTTAATATACGTTGATATTATAGATCAAAGCAATCATCTTGTAAATTAATTGTTTAACATGTGATATCTTGTTAGGATACTAAGTAAAAATTATTGAAATAATACTTCCTTTCATGTATACAAGATATGTTATTGGTGTATTATATGACTCATTTTGTAACAGATAAATGTATAAAGTGCAAATACACCGATTGTGTAGAAGTATGTCCAGTAGATTGTTTTTATGAAGGTAAAAATATGCTTGTGATCAATCCAGATGAATGTATCGATTGTGGAGTATGTATTCCTGAATGTCCATTAGATGCAATTGTTACAGATGACGCTGTAATAGATATATTAACATTAGATCCACAAACACTTAATCCAGTCCAAAATAATCTCAAATTATTTTATAGCATAAATATAGAATATTCTCAGAAATGGCCTAAAATTACTTATAAAAAAGATCCTTTGTCTACTGCATCAGAATTTCAATATAAAGTAGAAAAGGTAGATTTTTTTCAGGAAAATCTGGAGTGATCATCCTTGATCATATTATCAAGAATGATCTTGTATATTATTCTCTAGAAGAAAATCGATAAAAATCATCTACGAATTATTTATGCAAGAAGACTTCTATCATGAATTACTGATACAGTCAAAAAATTACATCGGGGATGATGCATTATAGTACTGCGAATGAGTAATATTACCTTATGTAATATTACATTATTCCTTGTGATCACGAGGTTCCGTCTTTTTCAGAGTTGTTCTATTTGGATATGAATTACAGGTTTTTTTAATACATATTCTCTTATAATGACTAATATTGCGTTTGTAATTTTATGTTTTATTCCTGTACTTTCGTGTAAATGACATATTGATTCAATTTTTTCTATAATTTTGTATAAAATCAACGCATCTTCTCGCATTGCAAACACACCAGGTGCAAATAATATTGGCTTAGCAATCAGAACATTATTCTTGTCTAATATTACTGTTACTACAATTAAACCAGAATCTCGCATACTCTTACGCATTTTAATCACATTACTATTAGGATGCCTAAGAAATGCACCATCAATACCAAAAAATCCAGCATGAGTAGTATAACTTTTATATCCATTTTCTAAATTAATCATATCACCTGGTGATAGCATAAGAGCTTGTTTAATCCCACAACTTTTCGCAAATTGTACATGTTTATATATATGAATATATTCACCATGAATTGGAATAGAAATTTTTGGTTTGATTAAGGAATACAGTTTCTGTAATTCTACTCTTGTAGGATGACCAGAAGCATGTATATAGTCTGTTTTGTCAGTTATTACCTCTACTCCCATATTAATAAAAGAATTCAACATATCGCGTATTTCAGTTTCATTACCAGGAATAGTTTTTGATGAAAATATTATTGTATCACCTGGTTGTATTTTAAATGATTGGTGCGTATGATAAGCGAGTCTTGAGGTTGCTGCCATTGGCTCTCCTTGACATCCTGTACATAAGAGAACAAGCTGATCTCTTGGAATGTTTTTAGCGTGTTTTGCATCTAAAAAATTGAATTTTGTACTTAAATATCCACTTTCTTGTGCTACTTTTACGATTCTACATAAAGATCTGCCAAGTAATACTACTTGTCTATTTAAAGATTGTGCAACTTGTACAATAGTTTTAATTCTAGCAACATTTGAAGCAAAGAGAGAGATAGCAACTAATTTTTTAGAATTTTTTATTATAGTATGGATATTATCATATAATGCACCTTCAGACTCATGTTTCTGTGTACTTAATATATTGGTTGAATCACATACTACTGCGAGTAAATCACCTGTGATCCCAATTTCTTTTAAGCGTGTGATGTTAGAAACATTTCCAACCACAGGTTTAGGATCAAATTTCCAATCGCCTGTATGCAATACACTACCTACAGTCACGCTAATTAAGATTGCATGTGCTTCAGGAATTGAATGAGTCATATGAATAAATTCAATAGTAAATGGACCTAAAGTGATAATACCATTAATATTTACTTCTTTTAAAGGTACTTGATCTTGTAATCGAAATTCCTTGAACTTTTCTTTTAAAAAATTCATTGTAAACTTAGTAGTATATACTGGACACTGTAATTCCTTCCATAAGTAAGGTAATGCACCACAATGATCCTCATGTGCATGAGTAATGATAATTCCAAGTAAATCTTTCTTTTTACTTGCAATAAAACCTAAATCTGCAACCAAGAGATTAACACCTGGCATATTATGATCTGCAAATCCTATTCCTAGATCAACTATAATCCATTTACCAGCATAATGATATAGATTTACATTCATGCCAATTTTTCCTATTCCGCCTAGTGGAAGAAATAAAAATTCATTATTCTTTACATTCATTGATTGCCAGGTTATCCTGAATTAGGATATCAAAACTTCTATATTAAAGAAAGACTTTTATTCATAAGTCAAAAATTAATCATAAAGTCTCTTGCACAATTCATTCATATTATAGGTCATTATTGATATCTAAAATTACTTAAATATATCACATAAAAATAAATCCTATAATTAATGCTATTACTATCATTTAATACTCTTTAAATCACTTGAGCAATTACGGATTAATATATAATTATCATATATTGAGAGATATATTCATATTATATTAATCACTATTACTGCTATGACTAATAAGAATTTTGGATATACCATATGTATGTTTATCATAATGATGAGTGTATCTTCATTTACATGTGTAAGTATTAATACAGTGGATGAGACATTACTGACTTTAACATGGATATGTACTACATGCGTTTTACAGATTTCCACAGGAAATTTATTTATCTCTGACTATCGTCAAGGAATATTAGAACAGTATTTTATACAACCAGTATCGTCACATCTAATTATAGCGTTTAAAATTTTTAATCATTGGTTATTATTTGGTGTCTCTATGTCAATTATAGCTGCAATATTTCACTGTTTCTCTGGAGAGAGTATGACACGCTCATTAACATTAGGAATATCTTTATTATTTAATACATTAATTATCATTAATATTTCAGCTGTTGGTCATGCATTAATGATTGGACAAGAGAACCTTACATCAGAAATCTCACAGATTCTTATTTTGCCTCTGATCATGCCAACCTTCATTTATTTTAAATTACTTGCTCAATGTACAAGTGTCTTGGTAACAACTTATATGTTATTTATTACCTTATTAATTTGTATTATTGTTATAGTAAATAGTGCGCTTGCTACTCATATGGCATTGAGATATGCCATAGAACAAGACTAAAATGATGTAATATATACTAAATTTATTGCGTAATGGAGTAAAAACCTGTGCTAATTAAATATATTTCTGTGGATTCAGAGCGACTAGCTTGAGGCTTAAAGTATCGTACTTTATCAAAGTGTTTTTTTAATTCAAAAAAGAAATGTTGATCATATTCTCCTTGCAGAATTTTAACGACAAATACTCCTCCTGATTTTAATAATACTTTAGTATATGATAGTGCTGCTTCGCATAACATCATAATTCTAATATGATGTAAAGAGTGTATACCACAAGCTTGTGATGCCATATCAGATAATATTAAATCAAATTTCTTAGCTTTTAGAGATGAAATTATAGTGTGACTATTATTCACAATATCACACTTAATACATTGCACTCCAGTAATTGGTTTCATATCTTGTATGTCAATAGCAATCACATGTGCCCCTTGTTTAGTTGCAACTTGTGACCATCCACCAGGCGAAGCTCCTAAATCTAGAACTCGTTGTCCAGGGTATAGTAAGTTAAATCTATTATGTATTTCTATTAGTTTATAAGCAGATCTAGATCTATAGCCATTTATACTAGTTTTTTGTACATAGTGATCACTTAAATGACGAGATAACCATCTTATAGAAGAGAGGGTTCTACCTTTTGCAGTCTTTAGTCTATTCTTTATGATTCAGGATCCTCAAATTAGATATGCAGTTAAATATACATTACTCATTTAAAGAGATCAAGATACTTGTAGCTTCTATCATGCGAATACTGATGAATATATGCTATAAGAATTTTTTAAGATATTCAGAGAAACATATCATATTACATCTAATTTGCTCTTAAATGTTATTATATTAGGTAGTGTTGATACTCTAGTGCTTGACATATCATGAATATAATGTATTTATATCTATGCAATATAATTGGACTATAGATGAGAACTTTCTTTTTAAAGAAGAAGCAGATTAATAAAAAATGGCTGATTATAGATGCAGATCATGTAGTAGTAGGAAGACTTGCATCTTTTGTAGCAAAATTATTACGTGGTAAGCATAAATCTGACTATACACCTCATATGGATTGTGGAGATTATGTAATAATTGTAAATGCAAATAAGATTCATTTGACAGGAAAAAAATTGCAAGACAAGATCTATTATAGACATACAGGATATCCTGGTGGATTAAAACAAGAGACTCCTTTAGATATTTTAAATAGCAAATTTCCTGAGAAGATAATCAAAATGGCAGTAAAAAGAATGCTTGATAGTGGTCCACTCGCACGAAGAAGATTTGAAAATTTATATGTTTATTCTGGACCAGAACATAAACATCAAGGACAACAACCCGAGAGGATAGATTTTGCCTCTTTTAATACTAAAAATAAAAAGTAAGATATGGAGTATTTTATATGGACGCTTCTATAACACATTTTAAGCTTGATAAAGTACAAGGAATCATAAAGAATTCTATTATTGATTCTTTGGGGCGTACATATGCTACTGGTAGAAGAAAAGAAGCAGTCGCTAGAGTATGGATGAAAATAGGTAGTGGTAAGTGGATTGTGAATCAGCATTGTACTCTTCAAGAATACTTTAAGAGAGACACAGTCTGTCAGGTCATCAAGAAACCTTTTATTACAACTTGCACATTAAATAAATATGATGTATTTGCAACTGTAAGAGGGGGAGGTTTATCTGGTCAGGCTGGCGCTCTAGCTCATGGCATAAGTAAAGCTTTAAATATTATCAGACCTGATTTACATGTGATTCTACGTGAAAATCAGCATTTAACTAGAGACTCACGTGTTGTAGAACGTAAAAAATATGGTCAGCATAAAGCTAGGAAAAAGTGTCAGTTTTCTAAAAGATAATTTAAGATAAAATATAGCCATATAATATTATTAATAGCAATATATATATAACATATTCTACCATACATTCTGAGTTTTTAAGATTTTAATAATATCATTATATTATTAAAATTCTTTTAATCTTTCAATTCAACATATTCATAAAATCACTTTCCTGTAATTTCTTCTGATCTACTTTACTCAGTTTATATATCATAGAACGCATTTGCGTATACTGTTTGAGCAAAAGATTAATATCTGACATTTTTGTACCAGAGCCTTGTACAATCCTCATCCTTCTTTTTGTATTCAAGATATTAGGATTAAATTTTTCTTCTCTAGTCATTGATCTGATAATAGATATATATTTTTTTACTGTAATATTATCTAATGCTCCTTTTGGATTAATTCTTTTTGTTAAAGATCCAGGCATAAATTTGATTATATTATTAATTCCATCCATTTTATTAACAGTTGTTAATATTCTCATAAGATCATTAAAATCGAATTTACCCTTTTGTACTCTCTTTTGTATCTTATCAATTTCCTCTTGCCCAACAATTTCAGTAGCTTTTTCTACTAATGAAACAATATCGCCCATATCAAGTATACGATTTGCAATCCTTTCAGGATAAAAATCCTCAAGTGAACTTAATTTTTCACCGCAAGAAATAAACTTAATAGGACATTTAGTCATCATCTTCATAGAAAGAGCAACACCACCTCTAGAATCACCGTCAATACGTGTTAGAATAATTCCAGTGAGATCCAATATTTTATTAAAAGATTTTGCTATATTGATAGCATCTTGTCCTATCATAGCATCTGCTATTAACAAGATTTCTGTAGGTCTAGTGATATCTTTGATATCTTTTAATTCCTGCATCATTTCATGATCAATATGTAATCTACCTGCTGTATCTAGAATTATTATGTCATACTTCTCTTTTTTTGCTAATTCTATTGCTCTTCTTGCAATCTCACATGGAGTTTCATTAATGATGTGCGATAAAGTATGTACATCAATCTGTTTGCCTATTAATTCAAGTTGAGTATGAGCAGCTGGTCTATATATATCTAAAGATATAAGCATGACTTTTTTCTTTTGTTGTTTTAGTTTTAGGGCTAACTTACCTGAAATAGTTGTTTTTCCTGAACCTTGTATACCAACTAACATAATAATAGTGAGTTTTTTTTCATGAATCTTTAAATTACTTTTTTCTGATCCAAGTGTCATCACTAAATTATCATAAACAATTTTTATAATCGCTTGTACTGGAGATACTTGTTTTATTATTTGTTCTCCAATGACTTTATCTTTAATATTACTGATAAATATTTTTATTACTTCTAATGCAACATCAGCTTCAATCAATGCTACACGTATTTCACGTATTGCTAGATTGAATTGATTTTCAGAAATGATAGAATTGCCTTTAATCTTGCTAAAGATAGCGTTTAAACTTGTAGTTAATGATTGAAACATAGTAATACTAATAAAATACTCATTAAAAAGAGAGAGGTAGAAATCACAAAGCTTATTGAATGATAACCAAATATTTCTATCAGTCGATACATAATAGTATTATGTAAATGAATGACTAATTCAATCAAGATATTCATATTGAGAGTATATTGTGCTTTTATTCTTAAGATCCATCTCTTGATGAAAGATTGAAGATAATGCAAAACGCATGACTTTAATATCCAATCAATATCTCTTTTTATACTTATTCTAGGGTAGAATAACTTATGCATAGGAATAAACAATAAAGTAAAACACAAAATTACAATCAATTGAAAAAGAACATTATTTTTATAATATATTAAATCTAATATTACAGATTGATTATAAAGTAATATATAGGGATTTCCTCCTATTATACAACAAATTGATAAAATCACCATAGGGATGGTACTCCATATAGAGTTTTTATTATATATTTTCATTAAAGGTAGAAATATATTATTGCGAATAAATAGATAATAAATAAATTTAACCCCAACGCTTAAATAAAGCAATAAATTGAGACATTTTTGTAAATATGATAGCATAATAGTGTTAGAAGGTATGAACTCTGATGTATATGATTTAATAATAAAACCTGCAGTACCAGGACATCCCACCATTGTCAATATTGCAATTAGTGCGCATATTCCTTCTACTGATATTATTGATATTGATATAGCATTTAAATTTTCTTCTTTTTTCTGTGCTATAATTGAATGTGCAACAGAAGTCAGCAATAATTGATATATCATAGAAATTATGATATTCCATATCAATAATGGAATTACATATAGTGAGTCTTTCAGTAGACTATATGTGAGAAGTAACATTCCTATTTGTCCTACTATATTATAGGCAAATAGTCTACGAATGTTTCTTTCAATAGCAGCGAAGATGATACCATATATTGCAGTGACGATACCCAAAAATGCTAATATTTCATTATGCATATGCAATGTATTTGCAGTATGCAGTATTAATACTAAGAAAGAAGCTTTAGTAGTGAAGAAAGCAAGATATGCTGAACCATGTAATGATGCAGCAGTATATGCATCAGCAACCCAAAAAGAAAAGGGTAAACAAGCACAATTGATTAATAGACCAATATTGATCATAGTAAAGCTATGAGATGCCAATCCTATTGTTAGTATTATCCCACTAAAAAAGTGTAGACATGCATATCTTACAGCAGAATTATTATCTTTATTAGATGGATATGCAATAATAAAAAATGCACTGAGAGCCATCAACTCACAAAACACTATAATAAAGATCATGTTTGTAGATGCTATCATGCATAACGTACTTATAGTATATGCAAAGAAAGAGATTAATTCGAAAAGAGTGAGATTGATAATTGATAATACAATTAAAAATGCACCCAATAGAAAGGCTAATAGAATGATCTGTATGGAAAAATCTAGATTGATAATTGCGAGATGTGGATAGATAATTTTAGTATCTGAATAATCACATAATATCAGTATTGATGTTATTAATATAGTCAGTAAAAGTAATAATAAGAATTTATACACTAATCTCAGAATACTACAGTAATATACTATATGCTATCTCAATATATGTAAAAAATCAACTTGTACACGAAGATCAAGAATTCTCTGTTATATGACTACTTACTATCAGTGCATTATATGCAATATCACAAAAACCCTCATGATCATATAACTAATAAATTGTGTTTAGTGAATATCAGTAGGAGTACCCGCTGGACCCATGAGAATAACTTGTTCACCTACTTGAAAAAGTTTACAGATATTTGTAGAACCTCCAGTATCTAATACTATAGTTGATATAGTACCTTTATCTCTATCAGAAGAAATGCCAGTTACCGCTACTCCTTCCATAGTCAGAGTTGTATTATATCTTTTAGTCATATAAGATGCAAAATTCTGCAATCTAAAAAATTGTCCAGGTTGAAAATTTTTTGTGGCAAGTGGTGCTCTAATCACTATTTCCATGATCTTATCTGTTAAATATTTAACTGTGATTATCTGTGAGATAAATTGTTTTTTGATTCTGTGAAAAAATGCTTTATTCATACGAGAAATTATATTTGGACATATGATGTCTTGTGTGATTTGAGATTGTAAATCTTCCTTTTGATATAACTTATGCATTAAGAGTTGCGTGATGATAGGATAACCATTCTTTGCACTTGCCATTGCTTTGACAACACTACCATGATATCCTGGATGCAGATCTCCAAAAAAGCTAATTGCTTTATTCTCTTGTTTATATACTAAGATTCTGTCTTGATGTTCTGTTTTAGGAGAAAAGTTGGGCGCTATCTCATTACCTAAGGAATCTAAATGTATAAAATATCCATTATTCACTTTAAAGTGTTGCTTATCTTCATTTGCAATCACTGTATTTGGTTCAGTGCCTACTGCTATTAAAATAGAACGTGCCTTTATATATTTTATGGTCTGAGATTTTGTATCTTTTAACTTTAATAACTTAGCATGATTATATTTATCTGTGATGATTTCAAGAGGTTCTAAGTTTTCAATAAAATAAATTCCTTCTAGTAATGCATGATTTAGTTCTGCGCTATTTACTCTATAGCTTGGTGAATCTTGTAACTCTTTCCTATATATTACTTTTACTCCACCTAAACTTTGTATTAACTCTAATATTTTTATCTCTCTACCTTCATTATTTGCTGTTTCTTGTTCTAAATGAATTAAATTTGCATGTGATATAAATTCATTTGCAATAATATGTTCTTCTTCTGTCCAATCTCTTTCTACATAATCTATACCATACTTACTTACTAAGAGATTATAACGCATAAGAAATTTTCTTACTTGTACTGGATAATAGGCTAAAGCTTCAGTTGCAGTATCAATTGCAGTAAGTCCTCCACCTATTACAACTATTGGTATACGAATCTGTAAGTTCACTATTGAATCAAATTTCATTGCTCCTATGAGTTGTAACGACATCAGAAAGTCAGATGCCATGCGTACCCCACGTGCTAATATATTTTTTATTTTTATAATTTTAGGTCTTCCTGATCCAAGCGCTAAGGCAATATGGTCAAATCCTAAATTAAAACTATCTGTAACAGTGATAGAACTACCAAAACGAATACCACCATACATTGCAAAATTTGTACGTCTAGTAAGTAATAATCTTATAATTTTAAGATAATTCTTATCCCATCTCGATGTAATACCATATTCTGATACTCCACCAAATCCATCTGCTATACGTGTACTTAACTGTTCATAGTGAAAATCTTTAATTAGTTGTTTTGTATCTATTAAAGGTTCAATTTTTAGCCCATCAATTGCCACAACGTTATGCCCATCATTGAGCAAATGATGGGCTAAGTTAAAACCTGATGGTCCAAGACCGACAATGAGGACGTTTTTTCCAGTATCACTTTTTGGTATAGTACGTTGAAAATTCAAAGGGTTCCATCGACTTAGTAAAGAATAGATTTCAAATCCATATGGTAGATTCAAGACATCATCTAATACTCTTGTTTCAATCATCGGTACATTTACAGGTTCTTGTCTTTGATATATGCAAGAATTCATACAATCATTACATATTCTATATCCAGTAGCTGCACATAATGGATTATCAATCATCACAATTGCAAGACTTGCAATACTATATCCTAAGCTTTTTGCTAGATTCATTTCTGATATTTTTTGTTCTAATGGACAACCATGTAATTCAACATCTAAAATAGATTTTTTAAATATTCTATTCTGATCGAAGAAACCATGAGAACAACTATCTTTGTTTTGTTTATGACAATGTATACAATAATGAGTATTTTCTAATATTTCATCTAAAGATGGTTTCTGACTTGTAAGATTAAAACCTTGTCTTCTTGTTGGGCGAGATGAATATATTATGTCAATATCATCTATTTGCTTTTTATCATATGAGATAAGATTCTTATGATTAAGAATCTTCTTTGTGCTAAATAATATACTCTGTTGATATTTTACTCTCCAGGCTGCATATTGTGCAGCAAGATCTAATTCTGCTTTATGATGTTCTTTATTTTGTAACCAAGACATTACCTGATGTGCAAACGTCATATCTGTGATTGGTATAATAAAAAAATGACTTAATCTTGTGACAACATCATCAAAATTTATATTGATGATGTTAGTATATTTTTTTAATGCATAACGATGTATGAATAATCTTTTACATTGATATATAGATACAAAGTCTTTATGGTTTTTTGTCAATTGCTCTATTTGCATGTCAATCTTAAAAAGTTTTGCAATAAAAGCATCAAGTAAGTATGCAAGCTCTAAGATCACATTGCTGTAATTTTTAATTTTCGATATTGGATGTGATTGAAAATGTATGCATTGTCTAATTTCAACTAATAAGTGAAATAACTGATTGTTATAGACTTGAACATAATTTAAGAATATTTTATCTAATTCTATTAACCCATGACGGGTATATAGATTAGAAAATGAAATATTAAAATCTATTTGCATTGTACTATATTATTATAGCGAGATATTATGTAACATTGCTATAATCTTTGCTTCCGTCACTTTTTTGTTATTCACATATGCTACGCACTCAAATTTATAAGCTCCTAAACGTGCATTTATAATATTAGATTGCAGTACAAGACTATCTCCGGGAATCACAGGAGTTCTAAATTTTGCTTTTTCAATAGACATGAAGTAAAGAACTTGCTCTTTACTTGTTATATGATTCTGATTATTCATCATGCATATTGCAGATGCCTGAGCTAGAGCTTCAATGATTAAGACACCTGGCATTATTGGATAACCAGGAAAATGTCCAATAAAAAACTGCTCATTAAACGTGACGTTTTTGAGTGCTATAATACTCTTAGTAGGCTTACATTCTATCACCTTATCTACTAGTAGAAATGGATAAGTATGAGGAATAATTTTTATTATTTCATTGATATTTAATTTCATGATTTATTTATAAGATAATTCTTTTATTTCTCTTGTAACGCAAAGTCCTGTAATTCATTATTTATTTTTTTTAATATTTTATCTGATAAATCTACTGATTGTGCAGAGAATAAAACTTGATTTTTCTTTGAAATAAATAGCACTAAAGACAAATCATGCTTTTTAGCTTCTATCATAGCTAATTCCTTGAGTTTATAAAATATTTGATCTAATGACTCTCTGTATCTTTGTTCTATATATGCAATTTTTTTAGTGTATTCCTCTTTAATCTTAGTAGCGTAATGATTAAATTGATCTGTTTTTTCCTTTTGAGCGCTTTCTGAGAGTAGTTCAAATTCATCTTGTAATGGTTTGATTTTTTCTATTTCATCATCAAATTCTTGTTGTAATTCAGAACTTCTTTCTTTTATTTGATGATGAATTTTTTGTAAAATGAGGGATTCATTAATGATTTTATCACTATCAATAATAGCAGTGTTGGTATTGTATAAACAGTCAGAGTGATGATAAAAAGAATGATAGATAGCAAATAGAGAAAGAAATAAAGCAATTAATGATATAAAGAGATTGACGTTTTTCATTCAGATTCCTGATTCAATAGAAAATTTAATATTATGTGATGATATGATATCATAAGATGTCTTTAGTATAGGAAAACCAAAATCTAATCTTAACCTTCCAAATGGAGATGGTAATGAAATTCCAAAACCTGGTGCAATTCTCATGAGTTTGCTATCATTATATTCATGTTGATACTTTTTATCTATATAATCTAAACCAAAAAGTGTTGCATAGTCAATAAAGAATGATCCCTTAACACCTATTTTTGATAAATAGGTTAACAATGGAAAATCTACTTGTTGTGTTAAATTGAAATACGTTTTACCTCCTAATGCGGTGTGATCGCTATCTTTCATTCTAGGACCAATTCCAGTATGTTCAAAACCTCTAATCTCATTACCACCTTTAAAAAAGTATTGAGTTACGTGTAATGCTTGATCTGTATAAGAAAAAATATGCCCTGCCTCTACTTTAAAACGAATATTTATATCATTTGCAATTTTTCTAAAAATAGAATGAGTATAAAAAGATAGCAATTCAGATTTGAGGAATGTAATATTTCCTCCAAGTCCTGCAATATCTTGATGTACACGAAATAAATAACCTTTTTTTGGAACAAATGGATTATCTAAGGTACTATAGAGTAATGTATATCCTATTGATGAAATAATATTTTGATTATATTGCTCATGCACTTTTTGAGTGTATTGACTATTTTGTTGAGAATTATTTAATACATTTATCAGATTCAACCTATAAGAATAATGTAATAAATTAGTAAAGTGTTCTGTTATTAAATATGATAATTGTGTTGAAAATCCTATATCATAACTACTAAAATCGGTATTTAATTTATCTTGTATCTTGCAAAAGAGACCTATTCCTAACTTGGTATGCGAATCATTAAAATGATATTTAGATATTTTAATATCAGTTAAAAATGCGTGTTGATTTTTTTCAAGTGAAAATTCTAATTCCTTACCAGTACCAAATAAGTTATGATCTTTAAAATTTGTTTTAACAAACATGCCATCAGGCATAGATATACCTCCTGTTAAAGAAAATACAGAAGTATTTTTTTCTTTTACATTGACATTCAGATCAATCCAGGCATCATGTTCAATAATATTATCTATCTGTACCATTTCAAATAAATTGCTCTCCATAAGAGAATCATGGATTTGTTTAATAGTAAATATATTATATGGATCTCCTACAGAAACAGGAATCTTACTTCTTATTACTTGATCAAAAGTACGCTCATTGCCAGTAATGATAATTTGATTTATATAAGATTTCTGATTAGTGATTATCTTATATACTATATCTATCTTATTATCTCGTTCTACATATTCTGGTTTAATTTGTGCAAATACATATCCATTTTGATGCAAATAACTATTCATTTTTTCTACTGTGTGAGTAATGTGCAGTTTATTAAAAATATCATTGTTTTTTTCTGTTATAAGTTTCATGAGGTTCTTTTTAAGATCGAGATTCTGTACCTCAATATTAATATTTCCAAATAAATATTGTGACCCTTCATCAATGAGAAAAGTTAATACTATGTGATGATTACGATCTACTTCAGCAATATACTGAATATTGTTTCTGAGATATCCATTTTCAAGATAAAAAGATTCTATTAAGTGTTTTTGTATTTCTATTTTTTTAGAAGAATAATAATTGTCTTTTTGAAAAATAATATAAAATAACTTACTAAATACATTATTATCTTGTAGATTCATCACTTGTGTTAATTGATCTCTAGAAAAATTTTTATTACCTATATATTTGATATCTAGAATCCTCGATGATATTCCTTCTTGTATTGTAACAGAGATATCAATCATATTATTGTCAAGTGTATTGATTTCGTATACAATTTTTACATTGAGCTTGCCATATTCTCTATAGCGAGCAGATATATTTAATAAATCTTGTTGTAATCTTGTATTATTGAATATCATAAACGGTTGTGATTTTATCACATTCTCCATTATAATATTATTATTTAAGGTGTGATTACCCTTAAAGTTAATGTTATTGATGAGAGGATTTTCTTGTATCTTGATGATCAAATTATGATGATCATCGATATAAGCTGTGACATTTGCAAATAACTGTGTGTTATATAGACGTTTAATAATCGTATTGATATCAGAATGAGTGATTTCACTATTTTGAGCACATGTGACATACATATCTATTGTTTGGTTGCTGATTCGTTGATTGCCTAGATATTTGATTTCTTGTATATAGATTGTGCTTTGAGTGTCTAAAGCATCTAAGATAGATGGTAAAAAAAGGATAATCATTATTATATAGAATAACTTGATCATCTTTCTCTCACAAGAGATGTCTAATATCATTCACAATTGCTATGATCATTAATAAGAATAAAAGATATGCACCGCAATATGATGCGAATTTTTGATATTTTCGATTTAATTCTCTACGTATCAATATTTCTAAAATATAATGAAATAAATGTCCACCATCTAACATAGGTATTGGAAATATATTAATTATTGCTAAATTAGCAGAAAGTATTGCCATAAAATATATAACTGTCAGACCACCTAACTTGGCCGATTGTACTGAATATTGTACAATTTTAATTGGACCACCTATTTCATTTATATTACCATTACCAGTAATAATCTGCACAAGAGATTGAATTGTTAAAGACATGGTATAGTAAGTCTGTCTGATTGATAAAATAACAGATTTCAATACAGAATATTGTTTTATACTATCTATATTAACCGATGTAATTCCTATAGTAGTTCTTTCTATTTTGTTCCCAATAATATCTCTATCTATTACTGTCGATGGATTAAGAATTGTTGTATATTGGTCATGACCTCTTCTATATTTAATTTCCATATAAGCATTCGGATAAAAAGTGATCATGCGTGTAATATCTTCAAAGTATTTGATTTGTGATTTATTAATTTGAAGAATAGTATCACCTGGCAATAATCCAGCTTTTTCTGCTGGACTATCTATGACGATAGTGTTTATTACAGGTGGGGTAATATAATTACCTGAAAGACTAAAAAAGATTGTAAAAAGGAGAACGGAAAATATCATATTTGCACAAGGTCCGGCAAAAACTATTGCTGCTTTTTGATATCTATTTTTTACATTAAATAAATATAATTGGTTATCTGTGTTATATTCTCTATGATAAGTATTCATAAGATTGAAATCATCTAACATCTTAACATATCCACCAAATGGAATCATACTTAATTTCCAACGAGTACCACTGTAATCATTAAATCCAATTATTTCAGGACCAAATCCTATAGAAAAAGAGGCAACTTTGACTTTGCATACTCTTGCCATTATATAATGACCTAATTCATGTATCAAAATTACACAAGAGATAATGAAGAAAACTGATAAACAGCAAAATGTGACATTGCCACAGTAACTCATTATATGAGAAATCAACACTATTTGTACATTAGATTTTAATAAAATCTTTAGTATATTAGTATCTCATATACTTGACAAGTATTTAATTAATCATATTTATTCATTAATAGTATTAATTATTAAAATGAATAATATATCTTTACTAAGAAAAAAATTGCTATATAGAAGCTCTCATAGAGGATGCAAGGAAACTGATATTATTCTTGGAGCTTTTGCATTAAAGTTTATCAATTCTTTTTCCTTCTCTGAACTCATACGATATGAAAAGATCGTTGATCTTGATGATGATATACTGTATTTTTATATAAATCATTACGCAAGCCTGCCTACTCACTTAGATCGAGGCATGATCAGAGCTATTATTCATTTTGTTGTTGAAAACATTCATTGAATGATATAGAACAAGATTTTCTAATAAGAGGATAACAATGATGTTAATAATCTACTTATTAGAGATGTATAAGGATTATTTGACAGATAATAATATGTTATATTTCGCCATATCATATACTTCTACTTCTATTTTTTCTGATATAGAGAATTTTCTATTGCCAGGTATTCGGTCTTGAGTAATAAAAAGGGTGATTTCATCATCTACTTCAACAACTATCCCATTCTCTTCAATTCTTGTAACAGTGACATATAATCTATCTCCCATACGTACTTTTTTTATTAGCTCTTCAAGAGGATCATATTCTATTTGTTTAATTCCTAGATAAATTTTTGTACGATGTATATTTACTCTTATCACTTTTACTGATAAAGTATCACCAATATTATATTTTTTAATCTCATCTGAACTATTTTTAGACCAAGTTAAATCTTGCGCATATATTATACCTTCTACGTTATGATCTATTGTATCATCAAGAAATCGTACTGATATATATGATCCAGTATTATTCTTTACTTGAGTAGAAAGAATAGATCCAGGAGGATATTTAGAGATACATACTTCCCAAGGATTTGACAAACATCTTTTTATACTGAGACTCATTCTATTTTTTGTAATATCAATACTAAGGATTTTGACAGATACTTCTTGTCCTCGAGTCATGATATGATTTAATGGTAAATTACTTTTAATCCAAGATATTTCTGAGGAATGTACTAAACCTTCAATGCCAGGTCTTAATTCAACAAATATTCCATAATCTTCTATACTTGTTACATAACCTTTATGAGTACTATCAATTGGATATTGCAATTCTTCATTTTGCCATGGATTCTCTTCTAATTGCTTGACACCTAACGATACTTTTGAATTTTCTTTATCTATTTTTATAATTTTGACTTTTATAGTCTGACCATACGTGAAAACTGCTGATGGATGACTAATCCTACTCCATGATATATCTGTGATATGTAGTAACCCATCTATTACTCCTACTATATCTGATTCATGTATACCCACAAATACACCATAATGTGTGATACTTTTTATTTTACCTTCTACTATATCTCCTTCTTTGAGAGAATTTAAAAACTTAATTTTTTCACCTAAGTGCAATTTTTCTAAGACCATTTTTCGTGATACTACAATATTGCCTTGTTTTTTATCCATTTTTAATATAATAAACTTCTGTACAGTATCTAGTAAAAACCTCATGTCTTTTATTTGCTTTAAATCTACATGACTAAGCGGTAAAAAAGCACTGATACTATCACCAAGATCTACAATAAAGCCACATTTAATTGCACGCTTCATCACTCCACTGATTTCATGTTTTAAAAGTGCATCTTCTTCTAATTTTTGCCATTTTTCTTCTCTAATTGCTTTCTCACGACTCAATACTACATTACCATGATAATCTTCAATTCTTTCGATATAAACTTTAATTTTAGCACCAATTATTATTATATCATTGCAATGCATTTCTTTAATAGGAATTCTACCGTCAGATTTTAACCCAATATCAATGACAACATCGTTTATATTAATTCGCGCAATAATACCTTCTACTATATCTCCTTCTTTAATTTTATTAATATAAGAGTCTTCACAGAATACTTTATCCTGATAATCAAATTGTATTTGATTAATCTCTCCTATAAATCTATTTGAGGATAATCTCTTGATAGTGGTTGATAAACACTTGCCAGATGAATTGTTATCACTAGTTTCTTGTAGCATCTCTTTAAATACTCTAATTATAGTGATAGTATAATATCTTACTAGTGATTTACAAGTATTTATTCTTGACAATATCAGTGCTGAGAGTGTCTAGCATATACAATCCTGCTGATTATCAGAAACAAAAAAATATTAAAAGTTTATCGCGTGAGATTAAAAATTAGAAAATATAATTTAGCTTATCATAGAGATAATTCTGTTATAATTTGGTAATGCTTTGATATCTCCTATTGCTGCTAAAGTAATATGTTTTGCTTGTAATAGCAACTTTTCAGCTGATTGTTTTACTTCATGCACGTTAATCATACTGATTTTGTTTATTAACTCTTGTTTAGTAATATATGTATTATATTGACTATAATAATAACTTAACGATGTAGCACGAGAACTGACAGATTCACGTGACATCAAAATTTGGGATATCATTCTTGCTTTTGCTCTCTTTATCTCTTCTTCTTTCAAATTTGAAGATATGATTTTTAATTCTAGTATTATAGATTCTAATAATTGATTTACATGTGAGTGATCTGTACTAGCAAAGATAGAAAAGATTCCTGTATCAGCATAACTAGCATGAAATGAATATATAGAATATGCTAGTCCCTGCCTTTCTCTAATAGATTGAAATAATCGTGATGACATACCATTTCCTAATACACAATCAAGTACTTGTAGTGCATAATATTGATTATCATATCTAGAAACACCAGGAAAACCCATCATCAGATATATTTGATCTAATACACGATGTTCCATATATTCACCACCTATATATCTTGTATGACTTCTTTTATTTATTCTTTGATAAGATATTTGTGATAACAGTTTTTCTGTAAGAATTACAAGCTCCTCATGTGTAATATTACCTGCAGCTGCAAATATGATATTCTTTCCATAGTAATGCTGATCCATATAATCGGTGAGATCTGTTCTAGTAAATGATTTTATACTATCTTGTGTACCTAATATAGGTTTACCAAATGCTTGATTTGGATATGCTACTTCAAAATATTTATCAAAAATAATATCGTTAATTGAGTCATTAGTCTGGAAAATTTCTTGTATTATTACAGATTTTTCACGCTCTAATTCATCTGGTGGAAAAGTAGAATTCATGAGTATGTCTATGAGAATATCAATAGCAATCATGATATCTTGCTTGAGCACCTTTGCATAATACATGGTACTTTCTCTGTCAGTGCTTGCATTGAAGACACCTCCTATATTATCAAATGCTTGTGCAATTTCAAGAGCAGTCTTTGTTTTTGTCCCTTTAAAAGCCATATGTTCTAAAAAATGAGATATACCATACTGAGATATACTCTCATCTCTACTGCCAACACCTAAATGTATATTAAATGCTACAGAATTTACATGTGGCATATAATCAGTGACAATACGGATTCCATTGTCTAATGTTGTGATTGTAGGTTCGATCATACTTCTAATTTATAGATTGCGCTTTAAGTTCTCTTCTACAAAATCCCAATTTATTAATTTCTCGAGAAAAATTTTGATATAGTCGATTCTACGATTCTGAAAATCTAAATAGTAAGCATGTTCCCAAACATCCATATTCAGTAGTGGTATTTGAGCATGAGTAAATGGTAAATCTGCATTTAAGGATTTGGTTATTTTGAGTTTACCATTTTCAAGAATTAACCATACCCATCCACTACCAAATTGGTTTATACCATACGTATAAAATAATTCATAAAATTGTTGAAAGCCTCCCAGATCATCTCTAATTTTTTTTGCTATTATACTATCATCTTGTGGTTGACCGCCTCCATTTTTCTTCATTGAAGTCCAATAAAAAGAATGATTCCAAACTTGTGCTGCATTATTAAATATATTCACTTGATCTCTATTAGAGTAAACCTTTGTAATCAATTCTTGAATATCAGTAAAATATTGATAATCGGTGTGCTCAATAAGAGAATTGAGTTTATTTAAATAACCCTTATGATGTTGATTATAATGTATATCTAAGGTAGTTGAATAAATATAAGGTTCTAAACTATCTTTATTATATGGTAAATCAGGTATAACAAAACTCATATAATCTCCAAATGAATTCTCTAAAAAATCTTCTGTAATCTACAATATAGCATATCATATATTAAAGTAATATATATTATTTACAATATATCGTATATTATTTTTGAATATAATTCACTGATTGAAATAATATCTCAATATTTCAGGAATTCATATTGAAGTTATCTTTCTATTTGTGCACTTAAATCATGATTATAAAATAAAATTCTTTATTTTTTTACACTTTCAGTATATTCACAAATTTAGTATCTTTATATAATTGAATATTTTGTACATATAATCTTTCTTATGTTAAACGCACAATGTATTAATAGTGACAATATAGAGTTTATAGAAGAAATGTATGCTCGTTACTTGCAAAATGATCACTCAATAGGAGATGATTGGTATCAACTCTTTCATACAAATTTAGATATTTTGCAAGAAATAAATAGAGAAAATGATATTAAAATCAGTGAAGTACATAATACTCTTCATGATACTAGCTCACATGTTGCAGATTTATTCAGATCATATGGTCACTTTTTTGCAGATCTGAATCCTTTAAAGACAAATAATCAACAAGAGATCAATTTTGAAAAATATTCCAATCTCCTGATCAGTCAGGTAAATACTACAATGTATCGTAATATTTACTGTACAAATATAGGTTTTGAGTTCATGTACATTACGTCTTACGCAGAAAGAATATGGTTACAAAGAAAAATTGAACATCAAAATAATATATTGAATGCACAAGATCAAAAAGAAATACTAAAACACATTATTGAATCAGAATTATTTGAGCAATTTCTTCATATAAAATTTCCTGGATATAAAAGATTTTCACTTGAAGGAGGAGAATCCACAATTGTTGCAATTGAAAAGATTATTAGTGATGCTGCTGGTATATATGATATTGAAGAAATAGTATTCTGTATGCCTCATAGAGGTAGGCTGAATGTGATTACCAAGGTTATAGGCAAAGAATATCACGCAATTTTTTCTGAATTCCAAGGTGCTTTATCATATCCTTCATACCTTGATATTTCTGGTGATGTTAAATATCATATGGGCTATTCTTCTGATAGAATACTTATAAATGGACAAAAAATACATTTGAGTTTATGTTCTAATCCATCTCATCTTGAAGCTATTACCCCTGTTCTCGCTGGAAGAATCAGAGCAAAACAAAACACAAGATCTGTGCTAGGTGTTGCAATCCATGGAGATGCTGCATTTACAGGCCAAGGAGTAGTTGCTGAAACTTTTACTTTAAGTCATCTTAATGGATATAACGTGAATGGTATAATTCATATTATAATTAATAATCAGATAGGTTTTACTGCTAATCCGTGTTGTACACGCTCCTCTTTTTATTGCACTGATATTGCAAAATCTATCGAAATCCCTGTATTTCATGTTAATGGAGATAAACCAGAATCTGTGAGTATTGTGATAGGTATCGCAATGGAATACAGAGCTAAATTTAAAAAAGATGTGATCATTGATATCATATGTTATCGCAGACATGGACATAATGAAGGAGATGAACCGCATTTTACTCAACCAATGATATATCAATTGATATCAAAACATCAGTCACTCGCTGAATCATATGCACAATTTTTAATATCAAAACATATATTAAATTCTCAAGAAATCAATAAATTACAAAGTAATTTTAGAGCACAGTTAGATAAAAGTTTCTTGCATTCAAAATTATATACTGCAGTCAAAGCTGAATGCTTTGAAGGTCACTGGTCACAATTAAGAAAAGTAAAAGTACATGATTTAAGAGAATATTATACAGATTCTGGTGTTTTGCCTCTCAAACTACAACAATTATACTTGGAAATGAATAATAATATTCCAAAATACTTTAATATTCATGCTAAAGTCAAAAAAATGCTTGAAGAAAGAGTGAAGCGTGTGAATTCTGGCATGAATATAGACTGGGCAACAGCTGAAAGTTTGACATTTGCATCCTTACTGACAGAAGGAATTCCAGTAAGATTATCCGGACAAGATTCAAGTCGTGGTACTTTTTCTCATCGTCATGCTAAAATTATTGATCAAGTCACAGAAGAAGTATTTATTCCATTGAATAATATTAATAATACACAGTCATATTTTGAAGTAATAGATAGTCCATTATCAGAATACGCTGTCATGGGTTTTGAATATGGATATAGTATTGATTCTCCTTATTCACTAGTTATGTGGGAAGGTCAATTTGGAGATTTTGCAAATGGTGCACAAATTATTATAGATCAATTTATCTCATCCGCAGAAACAAAGTGGTTACGATCAAGTGGTTTAGTATTATTATTACCTCATGGTTATGAAGGTCAAGGACCAGAGCATAGTTCAGCACATCTCGAGAGGTTTTTGCAACTATGTGCAGAAAGTAATTTGCAAGTCGTGAACTGCTCAACACCCGCAAATTACTTTCATGTATTACGTAGACAAATTTACAGAGACTTTCGTAGTCCTTTAATTATATTGACACCTAAGTCTTTGTTAAGACATAAACAAGCAGTCTCTAATTTATCAGATTTTACAGGTCAATTTCTGACAATGATATCAGACAGTCGCGCTGGTTTAGTATCAGATCATGATATACAAATTGTGATATTATGTAGTGGTAAAGCTTATTATGATGTATTGTCTTCTTATAGCATGCGTAATGATATTACAATAATACGTATAGAGCAATTATACCCATTACCTGTAGATAAAATCAGTGATGAGTTAGTGAGATACAAAAATGCTGAGATAATATGGTATCAAGAAGAACCTCAAAATATGGGTGGATGGATTTTTATCAATACATTAATAGAAGATATATTATCTAATCTTGATATACATGCAAAAAAACTCAAGTATATTGGCAGACCTGCTGCAGCATCTCCTGCATGTGGATCTTTTGTGATACATGCTAATCAGCAAGAACAAATTATCAAGCAAATTATTCTTTAAAGAGAGCATTTATGTTACAATCTGCAATTCCATTTGCATCTTTATTTTATTCACTCAATGAATTAAAAACATAATATATAATTACGCGCTATCTACCAGATGATCCAAATCCTCCTTCATTACGAGAAGTTTTATTTATTAATAAATCATCTATCCAAGTATTCCATACTATCCTATGTATAGCAGTGATAATCAACTGTGCAATTCTATCTCCTCTTTTTATTTTGTATGGTTGTTGACTAAGATTAATAAGACATATCTTGATTTCACCTCGATAGTCAGAATCTATAGTACCAGGGGCATTTAGAATGGTAATTCCATATCTCAAAGCAAGGCCAGAACGTGGTCTGATTTGTCCTTCATAACCTTGTGGGATGGCAATTATTATGCCAGTAGGTACAAGTAATCTTTCAAATGGCATAATAGTAATAGAAGTATCTACCGCTGCTGAAATATCCATACCAGCACTCTGTGTAGTAGCATAGTACGGTGTTGCTATTCCTTCAGCGTGTGATAACTTTTTTATCTGTATTTCCATTTTAGTATTTTTATAGTGTCTCTACGTGTGTATCGTTTACTGATAGTATAACATATTAATCACTAAATCTTCGTTGATTTAGTGATAAGTCATCCAATATTGATATACTAGAATTATCTTGAGTAAAGACATCAAGCATAATATTAGGAATACTCCCATCAACTATGTGTACAATTCCAGCACATGTCTCAGCCATTTTAGCATATGCCATTAATTGTGTAATAAATTTCTTTCCTGTAATTCTACCACAATGGATTGATGCATTCAACTGTTTCGTTAAGACTATTTTATCAACAATCTTATTTATTTCTTCATATTGATCACTAAAAATAATCATTTTAGATGCAGAAACTGCAATTGCAATTGCACTAGCAATAGTATCAGCATCAATATGAAATGTCTCGCCATTTTTACCATGAGCAATCGGCGCAATGACAGGAATAAAATCTGATTCTTCAACAAAAAATAATATATCTGGATTGATTTCAATAGGCTTACCAATAAATCCCATATCTAATATCTTGTCGATATTATCTGCATTACTTGCTGTTAAAGTAGTACTTATTTTATCTGCTTTTATTAAATTTCCATCTTTACCACATATACCAATAGCTGTACCACCAGCAGTATTAATCTGTTGCACAATTTTTTTATTTACTGATCCACATAATGCCATTTCAATAATTTTAATTGTCTCTTGATCTGTCAATCTTATATCATTGATAAATTGATTCTTCATGCCCAATATTTTGAGTACAGAGTTAATTTCATCTTCTCCTTCATGTACTATTATAGGATGAATTCCAAGTTGTTTTAATAATACAATATTCTGAACAAAAGAATTCAAAATAGCTTCATCTGAGATTGTAATATTACCACATTTAATGATAAAAGTGTCACCTATGAAATATGTAATATTAGATAATACTTCGAGCAGTATATCTGATTTCTGTGTAAAGGATATTTTGTTATTTAACAATTCACTTCTCTGCATCTTTTATTTTGTAAACTTAAAAAAATCTTTTCGTACTTTATCTACGTTAAGTGTCAAATGAATATTTATATGATAAATTGTAATACTTGAATTATTAATCCACTTGCGTGTATGATCTATAATGGCATCTAGTTCTATATGACTAATTTGATCTGTTTTTGTGAGCACAACATTAAATGTAATATTATGATATAGTAGCCAATAAACAAAGTTCTTGTCTATGTCTTTTAATCCTATTCTACTATCTATTAATACAAATATTCTTCTGAGTGTTCTTCCATGATTGAGATAGTACTTAATTAATTGTAGTGATTTATTAATTGCTGTTTTACTTAAATTAGCATATCCATATCCTGGAAGATCAACAATTCTAAATTGATCATTATACATTGAATAAAAATTAATTTGTTGTGTACATCCAGGTTTAGAGGAAACTCTTGCAGCTTTCTTACTATTTATTAGTAAATTGATGAGACTAGATTTGCCTACATTTGATCTACCAACAAATGCAATCTCTGGACACAATATCTTTGGGAGAGAGTGAATATCTGAGATACCAAATACAAAATTGCAATGCTCTGTTATTTTTCGTGTAAACATGTGCTATGACAAAAAATTAAATCACTCACTATCAGTATATATTTTATTGCTTGATATAAGAAATTTTTTCTTTCAGAATGTTATGAATGAATAAGAATATTATGGTATATCACTAATATGGATATAGAAAATCATTTACGTGACTTAAAAAAAAAATTTTATGATATACAAAATGATTTAGAACATTCTACTACTTTGAATCATAAAGAATTTATTCATCTATCTAAGATAGTTGCTGAACTCACTCCTATAATTAATAGGATTAATGAATATCAGTTATTACAAGAACATATTGTAGACTTAACAGCTCTAATACGAGATCATAATACTGAAGATAATATAAAAGAATTAGCAAAAGAAGAGCTTTATGAAAAACAAAAAGTATTACTACCGCAAGTGAAATCTCATTTAGAGAGAGCATTATTACCAAAAGATCAAGATGATACAAAAAATGCTATATTGGAAATAAGAGCAGGGACAGGAGGAGTAGAAGCATCATTATTTGTAACAATTTTATTACGTATGTACCAAAAATATGCAGAAATTAGAAAATGGACATTTGAATTGATTAATATTACACATACAGGAATAGGTGGATATAAAGAAGTATCTGCATTAATCAATGGAACAGAAGTATTTGCAAGATTGAAATTTGAGTCAGGGGTACATAGAATACAAAGAGTACCGGAAACTGAATCATCAGGGAGATTACATACTTCTACAGCTACTGTTGCGATTCTACCTTCAGTAGAAGAGTTTGACTTTAAGATAGCAGAAAAAGATCTGCGCATAGATGTATATAAATCCAGCGGTCCTGGAGGACAATCAGTAAATACAACTGATAGTGCTGTGCGTATTACTCATATTCCAACAGGTACAGTAGTAGTACAACAAGATGAAAAATCACAACATAAAAATAAAGCTAAAGCGCTCAAAGTATTAAGATCTAGACTGTATGAAATCGAACGACAAAAAAAAATTATAGCAAGAGCTACAATGCGAAAACATCAGATTGGATCTGGAGATCGTTCGGAACGAATCCGAACATATAATTTTCCTCAATCACGAGTTACGGATCATAGAATTTCTCTTACTTCACATAGATTAGAGCAAATTGTAAAAGGAGGAGAATTAGATGAGTTTATTGAATTATTAATTTCAGATTCTGAAATATCATTAATGGTTGGAGATATCGTATAAATTCATATTTATATACTACCAAATATAAGTATTTTGAGAGTTACATTTATAATATGATATAGATCTTATCTCAGATGATTGAATTTTTGTTAATCTATAGAATGTCTTTGTTCAATTTGATATATAATATTTTCAAAGTGATCGAACTCTAAGCTTGCACTTCCAATTAACACTCCTGATATACTTGAGATCTCTAGTACCTTTTTTATAGATTGTCTATTAACAGCCCCGCCATATATGATGGATTTTGTCCCTGTATAAGATATTATCATATCAAGAGTTTTGGTAATTGATGCAATATTAGGCATAGATCCTGTTCCTATGATCCATATGGGTTCATATGCTATAGTATATTCACCATATGTAGGTAAACGATTGTTACATTGAGATTCTATGATATACTTGATGTTCTCACTTCTATGTTCCTCTAAGTTCTCTCCTATGCAAATAATAGGATGCACATGACATGCTATAGCAGTTTCAGCTTTAAGTCTAATGTCTCGATCTTGCTCATACATTCTTTCTGAATGTCCCACTATTACATAAGTACAGCCTAGTTCTTGCAACATTTGTACACTAATTTCACCTGTATAAGAACCAGAATATTCATAATGACAATTTTGCGCTCCTATATAAACATTCTTCTGCACATTGATCACATCTAGCAATGCAGTAAATGGAGGACATATGACTATACGAGAGGTAATACTCTGATTGATATTGTTAAGTTGTGCGATATATTTAGTAAAAGATTTGCGTGTACCATGCATCTTCCAGTTAGCAACTATCAAAAAAGACATATTATTGACTTTACAATATAATAAGTATATAATATAAATAGCACTCTTAACTATTAGGATACATCCTAAGATTAGGCTTCTTGTATGCCGGCTGTCGGATTTGAACTGACAACCTACTGATTACAAGTCAGTTGCTCTACCAATTGAGCTAAGCCGGCTAAAGCTCAAATTATAATTATATAATATATTATAGTCAATTGATTTTTCTGATAACTGAACACTGCATGTGAGAGCATAGTATGAGAAGAGTATTATTCAAGCATAAAAGGAATTTAGGACAACATTTTATTGTTTCTGATGAAGTAATAAAAAAAATGATTATTATATCTGGTACTTTAGAGCATTTTAATATCATTGAAATTGGTCCTGGATATGGAGCCTTAACAAGAGAAATTCTTAAGCATAATCCAAAATCTTTATTGGCTGTAGAAAAAGACAGTAGTTTCATTAAATTTCATTCACATTTGCTCAATACATATAAATCAAAATATAGAATAATAGAAGCAGATGCATTATATCTTGCAGAAGAAACACTAATATCTCCACCAATTAAATTAATTGCTAATCTTCCATATAATATATCAGTTATGTTGTGTATAAAGTGGTTACATAAGATCAAATATTTTACTAGTTTGATATTAATTTTACAACAAGAGGTAGTAGAACGTCTCGTAGCGCAACCTAATTCTAGGTATTACGGATTTTTATCAATTATCAGCCAGTTATTATGTAATATCAAAAAAGAGTTTGATATTTTACCTACAGACTTTTATCCTATCCCAAAAGTACATTCTGCAGCGATTACGTTAAATGTCTTACCTATTCAAAGATATGAAGTCAACTTAGACTCTTTAATTAAAATTACTAATATCATTTTTACACAAAGAAGAAAGATGATCAGAAAAATATTACAAGGTATAACAAATCATGTCAATGTAGTACTTGACAATACTCAATTAAGCGGTTTAGAACGTCCAGCAAGTTTAACTATCGAACAACTTTGTATATTAACGAATAATTTAAGCAGTATGATATAATTATATTACTTTAAACCTTAAATATCTTTTGGTACTATAAAATATCCATTGTTATGTTGTGCATTAGATAATATATCCTCTTTGGTATTATCATAATATACAATATCATCTTGTATGTAATATTCCGTATCTATACTACCATATCGCATAGGTGTAATCTTTTCAGTGTTGACCTGCAATAAAGTATTATGAATCCAATCTAACATTGTTAGTTCTTTTGAATAATACTCAATTTCTTCATTTGATAACTTAATTCTTACAAGATGTGCAATTTTTAACATATCATTTTGAGTAATTGTGACTTTTCTATTGTTCACAAATTCTATTAAAGAACTTATAATATCCTCTGTTGTCTTGTTTGACATATTAGCGCTCTTTCTGAATTATTTTTGTAATAATACTTGCAATTGAGATAATTTCTATTTTATTAGTTTTTTCAAATGTATGTATTATTGTATCTGTAATGATAAGTTTATCTATTAGAGAAGATGATATCTTTATCATTGCATCTCCTGAAAAGACACCATGTGTAATGCATGCAATGACAGACTGAGCTCCATGCTTTTTAAGTGCAATAGCAGCATTGCATAATGTTCCACCAGAATCCACTATATCATCTATAATAACACAATTTTTATTTACAACATTGCCTATTACATTCATTACTTGAGAAGTACCTGCTTGCTGTCGATTTTTATCTATAACAATAATGTTGTGCGCAATATTGCTTGCGTATCTCTTATCTAAGATACTCGCAAACTCTCGTGCTCTATCAATTGCTCCAATATCAGGCGCAACTACTGACAGATTATTACATTGTATAGTATTACAAAACATTTCATAACAATGAAAATTTATTATTGGAATATCAAAAAAACCCTCTATTTGTTTGGCATGTAGATCAATAACTGCAATGCACATTGCACCTGCAGTTTGAATAAGCTTTGCAACTAATTTTGCACCTACGGAAGATTGCATATTATTATTTTTTATCATTCTATCTTGTCTACTGTACCCATAGTAAGGAATAATTACCGTGATTTTTTTTGCATCTTGCCTTTTTACTGAATCAATTATCAGTAACAGTTCTATAAGATGTTGATTAACAGGTGAGGAAAGGGATTGTAATATAAAGACCTCTTCATTATAAAAACTATTTTCTATTTCTATATTACTTTCACCATCAGAAAACTGAGAGATGTGCAGAGCAGATGGAGTCATTGCTAATTGATATGATATCATCTTTACTAACTCTTTACTGATATTTCCTACTAATACTTTCATGATATTTTTAAGATTATTATCAATATTATATATAATTTTATCATAAACTATGAGTCAAATACGCTAGTCATATATTGACACTTTACCATCATCAATCTTTTTTTTCATTATAAATCTTGAATATTCCTTTAATAGTATTATATATTGATGATCATGATTTTTGAAAGCATTTATAGAAATTTAAAATGTGCATTAAGATATTAATAGAATTAAATTCTCCATATTATAATATATCAATATTTTAATTCTAAGATATCATTCTTAATACAAAAATGCAGAATATTGTATAATGCATGCATAATTATTTCACAATCAACCAGAATATCTAGTATATTTATTATAATATTGAATAATTATGAAGAGGCTAAAATAACTATAATTAGAACATATGATATGAAAAAAGACTCTAGAATAGAATCAGATTCTTTAGGAACAATAGAAGTCTCGCGTACAAATTACTGGGGTGCGCAAACTCAGCGTGCTTTAGAGAATTTTAAAATTGGTATAGAAAAAATGCCTAAGCCTATGATCAAGGCATTAGCAATAGTCAAGCTTGCTGCTATACGTGTAAATATGAAAAATGGCATTATAGATGAAGCTTTAGGCAATGCAATTTCTACAGCTTCACTAGAAGTCATAAATGGATTATTTGATCAAGAGTTTCCCCTAATGATTTGGCAAACTGGCTCTGGAACACAGACCAATATGAATATGAATGAAGTCATTAGTAATCGAGCTATAGAGATTTTAGGTGGTCAATTAGGTAGCAAAATCCCTATTCATCCTAATGATCATGTAAATTATGGTCAATCATCAAATGATACCTTTCCAACTGCAATGCATATTGCAGTAGTACAGGAACTTTCTATTGCATTACTACCAAATCTTACGAAACTAAATCATGCATTAAATAATAAAGTACAGGAATTTAAAGATATTATAAAAGTAGGACGTACTCACTTACAAGATGCAGTGCCTATCACTCTTGGTCAGGAATTTTCTAGTTATGCAATGCAGATTCATAAGGGTATCGAGAGAATAAAATTAAGTATGAATCAAGTATATGAATTGGCACAAGGTGCTACTGCAGTAGGAACAGGATTAAATACTATACCAGGATTTGATAAAGAGTTTGTTAGAGAAATAGTCACAATCACTAACCTACCATTCATTTCGGCAGAAAATAAATTTGAGTCACTAGCATCAAACGATGCTTTAGTTGAATTGAGCGGATCTCTTAATACACTTGCAGTTAGTTTAATGAAAATTGCCAATGATATTAGATTACTTGGTTCTGGTCCAAGATGTGGTTTTGGAGAGATAATATTGCCAGAAAATGAACCTGGTTCCTCAATTATGCCTGGTAAAATTAATCCTACTCAATGTGAAGCAATGACTATGATTTGTGCTCAAGTGATGGGAAATCATGTGACTGTCACTATTAGTGGCGCAAGTGGTCATTTAGAATTGAATGTCTTTAAGCCGGTGATTATTTATAATGTATTACAATCCATTATGCTATTATCAGATATAAGCGTTAATTTTACAGACAAGTGTATACTTGGAATCAAAGCAAATAAAAAGAGAATTACAAAATTACTTAATAAATCCTTAATGTTAGTCACGATATTAAACCCTTATATAGGATATGATAATGCAGCAAAAATAGCACAGTTAGCACATAAAGACAATATCTCTCTCAAAGATGCAGCAATAAAACTGAATATTCTTGATGCAGAAGAATTTGATAAAATTGTAAAACCAGAAAATATGATATATTTTTAATATTTACTTTTATTGAACATATTGACTTCTATAAGATATAGAATATATTGATTTAAAGTCCATATGTTTATTAAAATAACTTGTATTAAGGATATGAGATATAATATATCTAATAGATAATTTTTTTTATATAAAAAATTCCTATCAAAAAGATAAATAAAGGTGCAAGCCAAAGAATATAAGTGCTTGATTTAACAGGTGGTATCATAATAATAGAATTTCCATAATACTTTTTAAGTGCAAGAATAATCTCTTGATTCGAAGATCCTTGACTAATTTGATCACGAATTCTTGCTCTCATATCAAATGCAGCATCTGAATCAGAATCATATAAAGCTTCAGCATAACATGTTGGGCACTTTATTATTCTAAATAGATTATTTGCTTTTTGTTCTAGTTCTGGATCCCGAATTGTGCAATCTAATGTAAAAGCATGCGTAATGGTATTTGTGATCAGCATGATAATCATACATATTATATAAACTCTTTTATGAATAATCAAAGATTCACTCATCTCTCATTATATTATCTATCTAATGATATATTTCTTGTTCCCTTAGGAATTATAATATGTAGATTATTAATCTCTTTTGTGATTTTTATTTGACATCCAAGCCTTGATGTTTCTGTGAGTCCAAACGCTAGATCTAACATGTCATTCTCCTCATCAGAAAGTGGATTTAATATTTCTATATTATTATAAGACATTGGATCAATAATGATATGACATGTAGAGCATGCTAAAGCACCTTCACATGCACCTTCAAGTAGATCTCGATTACTTCTATGAGCTAACTCAAGAATAGTCTCTCCTTCTATAGCTTCATAACTTTCTTTGCTACCATCAGGTAAAATAAACGTAATAGATATCATCACATATTCCTAATATTGAAATATTATTCATATTAATATATATATGTATATTAGTACAGGAATTTACACATATCTTAACACTGAAATCTTAAAAAAAGATTGAAGTTTTTTTGAGTATGACATCAATGATGTTATATTAGATGATGCGTATATTTGAACAAAATTATAGGGAAACTTTTTATATTTAAAATGACATATTAATTGTTTATAACAATATTACTTATATCTCTCATTGTAATATTTAATTAATCAAACCTACATATAAAAATGTGATGATATAGTAGAATATATCATGTACTTATTTTACATTATGATGGACTATCATCTCATCGAGATACAAAGTATTAAGAATAACAATAGATCATCTATTATTTCTCGTCATTGCTATTATTAATAGAGACATATATTATGTGAGATTACAGTATGAATATAGAGATGTATATATATGGTAAGTATCATATAAATGAGTAATAGTAATACATTGATATATAAATATGATCTCAATCCCTTAATATTCTTTTTTTATTCTAGATTTTCGATAATATCGTAAGATGAGATAAAAAACAAAATAACTTTATTCATATTGAAAATTGATAGTATATACATATATATAGCAGTATTGAATCAATATCATGTTACACATTTCATATCAATATATCTTAAATTTCATTAAGATAATCGCAATATAAAATAATAAAAAATTTTATAAAAATATGTAGTAAGAAATAATGTTATGCCACATGTGGCATTATGCACGCGCATTCTCATAGCTCATATGTATGATCTATGATAGTGTAGCGTTTACTCTGACAGAGTATTAAAAAATATATAACAAGATTCATATGTTATTAAAATAATGTCGCACTCTTAAGATCATAAGATCGCATATAAAGATATTAAGAAAAATGCTAAAAAATACACAATCTATTGTATAATATTATGATATTTTCGATCTAAAATACTTGATATCCTTTTAATAGGATACTACTTTTAAGAATGTTATCTATCAAAAAAGTTTATATATTAAATACTGATAAGTTAATATTTGAATATATCAGTACAATATTTAAGAGTCAATTATTGAGAAAAAAATGATTTTTGTCATACCATAAGTACGTTCTAAAATTACACGCATATTCTTATTATACTGAATATTTTGATTTTTTTGTACTTCTAAAATGATCACTGCATCTTGCTGTAACCATCCTGATTTCGGTAATGTATTTAAAACTAATTCGACTATATTAGTATAATACGGAGGATCTATAAAGACTATATCGCATTTTACAGAAGATTGTGGTAATTCATGAGCATGACAACAAATGAGAGTAATTAGTTCTTCAATACCTAAAATTTCTGATGTCTTTTTAGGTAATTGTAGAGTTTTATAATTTGTATCTACCATAAATGCATGACGTGCTCCGCGAGATAATCCCTCAAAAGATAAGGATCCACTGCCACAAAATAAGTCAAGAATATTTAAATTATAAATAAGATTTTGAGATGATAAGATATTAAATATTGCTTCTCGAACGATACCCATAGTAGGTCTTACAGATAAATTATAATCTGTAAATATTTTTCTTCCTCGATATTTTCCAGCAGTAATATGAAGCATATAATGAGATTTTTTAAAGAATCGATAGTGTATCTATAAAATATTTTCATGTCAATAGATCTATATCAGGTACATGGATTCTGCAAAATATAGTAATCTATCATAATTACTATATTTTTATGCAACATCTCATCGTATTAAAATACTTATTGTAATGAATATTACTGTGAGTAAAATAATACGATAATGAATTTATATTCAAATTATCACATGATTAGTTGGCCTTTTCAAGAAGCAGAAAAAATATTGCAAAGATTTCCTAATCAACAAGAAATAATATTTGAAACTGGTTATGGCCCTTCTGGCATACCTCATATAGGTACATTTGGAGAATTCTTTCGCACAAAAGTAGTAATGAATGCATTAAAACATATTGCACCTAATATAAAGACAAAATTGATTGTCTTTTCAGATGATATGGATGGTTTACGTAAAATACCAGAGCATATGCCAAATCAAGATATGCTTAAAAATCATTTAAATAAGCCTTTAAGCATGATTCCAGATCCATTTGGATCTGATGAAAGTTATAGCGATTATATGAATTCATTATTATGTAAATTTCTTAATTTATTCGATCTTGAATATGAGTTTATGAGCGCAACACATTGTTATCAAACTGGTATTTTTGATAAAACACTCTCATTGATTCTTAGGAATTATAAAAATGTTATAGATGTAATTGTACCATCTTTGCGTATAGCAAGAAAGAAAACTTATAGTCCTTTTTTACCATTATGTCCATATACTTCTTGTGTATTACAAGCACAAGTCATTGAAGTCAATACAGAGAAAGAAACCATAGTATATCTTCATCCAAATGGACAAAAGATAGAAACGATCGTGACTCAAGGAAAATGTAAATTGCAATGGAAAGCAGATTGGGGAATGAGATGGGCAGTTTTTAATGTACATTATGAAGCTCATGGAAAAGATCTTACACCATCTGCCACACTATCAAGTCAGATATGTCAAATATTAAAACATACACCTCCACTTCTCTTTTGCTATGAACTATTTCTTGATCAAAGAGGTACGAAAATTTCAAAATCAAAAGGAAATGGTTTATCAATCGAAAAATGGCTGACTTACTCTTCAATTGAAAGTTTATCATTATATATTTTTCAGAATCCTAAAAAAGCTAAGCGTTTATATTTTGATGTCATTCCAAAATCAACTGATGCATATTTAGATTGCATACGTCTCTATCATACAAATACAGAACAAGACATTAATAATCCAGTATGGCATATTCATTCTGGTAATGTTCCTGTTATAAATACTTCAGGCATCAACTTTACTTTATTATTAAATCTTGCGACAGCATGTCACGCTGAACACAAACAGATTCTTTGGGGATTTATTTCTCATTATCAATCGAACGTTACACCAGAAAATAGCAAAGTAATAGACACTCTTGCTGATTTTGCAGTGAAATATTATCATGATTTTATCAAACCCAAAAAATCATATAAAATTCCTAATATAAAAGAAAAAATAGCACTCTTTGAGTTAAAACAAGCAATGGAAGCTTTATCTATTCATGCTACTTCAGAGGAAATTCAAGCACAAATTTTGTCTATAGGTATAAAATGTGGATATAATAGTTTACGCGATTGGTTTCAATTATTATATGAAACATTACTTGGACAACAACATGGTCCTAGAATAGGTTCTTTTATCCAATTATATGGAATAAACAACACTATTACTCTTGTAGCAGAGGTGCTCAAAAAATGACTACATATATCATTAGATGATGTAGTCATTTTTTGCACTATTGAGATATGAGAAAGTTGCTTATATAGATATAATAATTATTATAGAGAGAATGATTCATCATTACTGTTAGCAAGTTATACAGTAGTATAATATCTAAAAATATTATTTAGATATTATACTGTATATATTGTAAAATCTCTACCTTAATAATTTAAGAGATACAAAATTGTGAATTACATCAACATAGTATGATTTCATATCAAAAGATAAAATTTACTATTATAACTATATTATTAGATCTAATGAGTAATATCAGTGTAAATTGTTTTCTAAAATCCTCAATTTATAGATAATACTTGAGAATTTATTTAATATCAAGTATTCATAAATCTTAAGATATCCACAGTATGACTGGATACTTACATATATTGAATCAATTTCTGCAATCAATAATATAATAAATATTGCTAAAAATATTTATTTGTTGAGTGATAGAACATCGAAAATTATGTCTCTTGAGTGTTATTTTTTAAAATAGACATCAATTCATTCCACTCTCTAGTACCAAGTCCAGATTTTTCTTTAGTAATCTTTTCTCCTTTTATTAGTTTCCGAATTATTTCTAGACCTCTTCTTGAAATGCAGACTGAATCTAAGCAGTATTCAGAAAAAGCATTATAAGCGCAAGGTACCCATTTTTTTATTATATCTATCATCACTTCTGCATAGACTCTCATCTCATATTGAGCAAGAGGATGAGCTCTTAATCTTAAAAAATGAAGAAGATTATGTAGATCTATCTTCCAATAAAATTGCGTATAATAATTAAGTGTTAAATTGATTCTAGCAATCTCTCTTGCTACTCCTTGTCTAATAAATTTATCATAATGAGTATACATTAAGTGAGTATCTTTTTTTAAAGAATCTATGATCTTTTGTGATGCCTCAATATTGAAAGTTTCACATCTACTTTGTTTATTATGATCAGATTGTTTGGCAATATTTTCTGGATTTGGTATATAGAATTCATTATCAAGTATTGAATATCTTGCAGAATATTCATTGATATTTGCAGTTCTATGTCTAATCCATTGTCTTGCAACAAAAATTGGTAATTTAACATGAAATTTAATTTCACACATTTCAAAAGGGGTAGTATGACAATGTCGCATTAAATATTTTATCAGCTCTTCATCTTGGTTTATACTTTTTGTACCTGTACCATAAGATACACGCGCAGCTTGTACTATAGCACTATCAGAACCCATATAGTCTATTACACGAATAAATCCATGATCTAATACTTGATTTTTCTGATATAGAATATCTTCGATATCTTGTACGATAATTCTTTTAGTCGTGCTATATTGCTTGCTCATAAATATTTCCTTAAGATCTTATTGAGTATTTAATACAATATGCGTTTAGTTTGTTTTTTACCTCTATATATTCTATTCATAGATTATATATGATATATGAATGCATTACCTGCATTATAATGAGTATTATTTATTTTTTGCTCCCTATATAGGATTTTCCCATTACATTTATATATCATACAATCATCTAGAGAAATTATATTTTAACAATCCTTCTTTTTTCTAAGAGCTAATAAATGCTATATTAATTATTATAAGATTATAACTTAATATAAATATAGATCGATATAGTACATTTTTCAATGAAGATATTATATTATCTATTGCTCTCTAGATTCTATGCAATGTTCTATTGATATTACACTATGAGATTCAACTGCTCAGTCTCACACATTAAGTATATTATATATTCTTGTGATTCTTTATGTCACAACATCATGAATCTTTCGTTTTATTATTATAGTATTTCTAGATATAGTGTTTAGATTGCATTAATAATTATAATATGAAGACTGTTTTAGCCATCGAAACAAGCTGTGATGATACTTCTGTAGCAATTGTCACTAGCAATAAGCAAGTCCTTGCGCATCAAACTATCTCTCAAAAAGAGCATATAAAATTTGGTGGTGTTGTCCCTGAGATTGCTGCACGTAATCATATGACGCATTTAAAAGATTTAATTCAAAGTACTCTATATACAGCGAATCTCAATTGTCACGATTTATATGCAATTGCTGCAACAACTGGACCAGGATTAATAGGAGGATTAATTGTTGGTACAATGATGGCTAAAGCAATTGCTCATGTGATACAAAAACCTTTTATTTCAGTGAATCATCTTGAAGCGCATGCATTAGTCATCAGATTACTATATGATATACAATTTCCATTCTTGGTATTATTGATATCTGGAGGCCATTGTAAATTATTAATTGCACAAAATGTAGGGCAATATATTCAATTAGGAACAACTCTTGATGATGCTTTAGGAGAAGTATTTGACAAGGTCGCTAAAATGTTAGGTTTACAGTATCCGGGAGGCCCAATAATTGAAAGATATGCTAAACAAGGTAACGGAAAAAAATTTAGGCTACCAAGAGCAATGTTAGGACGAGTGGGATGTGATTTTTCATTTTCTGGCCTTAAAACATCAGTACAAAACTTAGTCCGCAGTATAGAGATGACTAAACAAAATATATATGATATTTGCGCTTCATTTCAAACATGCGTTATTGATATTTTGCTCGACAGAATAAATAATGCCATCATAATGACTGAATCTTTAGATATCAAAATCAATAATGTTGTTGTTACTGGAGGTGTTGCATCAAATCAATTTCTAATACAAAAACTACAAAAAATAATAAAACTCAATATCTTTGTACCTCCTCATGCATTATGTACAGATAATGCAGTAATGGTAGGATGGACAGGTATTGAAATGTTGCATAAAAATTGCATAGCATCGCTAAATTGTATACCAAGAGCTAAGTGGGAATTAGTCAGTGAGCAATCTACTTGAAGATAGAAAATATATAGTGATATTATTAAAAGAAATTAAAGCGTCATGTCAATTACTAGTAACGCTTATAATCTTTCTATTCTAAAGATAATGCTCTCGCTCAATAGCAATAGTATTTTTTAATATATTATAAAATTATAGTATAAAATTTTCCAAAAATTAAATATGTGATTTTTTCAAAAATAACATCATTTTAAGTATTAAAATATGTAAAAGATAATGATGAATTAAAAAATTGACAATGTGTATTTTAATAGCTTGTTTAGCTTAAAATAGAAGGATGTAATAGTACATGATAATACATCAACTTTCTTCAGTATAGTATATATTCGCTTGTAGCTCAGCTGGATAGAGCCTTGTTTTCCGAAGACAAGAGTCGTGGGTTCGAATCCCACCAAGCGATCTTTAAATTGTATTTGACAAATAGACTTTATTAAATATAAAATTATATTTATTTACATTGAAAAAAATGGCTAGTGGTACCATCAATAAAGTAATTTTAATTGGTAATTTAGGAAAAGATCCAGATATTAGAACAACTCACACTGGTAAGGAAATGGCAAGTTTTTCGCTAGCTACTTCTGAGAAATGGACAGATAAAATATCTGGTATACGGACTGAAAAGATAGAATGGCATAATATTGTCGTGTTTAGTGAAGGTTTAGTAAAAATTCTTAAGGAATTTGCACATAAAGGCAGTAAAATTTATCTTGAAGGCTCCTTAAGAACAAGAAAGTGGACTGATCAAAATGGTGTTGAAAAAAATATTGTAGAAATCATAGTAGATCATTTTAACGGAGGATTAACTTTATTAGATACAAAGAATCATACTCATAATACAACAGATAAATTCTTAACAAATGAAAATGAGAAGAAAAGTAAACATGAAAATTTTATTAACAGTATAAAAGATGAGTTTCTTGATGATGAAATACCATTTTAATTTCTGTGATATTCAATGACAAGAGTTTATATATAAGGGAAAGATGCTCTAACATTATGAAGAGAGAATCATTAATGCAAAAAAGGATCGAAAATATAGAATAATCTCTCTAAAAGCTCTTCATCTAAATATAAAATCAGATACCAATATTCTGTAGAATGGATAGAATACAGGTTTTAATATTCTCAATATAGATATCACAATTATATTGACTCATCATTTATCTTAATATATGAATTCCTAAATATCTCTATCATCTCAATTTATATGCCTGACTTAAAAAATATGCTGTTAAACTTTGGACCTCAGCATCCAGCTGCACATGGCGTATTACGTCTTATTCTTGAGATGGATGGCGAGATAATAGAAAGAGCTGATCCTCATATTGGACTCTTACATCGAGGTACTGAAAAATTAATAGAATATAAAACCTATCTCCAAGCTGTACCGTATTTTGATCGTCTTGATTATGTTGCGCCAATGTCACAAGAACATGCATATGCTCTATGTGTAGAAAAATTATTACAATGTAGTATTCCTATTAGAGCAAAATATTTACGTGTACTATTTTTAGAGCTTACAAGAATATTAAATCATTTACTAAATATCTCATCTCAAGCACTTGATGTCGGCGCAATGACTCCTTTATTATGGTTATTTGAAGAAAGAGAAAAAATATTACAGTTTTATGAGAGAGCATCAGGTGCAAGATTTCATGCTGCATATATCAGACCAGGAGGTGTATCAGTAGATATTCCACAGGATTTACCTGATGATATCATGCAATTTACAGAACGATTTCTCTATTATATAGATGATCTTGATGATTTATTAACAGAGAATAGGATCTGGAAACAACGTAATGTAGGGATTAGTGAGATCTCTATAGCTCAAGCACTGAATTGGGGATTTAGTGGTCCAATGTTACGTGCTGCAGGTTTACCATGGGATTTACGAAAAAATCAGCCATATGAAATATATGAACAATTGGATTTTGAGATTCCAATTGGTAAAAATGGTGATTGCTATGATCGTTATTTAGTACGAATGGCAGAGATTAGGCAGTCTGTTAATTTAGTAAGACAGTGTATAAAAAATCTTCCTGATGGTCCAATTCAAACTGAAGATAGAAAAATTTCTCCACCTTCAAGGAAAAAAATCAAAATAGAAATGGAAGCGATGATTCATCATTTTAAACTATATTCAGAAGGCTATCATGTACCAGCAGGAGAATCTTATGTCTCTGTAGAAGCTCCAAAAGGAGAATTTGGAGTATACATAGTTTCAGATGGTACAAATAAACCTTATAGATGTAGAATTAGAGCTCCTGGGTTTGCACATTTACAAGCATTAGATTTTCTGGCAAGAGGTCATATGTTATCTGATATTGCAGTAATTATTGGATCTCTAGATATAGTATTTGGTGAAATTGATAGATAGTAATCTCTAAGAGGATAGAGTGAGTAGATCTTCTATTGAAAATAGAATATATTCATTACCATGCCAATAATTGATCAAGAGTTTACCGAAAATCTCTTTAACATTACCTTGCATGATAGCAAAACCAAGTTCAGTATTGACTGCACGAAATGCAATAGCTTTTACTACAATAGTATTATCAGTAATATTACATCTGATATGATCTTTTCCTATAATTGAAGGTTGTTTTATTTTTATTCCTTGAAGAATGAATCTTGGTTCAGGATTACCCGGGCCAAATGGTTCTAACTTTTTTATTTGATTCCATAAAGATAAATTGATTGCTTGTATACTAATTATTAAATCTGCTTTTAGAATTTTATTCTGTGTAGAATGTGAAAATCTTGCTGCAAAAAAATCATGTAACTCGCTTATTTTTTCTTCTGCTACTGAAAATCCCGCAGCCATATTATGTCCACCACCTTCAATAATATGATTCATTTCCTTTGCGGATAAAATTGCAGCTCCGATATCGATACCTACAATTGATCTACAACTTGCTTTTCCTATGCCATGACTCATAGAAATCACAATTGTTGGTAAGTGAAATTGCTCTCTCAAACGTGAAGCAATAATACCAATTATCCCTTGATGCCATTTACCTAAAACCATGATAAAATTTGTCTTTAATGTAATATACTTTTTTGCTTGTATCATAGCTTCTAAAATAGCTTCACGTTCTAATGATTGTCTTATCTTATTCGATTCTATTAATTTGAGCGCTATAGTATGTGCTTCTTTTATATCATTTGTCGTGAGTAATTTTGTACCAAGTGATTCATCACCTATTCTCCCACTCGCATTTATGCATGGACCAATACTAAATCCTAATCTAGAAGCATTTGGCTTTTCAAGAATCCCTAAGTAATTAAATAATATACTTAATCCAATATTTTTTTTTTGTGCCATGACTTTTAATCCTTGTAAAACAAATGCGCGATTTAACTCGATCATTTGCATTACATCACATACAGTACCAAGTGCTACAAGATCTAATAGATTAAATAAATTTGGTTCTTTTTGCTTGAGAAAAAATCCCTGCATACGTAGAGCCCTATTAAGAGCAACAAGTAGAAGAAAAGTTACTCCTACTGCTGCAAGATAATTATAAGGAGAGTTTTCGTCTAGACGATTAGGATTGACAATTGCAACAGCACATGGTAGTGCGTTTGCACCTAGATGATGATCAATTACTATGATATCAAGATTCACTTGCTGTGCGTCTGCTATTGGTTTATATGATATAGTACCACAATCCACTGCAATACATAAGTCTATACCCAATTTCTTTAATTGCAACAATGCATTGGAATTTAATCCATATCCTTCATTAATCCGATTTGGAATATAGATGATAGAATTTACATTAATCTCTTTTAGATATCTATGAATTAATGCTGATGATGATACACCATCAACATCATAATCACCAAATATTGCAATTCTTTCATTATGATTGATTGCATGTATTATACGTAGTATAGCTTTATCCATATCAATCAGATGCAATGGATCTGGAAGTGATGATTGAATTCTTGGATTAAGAAAGTTGATCATATTCTCTATCTTAATACCACGTATCACGAGTATTTGTGCCAAAATTTCTGGTAATTGAAATTTCTGAGATAATGTCAAGGCTGCTCTATGATTTACTTCTTGCAAAGACCATAATGCATTTGTGATACTACATTGTGTAGTAGTGTGCAATAACATATTATATAGTAATATTATTATTCTTATATCAAATCTCTTCAGAAAATTCTACAAATCATTGTAGTATGATATGTCACATATTTTAAAAAAATATCATTATATATGCAATATATCATTGTAGTATACATTATAATAATATTGTATTTTTTCTGAATTTCTGATTATATAAAGTAGGAGTATATTAAATAAATAATAATATGTATTACGAATCAGAACATCGAATCATCAATTGATATATATTAAAAAGAATGGAACTGAATAAAATTGCAGCATCGATATTATTTTCTGGTCTTATGATATTACTAGTAAGTAATTTAGTGGATATACTGTACAATCCTCAACAAGATATTGAGCATCAAATCATAGTATCACATGATGAAAGAATACATCAGAATAAAAATAAAATAGAGCAAGTAGCTATGAATATAGTACCTCTTATGCAAAATGCCAATTTTGATAAAGGTAAATTAGCATCAAAAAAATGTATAGCATGTCACTCATTTGAAAAAGAGAAAGGTCATAAAGTAGGACCAAACTTGTGGAATATAATCGGTAGCAAAAAAGCCGATCGTAATGCATTTTATTATTCAAAAGCCTTACTTGCAAAGGGAGGAATATGGGGATATGAAGAATTATTTCTTTTTTTACAGAATCCAAAATCATATATAAAAGGTACACGTATGGCATTTGGTGGAATAGCACATTCACAAGAAATTGCTGATTTACTTGCTTATTTACGTACTATGAGTGATACTCCTGTTGCCTTACCATAATAATATGAATATTAAAGTTGATAGATTATATGATCAAGATAATCAATATATAGTATATCGTCAGATACGAGGAACAAGAGCTTCTATAGTGTTTTTGGGTGGTTTTGGATCTGATATGAATGGTACTAAAGCAACTGCTATTTATAAATTCTGCCAAGCACACGACTTATCACTTGTATTATTTGATTATTTTGGTCATGGTACTTCAAGCGGTCATTTCACTGATTATACAATTAGTGATTGGAAACAAAATTGTATAGAAATTATCAGTCAATTGACAATTGGTAAACAAATCATTATAGGCTCAAGTATGGGAGGCTGGTTGATGTGTCTTATTGCTATGCAACTACCACAAACGATTTTAGCTCTTATTGGTATCTCATGTGCTATAGATTTTACTCAAAACTTAATATTTGAAAAATTATCAGATCAGCAAAAGATAGCATTATCTTTATATGGTATGATACACTTCAGTGCACATGATAATGAAAATTGTACATATCAAATCACTAAAGAATTAATAGAAGATGGACGAAACAATCTACTTTTGACAAAGAATCTCATAGAGATATATTGTCCTGTACGTTTACTACACAGTCTGAATGATAAAGATGTTCCTTATCATACTTCATTAAATTTAGCACATAAAATAGCTTCAAATGATGTTGAAATACACTTGATCAAGTCCGCATCACATAATATGTCTGATAATACATCAATAGAAAAATTATTTAAAATAATAAAAGAGCTTTTATCATCTGTCATTTAGAATCAGTGATATTGAAGATAATGACGCATTAAAACATTTTAAGGGGCGAGTGACCAGAATCGAACTGGCGACATTCAGTACCACAAACTGACGCTCTACCACCTAAGCTACACCCGCCAATTTTATGATGAAATAACAATCTAAAATAGATCTTAACAGTCAATTGAAAATTTTGCACTAATTATTTATTATCTTACAAATATTCTCTATATTTATTGGTCTGATTTAACATATATTTGACATTCAACTTTATATGTTATTTGCTATTTTTTAAGGTAAAAAAACTTTGCGTGTCATTATTTCAATATGTTCTTTTGGTAATTCTTTGATAAAGCGTGAAATATACATCTTATGCCATTGATTGTTAATTTCTCTTCTCTCTACACATGAAATCAATAGTTTTGATTTTGCTCGAGTAATGCCAACATATGCAAGACGTCTTTCTTCTTCTAAAGCTTTACCAGTTTTATCTCCAAAAGATCTTTGATGAGGAAATAATCCTTCTTCCCATCCAGGAAGAAAGACACATGGAAATTCAAGTCCTTTAGATGCATGAAGTGTCATAATATATACATAATGTTCGTCATTATTTTTAATATTATCTGTATCCATTACGAGACTAATATGCTCTAAGAAAGTTTTAGGATTATCAAAATCTTTTAAAGATGATATTAATTCTTTAATATTTTCCATTCTGACTATGCCTGTTATCCCTTCATTTTCAAGCATTGTTATATATCCTAGTTGAATAACTATTTTTTCTACAAAACTGTACAGTGGACATGTAGAGATTTGGTCTGTTAAATACTTAATGTCGTTGAAAAATTTATTTAATGCAAATCTGATTCTTTCTGTTACTTGATGATTATCTATTAGCACTTTTAATGCTGCCAAGTAGGAAATATTGTCACACTGAGCAATTTTGTGTATCTTTTGTATAGTGATAGCTCCTATATATCTTTTTGGGCGATTAATAATTCTACTAAAAGCTAGATCATCATTATGATTTATAATTAATCTTAAACATGCAATAATATCTTGTACTTCTTGACGTTCATAAAATCTTATTCCACTCAGTACCTTGTAAGGTACTGAGTGTTTTATAAAAAATTCTTCTAACACTCTAGTTTGAAAACTTGCTCTGACTAAAACTGCAATATCACTCAATCTATACTGATGTAATTGTAATATTTGTTGAATAATAAATCTTGCTTCATCTTTACTATTTACTAGTTTGATAATCTTGACCTTATCTCCCGCAATATTTTTAGTCCACAATGTTTTTTGTAGTCTCGCCTGATTGTGGTTTATCATATAAGATGCAGCTGCTAATATATGAGAAGTAGATCGATAATTACATTCTAGTTTAAAGATTTTTGCATTTGCAAAATCATTAGAGAAATTAAAAATATTTTCAACTTCTGCGCCACGCCAACTATATATTAGTTGATCATCATCTCCTACACAGCAAATATTTGCATGATGTTTTGCAAGATATTGTAACCATAAATATTGAATTGTATTTGTATCTTGATATTCATCTACTATGATATACTTAAACTTCAATTGATAATAAGATAGAATCTCGCGATTACGATTGAAGATTTGTATATTATATAATAACAAATCACCAAAATCTACAGCATTAAGACGATGTAATATTTCTTGATATTGATAGTATACTTGTAATGCTATGAGATTTTTTGCTACATTAGAATTTGATAGACATTCTACTTCATAAGGCGTTAAGCATTTTTCCTTCCATTGTTGAATAGTATACATAATATTACTATATTTATTTGAGATATTCTTTGAATCTATTGTCTTAATAATATTTTTGATTATCTGTAATTGCTCCTCAACACTAATAATTGAAAAATTAGAGTTTAATCCTACAATGTTAGCATGATCACGTAAAATTTTAACTGCAATTCCATGAAAGGTACCAAACCATGGTATGTTATGAATATTTGTTAACTTTAATATTCTTGAAAGCATTTCATTTGCTGCTCTATTTGTAAATGTTACAGCTAATATTTCGTGAGAATTAGCATGCCCATTACATATAATATATGCGATTCTTGAAATAATGGTTTTTGTTTTTCCAGTGCCCGCTCCAGCTAATATCAAGACTGGACCTTTTATGTGTATCACAGCTGAGTATTGTTGTGAATTTAAGAGAGAAAGATAATTATTCATCTAATTATAATTGCAAATCCTACTAAGATCAATTAACCTGATTATTTATATAATGTATAGTATTTATTCACATTACATTGAGTAATGCATATAAATAATTTGTGTATTATATAATGAATCTTATAATGAATCTTATAATGAATCTTATATAGATAGATTATTAATAAAAAGTATATAACATCTCTACTTTAGATTATGTCAAGAGATAGATATTGTCTGTACTTGCAAACAGATATATTGTAAAGATTGATTAATTAACATATTTATTTTACATTAATATCTATTATGAGTTACAAGGGTAGTAATGCATTTTTTCTTTTATTTTTTTTCACTTTCAAGTATTGTATCAGCTGTTTGTGTTATTCTTTTACAAGATACTGTACATGCATTATTATTTTTAATTCTTACCTTTATATACACTTCAGGATTATTCATCCTCCTAGGAGCTGAGTTCATTGCTATGATGATACTTATAGTATATATTGGTGCAGTTGCGATTTTATTTCTTTTTGTCGTTATGATGATTGATAATGAACATATTGCATTGTATCACAGACGCACAAAGTATTTAATTGCTAGCATTATGCTCTGTATCATTTTTTTTCTGATAATCAATTTTTTAATTAAAACCTCAAATAACAATACAAATAATAATATTCAGTATAGCATTGATAATGTACATGCTATTGGCAACTTACTGTATACTGAATATATGTATGCATTCCATCTATCTGGTATTTTACTTGTAACTGCAATTGTTGGTGCTATTACTCTTACTTTGCAAAGTAAAAAACAGCATCATAAACAACAAAATCGAGTCAAGCAAATACAGCATACTTCATATGTACAGTTGGTCAACACTAAATTTCGACAAGGAATAGAATGGAAACAATAGAGCTAAATAATTTTTTGATTGTTGCTGCCCTTTTATTTACTATTGGTATATATGGTATATTTATTAATCGTAAGACTATCATGCATATACTATTTTCAGTAGAAATACTATTTTTGGCGATTAATCTAAATTTAGTTGCATTTTCTGCCTTTATGAACGATATTATCGGACAAATCTTTGTTATGTTTATTTTAACAGTTGTAGCAGCAGAATCAGCAGTAGGACTGGCTATTCTAGTACTATATTACAGAAAACGTGGTAATGTAGATATACAACAGATAAATTCAATGAAAGAATAGTTAAGGTATAGATGTATATTATTCTAACATTACTAGTATTTTTCCCACTATTAGGATCATGCTATGCAGTATATATGAGAAAAAATACTATATTCAGTGGTCAAATCATTTCAACAGGATGTATAGGAATTTCTATGCTGTTCTCTTGGTATATTTTTCTTACCTTCTCTCATAATATTCACTTAATTTTATTTCCTTTAATATATCTTGAGAAATTAAAAGTAGATTGGGTATTCAATATAGATATACTCTCATCTATTATGCTAATTATTATTACAACTATTTCTTTTGTAGTACATCTATATTCTATTGGATATATGGAGCATGATAAGACAAAAAGAATTTTTTTTTCTTACTTATCATTGTTTACTTTTTTCATGATGATCATGGTCATGAGTGATAATTTTCTTCAGTTATTCTTTGGTTGGGAAGGAGTAGGAGTATGTTCCTATTTACTAATAGGATTTTGGTTTCATAAACCCTCTGCAAATAGAGCAGCTTTTAAAGCATTTTTAGTGAATAGGATAGGAGATTGTGCACTACTTATTGGAATATTTATTATTTACCATATATTTCATACTTTAAAATTTATTGATATCTTTGATCAAATTGATTATATAGCTACTCAAAATCTTGATGTTTATGGTAATACTATACATGTCATATGTATATTACTGTTTATTGGTGCTATGGCTAAATCTGTGCAACTAGGATTACATATCTGGCTTCCAGATGCAATGGAAGGTCCCACTCCAGTATCTGCACTGATTCACTCAGCTACTATGGTCACTTCTGGTATATTTTTAATAGCCAAATGTTCTCCTTTATTTGCACTATCAGAAATTACGAGAGAAATTATAGTGATCATTGGAGCATGTACTGCTATTTTTGGTGCAACAGTTGCAATGACAGAGAATAATATAAAAAAAATCATTGCATATTCCACATGTAGTCAACTTGGATATATGTCCATGGCATGTGGATTATCCGCTTATAATATTGCTATTTTTCATTTAATGACACATGCTTGTTTTAAAGCTTTGCTATTTCTTGGTGCAGGCAATATAATCTATACTATGAATAATGAACAGAACATTCATAAAATGGAAAATTGCTGTTGGAATAAAATGCCTTTTACCTATGCTATGATGTGTATTGGAACTCTTGCGCTATCAGGAATATTTCCATTTGCAGGTTTTTATTCTAAAGATCTTATAATAGATATTGCTTATCATACACATAAATTTGCTTTTGTAGTCAGTCTCATTGTCACATGCTGGACTTCACTTTATGCCTGGAGATTATTAATTATTGTATTCCATAGTCATAAAACAAATAACTTGAAGATCATCAGACCTCCTAAAATTATGTGTATACCGCTATTAATTCTTGCATTTGGAGCGATGTTTTCTGGAATATGGGGAATTTATATATTAGATATCACTAGTAATATATTTTGGCAATCAAGTTTAGAATTTATCAACCATAATGACACACATAATTTTTTTATAAAATTACTGCCAATGATAGTTAGTATGATAGGAATTACACTAGCATGGTTGATATATTATTATCACATCATATCTCAAATAAAAAATCAATTATTAAGTAGTATATGCCAAAATAAATGGTATTTTGATCAATTCTATTCATTTTTTATAGTCAAACCTATTAGAGTCATCTCTCAATATCTATATAGTTTTGATATTGCAATTCTTGATACATTTGGACCAAAAGCTCTGATCAAATTGATTAATAAATGCTCAAACATGACACTCAAGTTACACACTGGTTATATATTTGATTATGCCTTTATCATGTTTTGCTCTCTGATCTTCTTTTCTTTATATGTTATTAGAATGAAATAAAGTGTTATTATTAAGTATTTTCTTGATACCCCTATTAGGTGCTTTGGTTTTAGCGATGATCAAAGTAAACGTTCACTCTCAATATATTATCAGATATATTTCTCTATTTTGTGTCTTACTGACTTTTTTTCTAAGTCTGATAGTGCTGATAAAATTCGATTATCAAAGCATAGAATTTCAATTGATCAGCTATCCAATAAAACATTTTGGCGTTGGTGTAGATGGTCTTTCGCTACTCTTTTTAATATTAACTACTTTCTTATTTGTTATTTGTATATTTTATAATATACAAATCTATAACTTATCTATTTTATCTCTGAAACTATATATAGCATTATTTTTATTACTTGAGAGTTTTATAATAGGTTTTTTTATTTCTTTACATATTACAAGTTTTTATATATTTTTTGAAGCAGTTTTAATACCCATGTTCTTCATTATTGGGATTTGGGGAGGAAGAGATAGAATATATGCAACATTTAAATTATTTCTCTATACATTAACTGGCTCTTTATTATTATTAATTGGCTTAATATATATGTATAGTATATTTCATACTTCTGATATACAAAAATTATCAATACTAGTACCGCAGATTGATTTTAGATCTCAATTATTATTATGGATTCTCTTCTTTATCGCTTTTGCAATAAAAGTACCGATGATTCCATTTCACACTTGGCTACCTGATGTACATGTTCAATCCCCTACTTCTGGATCTATCATTTTAGCTGGATTACTGATTAAAATGGGAGGATATGGATTTTTAAGACTTTCTATCCCTATGCTCCCTCAAGCAAGTATATATTTTTCACAATATGTCATATGTCTCAGTATTATTGGCATAATATATTCTTCTCTCATAGCATTTGCACAAAGTGATATGAAAAAACTTATATCATATTCTTCAATATCACATATGGGTTTTGTGACAGCCGGTCTTTTTTCTTTTTGTGAAGAGGGAATACTAGGAGCCATATTTCAGATGATTAGTCATGGATTGATATCAACTGCTCTATTCTTATGTATTGGAATCTTATATTCTAGATTTCAGTCTTTAAAAATTGCACAATATTCTGGTCTTGCACATTTACTACCTAAATTTAGTATCATTTTTATGATATTGACTATGGCAGCAATAGGATTACCTGGAACATGTGGTTTTATAGGGGAATTTTTATCCATGTTAGGTATTTTTGCAAGAACAAAATTTATATATGCAGGATTTATTACATTGGGTACTATTTTGAGTGCTTTATATATGCTCAATTTATGCAAACAAATAATCTGGGGAATCAATACTACTCAATCTGTTAATATACCACTAAGTGGGATAGAGTATTGCATTTTAATTATGCTTGTAACTTGTATTATTATCCTAGGAATTTATCCTACTTTAGTATTTCATTATTTAAAGCCATTTACATTAAATTTACTAATGAAATATCATGAATTATGATTGATATACAAATATTACCAGAATTATTCTTTATTTCTTCTACTATGTGTTTACTCTTACTGGGTATCGTATTACACAGTAGAACTATCAATTTATTAGCACTATCTATCACAATTATTACTTTTATACTGTTAATACTTACGATAGATACACATGAAATCTTTATCTTAAATTCATTATTAAAACTTAACTGCTATATTAGATATGCTCAATTACTAGTTCTGACTACTGGTATTTTAATACTCTTATTATTGTATTTATCAAAGACTCATTATAAATATGAAGTCTCAATATTAATACTCTTGAGTATCTTTGGTATGTTGAATGTCATTGCATCCAATAGTTTTATTTCTTTTTACTTATCTTTTGAATTAATGAATCTCTCTTTATATATTCTCACAGCATATAATAAAGATTCGCAATATTCATGTGAAGCAGGGATAAAATACTTTATTCTCAGTATACTTTCGTCCTGTATTATGTTATATGGCATTTCCTTAATATATGGATATACAGGAAAAGTAAATTTTTCTGAAATTAGCATATTTTATACTAATAATCAAATTAGTTATGGGTTATTATTTGGATTATTATTTATTATTATTGCCTTGTGCTTTAAATTAGCTATTGCGCCTTTTCATATATGGGTTCCTGATGTTTATCAGGGTGCACCGACAATTATCACTGCATTTTTTTCTACATCTCCCAAGGTTACTCTTGTGACATTTTTAATTCGTTTTCTCAATGAGGAATTAATTAGTATAGGACAGAATTTTCAGCCTATTTTTTTGTGCTGCGCATTACTATCTGTATTACTTTCTTCATTTGGAGCATTACATCAACGCAATATGAAAAGGTTATTAGCTTATAGCTCAATAGGCCATGTTGGCTTTATTCTTGCTTCATTGAGTGTCTTTACACAAGAAGGCATAAGTAGTGCTTTAATATATTTACTGATATATGTTATCACAACTGTAGGTTTATTTGCATTTTTTATTCAAATTGATGATGATGATTGCAATATTACTCATCTTTCTAGTATGAGAATTAAATCTCCTGTATTAGCATTCCATATGAGTATATTATTTCTCTCAATGTCCGGTCTTCCACCACTAGCAGGATTTTTTGCCAAATTGTTTGTATTCAACAGCTTAATACAATCCGGATATTTTATAACATCTGTGATTCTTGCAATCTCAAGTATAATATCATGTTACTATTATTTAAATATCATAAAAATGATCTATTTTGATCATGCAGTAGATGAGCAAATTAATTATTCTCAAACTCTTATTTATGTTATTTCATTGATTTCATTACTGAATATTCTATGCTTTATATTCTTAGATAAGATATCTTGGTTCATTAACTCTCTTACTATAGGTTTAATAAAATGATTTATGCAAAATATTTCAGAAGATTTTCATATTTATCATTATAAAGAAGTATTAAGTACGAATGAATCGGCATTTCAGATGATTGAGAATGGATTATCATCTGAATCGATCATTATAGCAAATAAACAAGTAAAGGGAAAAGGTAGAATTGGTAAAAAATGGATTTCTCTAGAAAAAAATTTCTATGGAAGCTTAATCATCAAGCAGATGACTAATATTGAGAAACTCACAGAATTAACGTTTGTTACTGCTTTAGCAGTTGGAGAGACATTAAAATCATTTGGACATAATTTTAATATCCAATATAAATGGCCGAATGATATTTTGATGGATAGTAAGAAAATTAGTGGAATATTGATTGAAAAAAAATCTTATTCTAATTGGATAGTGATAGGTATTGGTATTAATATACATGATTCTCCTATTTCTTGTGTAAGTACTTCTTTATATGAATACATGAATAAAGAAGATCTGAAAATATCCAATTTAATATTATTAAATAAGCTAATTATAAATTTTATCAAGATAAGAAAAAAATGGCTTGATCATGGCTTTAATATAATACGAAATATGTGGCTTATGAAAGCATTGAATATAGAACAGAAAATTAGTATACAATTATCTCATAAAGTATATGAAGGTACATTTATTGATATAGATGACAAAGGTCAATTAATATTAAAGATAAAAGACAGCAGTTTAATGTATTTTAATGCAGGTGAGCTTTTTTTTAATAATTTATTATGAATCAATATGTACTGATCGCCTATCTCATGAGTTGTATATTAATGATGGGAGAATTAATATTTACTTTTTCTTGCTATATAAAAAGTAAAAAAATGTTAAAAACCATAAAACAAAATAATGAAGAAAAAACATAAAAGATTATTGACAATATTAGGATTCTTCTTGTTTTTAAACTGCCTCATCTTATATGTTTTAATGATATTAAAAGATAATATATCATTTTACTATACAGTGAGTGAGGCTGTAGTATTAACAAATTATAAAAATCCAATCCGTATTGGAGGGATAGTGATGAATGATAGTATATTATATACAGAAAATGAGTTACTATTTCAAATAACTGATCTCAATCAGATTATGACGGTAATATATCAAGGTATATTACCGCCAATGTTTTCAGAAGGTAGTGGCGTAGTCGTACAAGGTAAAATGACAGATAACAATAATATTTTTCTTGCAGAATTTGTCTTTGCAAAACATGATGAACACTATATTCCCAAAAAATAATACATCAAGAAATAATATATTGTTATATATTAAATATTATCAATTATAAAATAATCAAAAATGCATAGTACTGGATGCGTGCTATATACAAATATAAGAATTAATGATAGATCTCGTAAACACTCTATAATCTATATTATTTACTTCCTATATAAAACATGTTACTAATAATCAGTATTATTTAATAGATAGATCAGGTATACTATGGCAGTACCAAAAAGAAAAAAATCAAAATCAAGACGTAACATGCATCGTTCTCACAATGCAATTCAATCACAAAATGTTGTAGTATGCTCAAAAACTGGAGAATTTATGTTATCTCATAATATAGCAAGTGATGGTAGCTATAAGGGAAAACAGATTTTTATAATACATCAATCAGAATAAATATCTGATATATTATACTATCTCATTTGATGTATTCTAATATGAAAAATAATATAGTAATTGCACTTGATGCTATGGGAGGAGATTATGCACCTCTTTCTATCATTCAAGGTATTAATTTTTTTTTAGCTCATCTGAATGATGTACATACTACAGTCTTTTTTCAAATTTATGGAGATTATCAACAAGTATATCCATTGATTATAAAGTATAAAAAAGTAAGTAATAATTCTCAATTTACTCATTGTACTGATAATATTCTTGCAAATGATAGACCATCTTTTGCTTTAAGATATAGGAAAGATTCAAGTATGAAATCCGCAATTTTAGCAGTAAAAATAGGTGAAGCTTCTGGAGTAATCTCTTCAGGTAATACTGGTGCATTAATGGCTATTTCTAGAATTATTTTAGGTACATTACCTAATATCTATCGTCCTGCCATTGCTTCAATCTTACCTACTAAAACAAAAAACTGTATTTTACTGGATCTAGGTGCTAATGTTGATTGTAATGGCGAAACATTATTTCAATTTGCATTAATGGGAAGTATTCTCGCAAAAATTGCACTAAAAATTTCTCATCCAGAGATTGCCTTATTAAATATTGGTACAGAAGAAATAAAAGGAAATGATTCAGTGCGTAGAGCTTTTAGCTTACTAAAAAATACATCTCATACAATTAATTTTAAAGGTTATATAGAGGCAAGTGAATTTTTAGAAGGCAATGTTGATGTAATAGTAGCAGATGGATTTGTCGGTAATGTCATGCTTAAAACCGCTGAAGCTACTGCTAATACTTTTTTAGATGTAATAAAATATGAATTATATAATTCTTGGATTTTAGGTTCATTGCTAAAAAAGAAACTAAAAAGAGCATTTATCACTTTTGACCCTAAAATAAGAGGTGGTGCTATGTTTTTAGGATTGAATGGTATTGTAATAAAAAGTCATGGTAATGCTGATGCTATTTCTTTTGGTCATGCCATACAATTTGCAGTACAAACAATTCTCGAAAAATTAAATCACAAAATCATCCATGAGGTCAGTCACATTGATTAAAAATTATATCTTCAGTACTGGTTCTTATTTACCAAAAAGGATACTTTCGAATAATACACTTGCGTTACAAGTAGATACAAATGATCAATGGATAAGACAGAGAACAGGAATTACTCAAAGACATATTGCAAATACTGAAGAATATACTTCAGATTTAGCAGTACATGCTGCAAGAAATGCTATTGATAAAGCGAAAATTACAGTTAGTGATATTAATTTAATCATAATTGCAACAACAACTCCTGATAAGACTCTTCCTAGCTGTGCATCAATTGTACAAAATAAGTTACAATGTTACAACGCATGTGCTTTTGATATTCAAGCAGCGTGTTCTGGTTTTATATATGCCATGACAATTGCAGATTCCTATATGAGATATAATGACAATATTAAATACGCATTAGTCATCGGTGCAGAAACTATGTCTAGAATTGTTGATTGGCAAGATAGAGCTACTTGTATTCTTTTTGGTGATGGGGCAGGTGCAGTTATTATGAAATCTCATGCCTCTAATAAGACTTATCAAGGTATCATTTCAACTAGTTTATACTCTGATGGTGAAATAGATATTTTGTATACTAATGGTGGGATTTCAAGCACTGGTACAGCAGGCAAAATCTGTATGAATGGTAGAAAAGTCTTTCAATATGCAGTAGATAAATTAACATCATTAATAAATGATACTTTACAGTTTAATAACTTAAATGTACATGATATTAAATGGCTGATTCCACATCAAGCAAATACTCGCATTATCGATGCTATAGTTAAAGAAGCAAAATTTCCGAGAGAAAAAGTAATTCAAACAGTGGAAAAACATGCTAATACTTCATCGGCATCTATTCCGCTTGCATTTGATCATGCAATACAAGAAGCAAAAATTCAACGGGGAGATCTAATCTTGTTGATTGCAATAGGAGCAGGATTGAGTTGGGGCTCAGTATTATTGCGTTACTAAATACAGGAATATATATACACTATACTTGTTATTCTCATCACCTAGACTCTTTTAGAGGTTCTCTTATATGTTATTTAATTTTTTATTTAAACCACCATGAATGATTAATGTTATTGATGCATGTATATCATTATCATGATATATAGTAATTGTTCTGTGTATTATAATGCTTTACATATGGTTTGTAACCACGCTCTATCTTGTACATATCGCTCTAGATGTTTATAAACAAATTGATGATATAAATTAATCCATATCACTTCTTCTGCATTGAGCATTTTGATATCTATTAATCTTCTATCATACGGTACACATGTTAGTTGTTGAAATTTTAAAAAAATGCCTTGATGGTGTGTAACATACATGAGATTTTCAATTCTTATACCATAGTTATCTGGAATATAATAACCCGGCTCATTAGACAAAATCATACCTGGCATAAGAATGACTTGATTACCTTTTGATATTGCATAAGTTCCTTCATGTACTGATAAATAACTTCCTACACCATGACCTGTACTATGTGGATAATCCATACCATATTTCCAAAGATGAATTCGTGCTAAAATATCTAATTCTCCACCAGTAGTTCCTTTAGGAAAACAAGCATTTGCTATTGCAATATGAGCTTTTAATACGATTGTATAATCTATGATTTGTTGGTTAGTAGGATTACCAATAGCTATAGTTCTTGTGACATCAGTTGTACCATCTAAATATTGACCTCCAGAATCAATCAAATATAATCCATCACTTTGGATAAGAGTATTAGATTTATGATTAGCTCGATAATGAATTATTGCTGCATTTGTATGAAATGCAGAAATAGTAGCAAAGCTAGATTGTTGAAATAATGGTTGCTTTTTACGGTATTTAAAAAGCTGTTCTTCAGCATGGATTTCTGTATCAATATTATTGAGACACCAGTACAGAAAATTTGTTACCGCTCTACCATCTTTAATATGAGCATTAATGGTACCAAGAATTTCAGTGTGATTTTTTATTGCTTGATAAATCATGCAAGGATCCTGCACCTCAATAAGATGTTGATGGCTTTTTATCATTGAGATAATATTCATTGGAATTGAACTTGGAATGATCGCTATTGATAATAAATTCTGTATCGATTGCTCTAGTAATCTAATATCTCTCATTCTGATATGATCTTCTAGATTATAAGTGATCGTTTGATATTCAAGATTTACAGTAAAGAGGTCAATATTACCTTGTTTATATAATAAAGCAATTCCCTTAATATAGGGAGAATATTGATTATGATTATTTCTTAAATTTAATAACCAGGAAATTGAATTTGAATCTGTTAAAAGCAGTGTTGTATCTTTGTGTTTTATACTTTGAGATACTCGTATGCATTTACTTTTGCTACTTTCACCGGAATATTTCATAGGATGTATAGTAATCATTTGTTTTTGATAACTATAACTGTTAATTGAGTAAGGTATAAGTTGACATAGTCCACAATACTGTCTAATGTCTTGTAAAGTAAAATGATGAGAATAATATCCTAAGGTAGTAGAATTTTTGATATTCTTTTTTATCCATTCCTTTGGATGTAGCTCTCGTATGTCATATACATGAAAATATTGTGTAGCAAGTTGCATGCTAGCTTGCGTGATATATCTACCATCTGTAAAAAATGGGCATTTACTCTTTTTTGTAATGATCAATATGCCATTTGTACCTGTAAAACCACAAATCTGTGTCAATGTTTTTGTAGATTCATTGAGATATTTATCTATAGCATTTAACATAAATAAATCAATATTAATATTTTTTATAAAAGTCCGAAACTCTGTGAGATGTAACATTATGTTGCTTAAAAAGAATTAATCTATCACTGCATGATATGATTTTTGAGATATATTAATATACTTACTATTGCTGCTGGCGTGACTCCTTCTACTTGCTGTGCAATGCCAATTGTAGAGGGTTTGAGTATTTGTAATTTATCTACTATTTCACGTGATAAACCTACTATCTTCGAATAGTCTAAGTGTATTGGAATGCATGTATTAATTTCTTGTTTTAAAAATTTAATATCTGCTGCTTGTCTTATGAGATAAGGTTTATATTTTGCTTCAATCTCAATGAGATTACGGATATTATGATACTTGGAAGATAATTTTGGCCATATTGTCTGTAATATATTCCAGTTAATATTCGAATAACTGAGTAAATCTAATGCAGTTTTTTTGACTCCATCATGAGAGAGAAGAATACCATGTTCTTGAAGTTGAGTAGGAGAAATAGTTAATCGTTTTAATTGATCTTGAAATTCTTGAATTTCTTGTAGTTTTTTCTTAAATACAGAGTATCGTGTATTTGATACAAGTGAAATATCATAACCCTTTTGTGTTAATCGTTGATCTGCATTATCTGATCTAATGGATAATCTGTATTCTGCACGTGAAGTAAATAGCCTATAAGGCTCTAGGACACCTTTTGTGACAAGATCATCTATCATCACTCCAATATATGAATCAATGCGATATAATATAAAGCTTTCTTTTTTGTGATATAATGAGAGAGCAGCATTCACTCCAGCAATAATACCCTGACCTGCAGCTTCTTCATATCCAGTAGTACCGTTAATTTGTCCTGCAAAATATAGACCATGAATTTTTTTAGTTTCCAATGTATGTAATAGCTCTCTGGGATCAATATAATTGTATTCAACTGCATAGCCAGGAACAAGTATTTCAGCACGTTCAAGCCCTTTAATACTTTGAATCATTGCAACTTGTACTTGTATTGGTAATGAATTTGAAATTCCATTTGGATATATAGTATTGGAATTTAATCCTTCTGGTTCTAGGAATACTTGATGACTATTTTTATCTGCAAACTTATTAATTTTCATTTCAATAGAAGGACAGTATCTTGGTGATATGATATTATCCAAATATGAAGAAGCTGATTCATGAAGATGCTTTCGTATAATATTGTGTGTAGTATTATTGGTATGAGTCATGAAACATGATACTTGAGCTTGTGTAATATTATTTGTTAAATAAGAGAAAGGTATAGGTGGATGGTCACCTTTCTGCTCTTGTAATATTGACCAATTGATACTATTATGAGCGAGTCTTGGAGGAGTACCTGTACGTAATCTTCCTAATTTAAAATTGTATTTCTTGAGAGCTTGCGAAAGTTCTAATGCTGATTGATCTCCCATCCTACCTGCAGACATCTTTTGTTTACCTATATGCATGATAGCTTGTAAAAAAGTACCTGTTGTTAAGATGACTTTACTTGCTGAAATATACTCACCTAAGTGGGTAATAATAGCGTTGATATAAGGCATACTATTACTATTTTGCTTGATGATTATATCATCTACTGTTCCTTCTTTTACAGTCAAATTATTATAATTGAATATTATATTTTGTATTGCGTTTTTATATAATTTTCGATCTGCTTGTGCTCGTGGTCCCCATACTGCCGCACCGCGACTTTTATTCAATATTACTGAATGTATACTTGATTGATCAATTGCCCTTCCCATTATACCATCTAGAGCATCTATTTCTCTTACTACCACTCCTTTTGCAATTCCGCCAATTGCGGGATTACAAGACATTTCACCTATAGTAGAAATTTTATGAGTGATCATAAGAGTGTTGGCACCAAGTCTCGCGGCTGCAGTGGCAGCCTCACATCCTGCATGTCCTCCACCTATTACTATTATATCATATGTAGACATATTATAAATGATCCTTCACCATATTTATGGTACTTCTCTTTACTATTTTAATTTTTTTAATTCTTAATTATATGCGACATGATCTTATAATACATGCAAAAAAGAATATACAATTAAAAAAAAGCAAGCAAATGAGAAATAATAATAAACAAAATTGCGTATGAATTACTAAAAAATTTTGTACTCTATTAAATATTAAAAATATAAAATATTGTACATATAGTAAAAATTAAAGTAATTTTATTACACAATACTAATAAAATGATCTTTATTAAGTATATTATGATTCAATGATAATTCCAATATAGATAAATATGAAGAAAAGAAATACATGTTCATTCAGATATATATGATCTATGCTCATAAAAATCTCATATATATCTTCTAAGCTTGAAAGAGTGATTACTAGTATATTCATTTGATGAGTATATATATTTTTAATGCAAATACCATCTTACTACAAGAAAGGTATGATCGTATATTATCAAATAATAAGATATTAGGATATATAGCTTATATATTATTGCATATATATTCTTCAGGAAATTGAATCCAAGGACGTACCTTAATAAATAGAAAAAGATGTATTTTGCACTCAAAAAACTTTTCTAGTGCATAACGTGCTGCTATATTAATCTTTTTAATGTTATTACCATCTGTGCCTAAAATTATTTTTTTATGACTTTCTTTTAAAACAAATATTACTTGTTTAATCACCATACTCTTATCTTGTTTTATATGACATTGCTCAGTCATGACAGCAGTAGAATACGGTAATTCTTCATAAAGATTTAAGAATAATTTTTCTCTTGTAATTTCTGCTGATAAAAAGTTTGTTGATACATTAGTGACAATATTTTTATTATATAACCAAGGACTTAAAGGGGCAATTTCATATAGGTAATTTACTAAATCCGCTACTCCATCACAAGTTAATGCTGATATTAGAAAAATTCTTTCACTCTTATACAGAAGAGTGAGAGTATCATATATTTTATATAACTTATGTTTATGTAATAAATCAATTTTGTTAATCACTAAAATATATCGTCTATGTGTCTTATTCATACATATAAAAATATTATTTATATGTTCAATATGCATTCTATAATGAATAGCATCAATTAAGATAATTGTCAGATCACTTCTTTTAATTGCGGACCAAGAAGATCTACTCATATATTTCTCAATAGGAGTTTTAGCTGAAATTAGACCAGGACAATCAGTTAAAATAATTTGAGTATTCTCGCGTACTATAATACCTCTGATTTGTGTTCTCGTTGTTTGTGCCTTATGCGTTACAATAGTAATATTCTTACCTATAATACTATTAGTAAGGGTAGATTTCCCAGAATTTGGTGCACCAGCTATAGTTGCAAGTAAGCATTTTTTTTCTTTCACATGTACATGAATAATATAAAAATTTTATTTTAACATTAATCATATTATATGACAACACTGTCATTCTACTGTATATTGAAATTTTCAATCTTGAGATATCAAAGTAAGCTATAAATGCTTCATAAATAAAAAAACTTCCTTATTTATTTGAGATATATTGAAGTGAGATTCTCAATCTAAATCTTTCTATAGTATATATCCATCAATCAAGAGAATAATTTTTACATATTCTCTCAACTTGAATTTTTACTCTTTTTTCAACATCTGAATTATTACCATTTTTTAATCCTACTATGATTTGATGAATGAATAATGCTATTTCTATAAAATTTTCTTCTTTTAAGCCTCTTGTTGTTTCAGCTGCAGTACCAAGACGTAATCCAGAAGAAGTAGTAGGTTTTTCCGTATCAAATGGGATCGCATTTTTATTACATATAATACCAGCCCTTTCAAGGCTATCTACAACGACTTTACCAGTTAATTGATATTCTCTTAAATCAACTAATATAATATGCGAGTCGGTACCTCCAGTGATAATATTTAATCCATGATTTTGTAAAGATTGTGCTAATATCTGTGCATTTTTTATTATCATCTTACCATATATTTTAAATTCTGGTAATGATGCCTCTTGAAATGCAACAGCTTTTGCCGCTATAACATGCATTAGGGGACCTCCTTGTAATCCAGGAAAAAGTGCAGCTTGTATTTTATTATGTAATAATGAGTCATTAGTCATGATGATACCACCACGCGGTCCTCTTAAAGTTTTATGCGTAGTAGAAGTGATAATATGAGCAAATCCAATAGGAGACGGATATACACCTGCAACAATTAATCCAGCATAATGTGCAATATCTGCGAGTAAATAAGCATTGATTTTATCTGCAATCTCTCTAAAACGCTTAAAATCTATTATTCTTGGGTATGCAGAAGCGCCTGCGATTATTAATTTTGGTTTATATTGCAATGCAATTTCTTCTATTGAATCCATATCTAATAAATATGTCTTTTGATTAACATGATATTGAATTGATCTGAACCATTGACCAGATAGATTTGGTGCAGCACCGTGAGTGAGATGTCCTCCGCAATTTAGTGATAAACCAAGTATTTTATCACCTGGTACAAGCAATGATGCAAATACTGCTTGATTAGCTTGAGAACCAGAATGAGGTTGAACATTTGCAAATTTTACATCGAATAACTTACATAATCTTTTTATAGCAAGCATTTCAATTTCATCTATATATTGACAACCTGAGTAATATCTCTTACCTGGATATCCTTCTGCATATTTATTAGTGAGAATAGACCCTTGTGCATCTATGACTGCTTGACTTGCAAAGTTTTCCGATGCAATGAGTTGTAATTGCGTATTTTGTCGTCGTGATTCTCTGATAACTATTTGATATATTTCGTTATCAGACGACTGTAAAGAATTTTTATTAGAATCATATTTTAAAAAATTTATCATAAATTAACAAGCCTAAAATGTAATATATAACTATAAAAATTCCTTATTTAAGGTTTATGCTCTTGACTATATAACCATAAAAGGATAAAGAATGCTACTAATAAGCAGATAGGAATGATAGAGATTGCCTTAATTAGTAATTCAGGACTATACACTGGCATCCCTTGTATTATTGTTCTATTCCAAGAATGATTTATGATATGAGCAATTCCAGTATGAAATAAAAATCCAAAACACATAATTATCATATTTGAGATAGCTGTTGTAATACCTAATAGACGATGTGTAACATAGCTAAGAGCTTTATAAATAGTAATTACTTGATAACCAGATGAAAAACCAATAATAAACAGTATAGGTAATACAATATAAAAACTTCGCATCTGAGTAAAGAGCAATATAAAACTTAGTATCATGGTTAAAGCACATGCAATAGTGATTTCATAATGTTTATTTTTATATATTTCTAGTAAATATGATAATGCAAGCGATCCTATTAACATTCCTATTAATATTAATGAAGACATAAAATTAGCCATTTCTATATCAATTTTATATATTTCAAGAAAAAATGCTTGTGCCCAACCATCAGAAAATCCTTGTATCGGGCCTATCATTAGACCACTGCATAAACTTATGAGAATAATACGCTTATTGAGAATAATTGTTTTTAAATCTTGAATATTGACTATACTATTCTGTATGTTATGTACAGGTGTCAGTATAAAGATCGATATAGCAAGTATACTACCTAATACTGAAAAAATATATAATACATTATTCCAACCAAACGTATTAAATAAAAAATGACATGATAATCCTCCATATATGGCACCTAACATTCCTATAATCATTGATATACTTGTCATACGTGGAGATTTCTCTTGAGGGAAATATAGATTTGCTACTTTAAATATTCCAATTGCTGCAGCAGAAGATCCTATACCAACAACTATTCTACCGAAAATTGCATAATACCATGTATCAGATAATATCAGTGGTAAAGAACCAGTGCATGTTAAGATCATGCAAATAGGTAAAACAAATTTTATTCCAAATCTATCAATAGCAAGACCAACAGGAATATGAGCTAACGTATATCCTATATAATATATACCTGCAAATTGTCCAATATCAGTGACGCCAATATTAAATTTTGTAATCAATTTAGGAGATATGATATTAGGTAATACTCGTAATACATACTGATATGCATAAAACAAAGAAATTAATAACCATATTAAAATATTTTTGTACAAGATTGCGCTCTCGTGTATAACAGTTAATCAATATAACAATCAAAAAAAAAGATATTAAAGTCACTCAACATATTAGAGATTCACATGCATTCAAAATCTTTTTTGCTCCTAATATCAATTCCTCTTGAGCAGCTGCATAAGATACTCTAATAAAATTTTTTAAGCCAAACGAAATACCTGGGACTACAGCGACTAAATGATCTTCTAATAAATATTCTGCAAACTCTATATCATTAGTTAATAGCTTACCTCTTATAGTACTTTTTCCTATTACTCCTACACAAGATACAAATAAATAAAATGTTCCTTGTGGCGGAATTGATATTGATAATCCTGGAGCAGCGCTTAATTGCTCTATCATACAATCTCTACGATTACTAAAAATTGCTATTTTCTCTTGTAGAAAGCTATGATTACCATTTAATGCTTCAACTGATGCAGCTTGTGCTATTGAATTTGGATTAGAAGTACTGTGAGATTGTAGCATAGAGATAGCATGTATTATATCACTTCTACCTGCAATATATCCTATTCTCCATCCTGTCATTGCATAAGCTTTTGAGACTCCATTAACAACAAAGACTCTATTATAGAGCTTAGGTTCCACTTGCGCTATAGTATAAAATCTATTGTTATCATATATAATATGCTCATAAATATCATCTGTAACGATATTAATATCTGGAAAATCCAGTAATACCTGTGATAATGCTTTTAATTCTTGATATGAATATACAGCTCCTGATGGATTATTTGGTGAATTCAATATTAACCATTTAGTATACCTAGTAATTTTATTTCTTAATAATTGAGGATTTAGCTTAAAATCATGAGTGCATTTGATCACAACTGGCGAACCACCAAAAAGTTTTATCATATCAGGATATGATACCCAGTAAGGAGCGGGAATGATGACTTCATCTCCTATATTAATAGTAGCCATAAATAAATTAAATAAAACTTGCTTAGCTCCATTACCAACACAAATCTGATTTGATGTATATTTTAGATTGTTATCTCTTGCAAATTTATTAATTATTGCACTTTTTAATTCGCTCGTACCATCCACAGCTGTATATTTAGTTTTACCAGTATTTATTGCATAAATAGCAGCTTGTTTGATATGATCAGGAGTATCAAAATCTGGCTCTCCTGATGCTAGAAGACAAATCTTCTCTCCTGAACTTTTTAATGCATTGATTTTTTTGACAATAGAGAGTGTAGACGAAGGATTAATATCAGAGATTCTATTTGCTAACTTTAACATATGTATATAACACTCAACTTAACAATGCATATAAAAATTCTTACCACTAAGAAGTAAAAAAAGAGGTTGTTAACACACTAGTATCCCTGTACTAACTTTACTAATGCTTCTATATTTTCTACTGGAGTGTCAGGTAGGACTCCATGTCCAAGATTAAAAATAAAAGGCCTATCTCTTAAGGATATCATGATACGCTTTGCTTCTTCTAGCGCTAACTCTTTATTACTAGCGAGAATACTAGGATGCAAATTACCCTGCAGAGGAATTTTAATATTTTGTATTGCCCAATCTAATGAGATATTATAGTCTAAACTGACTGCTGATATACCTGTAAATGCACAGTAATCTTTATACAAAATACCCGCAGATCTTGGAAAACCTATGATTGGAAAGTCTTGAAATTTCTCTTTTATTACAGAAGTAATTTTTTTTGTAGGATTAATAATATACTTTGTAAATAAATCTCCTGATAATATTCCAGCATTACTTTCAAATATCTGTATAACATCTACTCCAAATTCTATTTGCTTAATTAAATAACTGATCGTTATATCTGTAATAATATCAATTATTTGTTCTAAATATAATGGATTAAAATTGAGTGTTTTCGGATAAGAAGTGCTACTGCATCCTTCTATTATATATGATGCAACTGTCCAAGGACCTCCAACAAATCCTATAAGAGATTTTTCTTTTGGCAATGCAGTTCTAACTTTATATATTGCCTGTAGAATTGGTAAAGTTTTCTTTTCAATTTGATCTATTATATGTAAGTCTTCAGGACTATTGATAGGTTTTATCTTTGGGCCTATACCTCTGATAAAATTTACATCACAACCTAAGACATCAGCGAGTACTAAAATATCTGAGAAGATAATTGCTGCATCCATATTAAATCTTGAGATTGGCTGTAGCGTTAATTCTACTATTAAATCTGTATTATAACACATTTCTAAGAAATCATGTACATGTCGTACTGAATGACGATATTCAGGTAGAGATCTACCAGCTTGACGCATCAACCAAATAGGGATCTTGCGACTAGGTATGTTCTCTTTAATAATTTTTGATATTATCATATATTAACTTGCAATATACTATATAATTTGTTATTATAACAACAATATATCATGTAATCAATAATTCGTTCATTAAACCGTAAGCATTTTTTTTATTTCTCTCAATCTGTATAATATACATCTTTAACAATGTATATTTATGTATAATATCATATAATATATATTAAGTTATAATTTGGTATTACTAATAAATCTTTATTTTTAGACTGTCATTATATTATTGACTTATTGTTTTATCAATTAATATGATATATGTTATAGAAATAACAAGATTTCTTGTATTTATTCATTAATCATGAGTATGATCATCATTATTATATAATTTAAATCTATACATATAGTTATGAATTCATATTTGAAAGCAGGCATTAATCTTCATTTATATAATCAGGCAATAACAGAGATTAAGCATATTGCTCAAGATACTCACAAAGAAGAAGTAATTAGTGAATTAGGTTCATTTGCAGCGCTTTTTGATCTTAGTAAATTAATTAAAGAGTATCACCATCCAATACTAGTATCATCAACTGATGGAGTAGGTACAAAAATTTTAATAGCACAAGAAGTCAATGAACATGATACACTTGGAATAGACTTAGTTGCAATGTGTGTCAATGATTTATTAACACAAGGGTCAACTCCTTTATTTTTTCTCGATTATTTTGCAACAGGTATTTTAAATAAGGAAGTATTATTGTCTATAATACGTGGTATTGCAACGGGATGTAAATATGCTCATATTACATTGGTAGGAGGTGAAACTGCTGAAATGCCTGGTATGTATAATACTAGTCAGTATGATCTTGCTGGTTTTGTGGTGGGAATAGTTGATAAAGAAAAGATTCTGCCAAAATCTGAATCTATGAGAGAGAATGATTATATTCTTGGTCTCGCATCAGAAGGAATTCATGCAAATGGATTTGCGTTAATACGATATATTTTTGCAAATCTAGGTATCAATTATCAAGACTATTCTCCTTGGAAGAATCTTGCTTGGAAAGATGTATTACTCCATCCTACAAAAATATATGTTGATTCTATTTTACCTATCATATCACAAGTAAAAGGTATTGCTCATATTACAGGTGGTGGTTTAATAGATAATATTCCTAGAATTATACCTGAAGGTTTATTTGCAGATATAGATATAAATTCCTGGCAATGGCCAGAACTCTTTATATGGTTAGAGATCAATGGAAAAATTAGTAAGGAAGAGATGTTAAAAACCTTTAATTGTGGTATTGGCATGATCCTCATCGTAGATGAGAAGAATTTAGAACAAGTGACAAATCATTTTCAAAAACGTCGTGAAAAGATATCTATCATTGGACAACTTCGTAAGAAGTACTAGCGAGTTACTGCGTGAGAGATTGAAATATTATCTAGTATAATTCTTTGTAGAACTTCCAAATATCCTGCTTTTAGATCACCAGAATTTAAACGAAAAAGATCTTTATCAAAACATTGTCTTGTCTTGCAATCCCATAATCTACAGTTATCAGGACTAATCTCATCTGCTAGAATGATTTCAGTTCTATTATTAATTAATCGTCCAAATTCTAATTTGATGTCTACTAAATCTATTCCTATTCTTGAGAAGAACGAAAGAGTAATATCATTAATTTTTAAAGCAGTAGTCTTGATCTTTTTTATCTCTTGTTCTGAAAGCCAATGATAATATAAAATATGATCTTCATTGACCATAGGATCACCTAGTAAATCATTTTTATAAAAAAACTCTATTATGGGTGATATGAGTTTCATTCCGACTTGTATATTCAGTCGTGTGCATAAACTTCCTGATGTAATATTTCTGATTACTATCTCAAGAGGAATGATCTCAAGTGTTCTCACTAATTGTTCTCGTTCATTTATAGTGTTGATAAAATGAGTCTTAATGCCTGATTTCTCAAGAGCGCTCATAACAAATGCACTGATCTGGTTATTAATCATTCCTTTGCCATCAATGATTTGGGTTTTTTGATTATTATATGCTGTAATATCATCTCTAAAGTGTTGTATTACAGTAAAACAATCTTCAGTCTTTATAATAGATTTTGCTTTACCATAATAAATTATTTTATTTGATAACATAATTAAATTTAAGTGTTTAAGTTACTTCATAGTATCATATTCTTTATTAAGATAATATACATTATGACATTTAGTGTAACACTATTAACTATCTTTGCAGATATGTTTCCTGGATTTTTACAATATTCTCTTGCCGGCAAAGCATTAGAAAAAAAAATATGGAATCTTGAAGTAATTAATATTCGTTCTTTTGCACAGGATAAACATTCAAAAGTAGATGATATACCATATGGAGGAGGAGCAGGAATGCTTATGCGTCCTGATGTACTTGGTAGAGCTATAGATAGCACATTATCTACTCACAAAAATACTAAATTGATTTATATGACTCCATCTGGATATACATTCACTCAAAATATTGCTAAGAAGTTGTCAGAATATGCGCATATAACAATATTATGTGGAAGATTTGAAGGTATTGACCAAAGAGTAATTGATGCATATACTCCTTATGAATTAAGTATAGGAGATTATATTTTATCAGGAGGAGAACCAGCTGCTCTAATACTGCTTGACACATGCATTAGATTATTGCCAGGAGTTTTAAAGAATCCTAGTAGCCTGACTGAAGAAAGTTTTAATTATGGTCCAGAATTACTGGAATATCCTCAGTATACTAGGCCTCAAGAGTGGCATGGATACAATGTACCTAAGATTCTTATGTCTGGTCATCATAAGAAAATAAATGACTGGAGAAAAATGCAGTCTCAAATTTTGACACGAAAACGTAGACCTAAACTATTAAATGGAGAAATAAATGACGAGCTTACTTGATAAATTTAATAACACACAAATGCAGTTATTGACTAAATCTATACCAATATTTCGTCCTGGAGATGATATAAAAGTGACTTGTAATATAATAGATAGTCAAAACACTCGCTTACAGGTCTTTGAGGGAACATGTATTGCAAAAAGAAATCGAGGCTTGCATTCTTCTTTTTCTGTTCGAAAAGTCAGTTACGGAGAGAGTATAATATGTCAATTTTTTCTTTATTCTCCTACATTAGTATCAATACAAGTGATAAAGAAAGGAAAGGTACGTAGAGCCAAGCTATATTATTTATGTAACTTGTTTGGTAGAGCTGCAAGAATTAAAGAACGTAATACATGTATCAAAAAATCTCAGTAGATGTAATTGAGAATGTCATTTTTGAATACATATTTAAAGCACTTTCTATACTTTCAGTCATATGAGGTCAATGCATATAAAGCAAAAATTTTTTAATCTCTTACAATCGAGTCATAGACAAATTCTTATTAAGAGAAAAAATAAAAGAAACAAAGCATTACGTCTTTGTTCACTCATCGCACTTATTATCTCTCTTGGTTGTCCTATATGTATATTATTCAGTATATTAATCAATGCCTACAGTGCTTTAACAGTCACAAAAATTTTATTACCTATTGAGATCAGTACTAACTTTACTGTTACAACCAATCCTGGTGATTTAAGATATCAATCAATTCGTTTATTGAATAATTCTTTAAATCAAATATTTGCAGGATATAATTTTAAAGATAGTGACGAAATTTTAAGTCGTAATTCTTATAAAGAGCTAGAAAACTTTATTATAAAACAAAAAAATGATAGTTGTAAATATGAAATATGGTTCACTGCTTCTAGTATTATGAATGCAATAAATAAAGAGAAATACTCAGATGAGCATTACATAGCATTACTGGATATCTTAAAAGAAACAGGAAGAGTGAGAAAGTTTTTTAACAAGTCTTTATTTGTGAAATCTGATTCTCGTGAACCAGAAAATGCAGGAATTTTAGGAGCATTGATTGGATCAATTATGACCATCATAGTATGCTTAACATTAGCATTACCAATGGGAATTATGTCAGGTATTTATCTGTATGAATTTATGCCTAAAAATAGCTTTATAACAAATATAGTAGAGATTAGTATTAGTAATCTTGCTGCTGTACCTTCAATAATCTTTGGTGTGGTAGGACTGACTCTATATCTTGGTATATTAGGATTACCTCGCTCTTCTCCTTTTGTAGGAGGTATGACATTATCATTTATCATGCTACCTAATATTGTTATTGCTACAAAAAATTCTTTTGCTAATATACCAATTGTAATTAAGGACGCTGCTTTTGCACTTGGAGCTTCTCATATCAAAGTAATATTAGATCATTCTCTTCCAATTGCACTACCAAGAATTATACATGGCATAGTACTTGCTATTGCAAGAATTTTAGGAGAATCTTCTCCTTTAATCATGATAGGCATGGTAGCTTTTATTGCAGATACTCCAAACTGCTTTTTTGATCCTGCTACTGTCTTACCTGTACAGATTTATATATGGTCAAGTAGTCCTGAAATTGCATTCATAGAACTTGCTGCTATTGCTATTATAGCATTATTATTAGTATTATTTGCACTCAATTTAATAGCAAATTTTGTAAAAAAGAAATTTGAATTTTTTAACTTTTAGTTACTCATGAAAATAATAGTATTATATGGTTATGGATTAAATTGTGAAAAAGAAACTGCATTTGCATTTATAGAATGTAGCAAAAAAATGAACATGAGAAATATTCAAGTAAAGATAATACATATTAATGATGTAATTGATAATCCACATGAACTCATGTCAAGTCACATTCTTGCTATTCCAGGAGGGTTCTCTTATGGAGATCATACTGGTGCTGGTAATGCATTAGCATTACATATGCAACATAACATTTATAATGAATTACAAGAGTTTATTGCTCAGGATAAGCTCATAATAGGTATATGTAATGGTTGTCAGGTATTAATAAAATTAATTGAAGAATTCTCTCATCTTGCTCTTATACCTAATGATATAGGAAATTATCAATGCCGTTGGATAAAATTAAAAGCAAATCTTCATAGTAATTCTATATGGTTAAGAAATATCAATGAACTATATTTACCTATTGCGCATGGAGAAGGTCAATTTTTTATGACGCAAAATTCTTTAGAACAATTAGTACATAAGAGGTATGACGCATTGCGTTATGTAGATGATCTAGGACAATATGCAAACATGAAGTTTCCTGATAATCCCAATGGATCTATACATGATATTGCCGCTATATCAGATAAAAGTGGTAGAATTCTAGCTTTAATGCCTCATCCAGAAAGAGGAATATTCTTCACACAACAAGATAATTGGTCTGTTCAATATGAAAGAAATAAAAGATTAGGAATAATCATACCAAAATATGGAGATGGAATGGCTATTTTTGAAAATGGAATTAAATATTTTATGACAAGAAATCTGAGTAGTCACTGAGAAAATAATATCATAGAATTTACATGTACTCTTTATATTTGAGTATTGTTTTTATAAAGAATTAACCAAAGTGATTGATAATTAAGAGATTGAGCATATAATGAAGTATTCTCCTTGTATGAGAATGTGAATTGATATCAAGATATCAATAAATATGACTCAATAAAGACGATTTAGATGCAAAAATGTTGCTATTTTAGAATATCTTATAAAATTCTTGTATTAATACATTGTCAAATACAGTAGTGATGATTTGCACTCCCAATTTTTCCATTGAAGTTATGTTATACTCTTTGAGTCCACATGGAATAATACCTTTATAATGTGAAAGATTTGGTGAAATATTCAATGCTAGACCATGATAAGTAATCCATTTTTTTATTCGGATACCAAAAGCTACAATTTTTTCTTCTATATTATTGTGACAGACCCAAATTCCTATTCTATCTTCTTTGAATTCCCCAATAATATTAAAACGTTGTAATACATTAATCATCCATTGACTTAAATCTTTAATATACAATCTGATATTACATCGTTTTCTTTTTTTCAGGTTTAACATCAGATATATAACGCGTTGTCCTGGACCATGATACATGTATTTTCCTCCTCTATTTGTCTTATATATTGGAAATAATGCATTAATCATTTCATCATCTTTTGCAGTGATACCAGCTGTATATATCGGAGGATGTTCAATGATCCATAATAATTCATTGGCAGAGTTATTATAAATTTGTTGCACTCTTTTTTCCATAAATTGCAGTGCATAACTATAAGATACTAGTTGATTAGGTATTAATAATTCTACCATATGTACTTTTCAGAATTGAGAGCTTATCAATAAAATAATATATATATATTTAATGTATATGAGAGTTGCATGTTTATATTATCAGTATAAATGAAACGAAAGGTTGTAATTTTGTATAACGATATCATATTACTAGTTTAAGAATTAAATTTTCATTGTATTATACTGTCTCTATAATTTATAATAGAGAGATTATCATTGATGTGCAAATAAATGGCTATTACAATTGACAAATTATATCAAGTTCTCACACTCTCATTTCCTAAATCTAAAATAGAAATTCATCATCTTACAGAAGATGATGAACATTATCATCTCAAGATCATTTCTAAGTGCTTTTTTGGTAAAACAAGAATAGAACAACATAAAATGGTATATCAGGCTTTAAAAGAGTGTAATATACATGCTATACAGTTAGAAACTAAAGTTTAAATGGAGAAACATTATGAGTATTTTTGAGCAAATAAAGAAAGAAATAGAAGAAAATGATATCATTTTATATATGAAAGGCACTGCTGAATGTCCGCAATGCGGATTTTCTAGTATTGTCGTATCAATTCTGAAAAAATTTAATGTCCAGTTCAAGTGCGTGAACGTATTAGAAAGCGATGAAATACGTGAAGCAATAAAAAAATTTTCTGATTGGCCAACAGTTCCACAATTATATATAAAGGGAGAATTTATTGGTGGATCTGATATTATACGTGAAATATATGATAGTGGAGAATTAAACAGTTTATTAAAAAATAAAGGATTACTTGGTTGAGTATATGATGAACAACAGATGATCAAATAATGATTTGTGATATTTGATTTAAATGTATTATATAATGCGATACCTCATTATTTTTATAAATTATTGATGCATAACAATGAAAAGATTAATTAATAAAGTAATAGGAAGAGAAATAATAGATAGTAGAGGTTATCCTACTGTAGAAGTGGAAGTAGCGCTATGTGATGGAAGTATAGGGAGAGCATCTGTACCTTCTGGTTCTTCCACTGGAATACATGAAGCTTATGAACTGAGAGATTATGATACAAAAAGATATTGTGGAAAAGGAGTATTACAAGCAATTCATTCCGTGAATACAGTAATTTCAGACGCAATCATTGGTCTTGATGTCACATTACAAAGTGTCATTGATTCTATCTTAATTGATCTCGATGGAACAAAAAATAAGTCCCAACTTGGAGCAAATGCAATATTAGGTACCTCCCTTGCATCTGCAAAAGCAGCAGCAAATAGTTTTCAAATGCCACTTTACAGATATTTAGGCGGTACATTTGCTAATATTATGCCAATACCATTAATTAATATCATTAATGGAGGATTGCATGCAGATAATAATCTTGATGTTCAAGAATTTATGATTATTCCCGTTGGTGCAGAAACTTTTAGTGAAGCTGTGAGAATGTCTATAGAAGTCTTTCATAATTTGCGCATCATTCTACACAATAGAGGATATAGTACAAATATAGGAGATGAAGGTGGATTTGCATCAAATATTAATACCACCGAAGAAGCTATTAATCTAATAATCTATGCTATAGAATCTATAGGATACTCAATGAGAGAGCATTTTAGATTGGGATTAGATATTGCAGCATCTACTCTTTATAAAAATCAGATATATACATTTGAAAATAAGAAATTTACTACACAAGACTTAATACAATATTATTGTGTTCTTGTAACAAAATATCCTATTATTTATATAGAAGATGCAATGGCTGAAGAAGATTATATAGGATGGAAGCTTATTACAGAAAAGCTGCAAGATAAGATACAATTAGTTGGTGATGATCTTTTTGTCACAAATTGTACGCTCATAGCTCAGGGAGTAAAAGAAAAAATGGCAAATTCTGTACTTATTAAGCCGAATCAGATTGGTACACTGACAGAAACATTTAATGCAATTAACATGACAAAAGCAAATGGTTATAAAGCTATAGTTTCACATCGCTCAGGAGAAACAGAAGATACAATCATTTCTCATATAGCAGTTGCTGCAAATTGTGGACAGATAAAAATTGGATCACTATCACGTTCTGAGAGACTAGCAAAATATAATGAACTAATTAGAATAGAGCATTTACTCGGTAAAAGTGCCAAGTATAATCTTGGATTATAGTATGAGTTTTATAGATGAAGTTATTTTATATATAAAAGCAGGTGATGGTGGCAATGGATGCACAAGTTTCCGTAGAGAGAAATTTATTGAATTTGGTGGTCCTAATGGTGGAAATGGAGGACGAGGTGGAGATATTATTTTTATCAGTGATATGAATCTAAATTCATTATTACATTTTCGTGATAGACAATCAATAAAAGCTGATAATGGCAAGCATGGTCGAGATCGCAATAGAACCGGCGCAGTAGGACAAGATGTATTATTAAGAGTACCAATTGGTACTCAAATTATAGATAATATGAGTAAAGAAATAATAGATACTCTTGATATACCGCATAAGCAATGTTTAGTAGCACAAGGAGGAAAAGGTGGTTTTGGTAATGCATATTTTAGATCTTCTATCAATCAAGCGCCTAAAAATTTTACTTATGGTATCTTAGGACAAGATAAAAATATACTGTTAAATCTTATAATGATAGCTGATATTGGTATTATAGGAATGCCAAATGCAGGTAAATCAAAATTTTTAACTCGCTGTTCTGATGCAGATACAAAAGTAGGGAGTTATCCATTTACCACAGTAAGACCTCATTTAGGAGTTGCTTATGTGGACACTGATGCACTCCTGATAGTAGATATTCCAGGGATAATCAATCGAGCTCATCTAGGAGAGGGATTAGGACATAAATTTTTAAAACATATAGAAAAATGTAAAATCCTATTACATTTAATTGATGCAACACATTACGATATCATCGCGACTTATAATTGTATTTATCATGAATTAACATGTTATAATAAACATCTTATACAAAAAGAAGAAGTAGTAGTACTAAATAAATGCGATTTATTAACTGAACAGGAAAGACTTAAAAAGAAGGAGTATTTAGTGAATTATCTGAATAAAGAAGTATTGTGTTTATCGTTACACGATAATCTACAGTATATTTTAAATTTTTTAAATAAAAAATTGCTTAAGCAACATAATAGCATTATTACAGAATATCATCCTATTAATGTATAATAATATTATATATCACTTCAAATATTATCAGACGTGATTATAAAAATTAATTAATGCACGTATGAAATACTTGACATAGCTTGCAGATCTAATACACTAAGAACGTATATTTTATACTATGGCAATAAAATTTACCTTGCAATAGGTGTATTGGACCCGAGGGCAGTACTCGGCGCCTCCACCATTTTTATTATATATGGGGGCGAATAAGAATCGACATGCAAAATAAAGATGGTATTTTTGCTCGGTTATGCACCACCGATAAGAGCGCGTAAAGTAAATGCAAACGATAATGTTGCTGCCAATGGTAATAGACTGTATGTTGCTGCTTAATTAGAGTACAACTAGTTTAATACTTAAGCACGGTTTTAGGGAACACCGGGTAACAGAAGTTCCCTAACCATATAGGACGACTAATATGAAAGTAAAAATGCAACAACAAGATTACAAACAATCTCTCAATTTAATTAAATTACAAGTTATCAAAAAGAATTTAGAAATGATCTCAAATGGTAATACGATATCTTATTTAGAGATATTATTCATTACATCTGTATATGGTGTAAGAATACCAGATGATTTAAGGATATCCTATCCTACTAATATGCTTATAATATTGCAATATCAGTTTGAGAATTTAAAAGTATTTGATGATAGATTTAGCGTAATATTAAGTTTTCGAGGTGTACAAGAGCATATTACAATACCATTTGTTTCTATTAATAAATTTCATGATAAGATCTCAGGAGATATTTTAATCTTTGATGTTGCTAATATTCCTGATAATTCTCAAGAGAGAGAATATTCTAAGAATATATCATATAAAAGAATTATTTCTATAGATCAGCTACGCGATAAATAATTTTTATACTATAAAAATAAAAATATACTAAATATATCATAATCTTATGAAGAAATTGTTAGGAATTTAGAAAATAACAGAATATAACAAATGATATGAAAAAATACAATATACATTGCTCAATATTTGCTTTTTATACAAATCTAATATAATAAACATCAATGCATCCACTTTTATATCTATTTAATACATTACTTGATTTTTATAGCTTTATAATTACATGTTGGATTTTCTTAAATTGGATGGCTAAAATGCATGTAATAAATATATATAGTACACTATTCATTAACATTATGCAAATTCTGCATCAGATGATCAATCCTACGCTACATATGATTAAAAAATACATACCAAGTTTTAATGGATTAGATATATCTGTATTGATATTAATCATAGCAATTCACTTTATAAAATATTCTATTACTTATTATTTTCAGTAGATACCAAAATCAAGATGTATGAATCATAGTATATAGATCTCCTATGAGGAATATCATCAAATCTGTAGATAAATGAAAAGTCTTTCATTAATGCGCGAAGAATAATTATAGCATGATATTCTATATCTATTGTTAATAACACATGCCTTGAAAAATATTTCTGATGTTATACATAGAGAGAATTCTTTATGTGTATGGTAAGTATATATTGTCATTTTCAAATGACAATATATACTGCTTGTGCAAAAATACTCTCTATATTGCATATATGATACTTATTAACAGACAATATCATAATACATGTGTATTCATGCTCTATTTTTTCTTATTGAATAAATTTTTGTAGACAAAAAGAACATGAGAATCTCATTTTTCTTATGTGTCAAAAGAATATTTTCACGCTCGGACAGAACATTATGCTTTTTATCTCATGCAATCGCAAGAATCATCATATATATCATAATCTTAGAGACCTGCTGTTCTGAGAGATAAAAAATTACTACCGTAATGATTGAGCCATTTAATTTTATTATCATAAAAATTTCTAATATCTTTAATCTCATATTTTAGCATTGCGAGTCTTTCTATACCAATGCCAAAAGCAAATCCTGTATATTGAGTAGGATCGATACCAACGTTTTTTAATACGTTTGTATGTATCATGCCACATCCAAGGATTTCTATCCATGGACTTCCCTTATATCTGATATCGATTTCTATCGAAGGTTCAGTAAATGGAAAAAAGCTACTACGAAAACGTATTTTTAGTGTCTTATCGTCTGCAAAAAATTTTTTAAGAAAATAGTTAATAGTAAATTTTAAATGACCCATATTAACATGGGTATTTACATATAAACCCTCTATTTGATGAAACATAGGAGTGTGAGTGATATCATAATCATTTCTATATACTCTACCAGGTGCAACAATTTGAATTGGAAAAGTGTTATTCTGATTTTTCATTATGCGTATCTGTACAGATGAAGTGTGAGGACGTAACATCATTCTTTTATTATCAATTTTATATTTTAAATAGAAAGTATCTTGAGCTTCTCTTGCAGGATGATAACTGGGAGTATTTAATGCATCAAAAACGTGAAATTCATCTTCAATATCAGGACCGTATACTGTCTTAAATCCTATACTAGCAAAAATGAATTTTATATCATGTATGATCTTACTAATTGGATGTAACCGTCCAATTTTTTCAGGTCTAATAGGTAATGTGATATCAGATAATTCATTTCGTACTTTTAAGTCAGTTGCCTTACTTTTTATTATATTCACCTTACTGATAATTAGAGAGTCTAATTTATCACGTAATGCATTTATAGATGCTCCTATATAACATTTTTCTTGTTGATTATGTATTTCTTTTAAACGATTGAAATATGTTCTTATGATACCTCTTTTACCTAAATATAGCAGTCTCACTATCTCTAAATCACTTAAAGATATTATCTGTTCAATCCGAGAGATAGCCTTTTCTTCAAGAGCATGAATGTGATTTAATAATTCTTGAGACATTGTAAAAATGACTATTATAACATTGCTTATCTGTATTACTTGAGTATAATCAAGTAATACAGATAAGCAATGTACAAAACTGATGTAATTGCATATTTGATATATTATAAAATCACCCTATCATCAGAACATAATGTATAGTTGATAGTAAAGTTCTCATTTGCAGATATTGAAATGAATATTCAATCCAATTTCAGATATTATGATAATAAGAACTATATAATTTTCATTTGATTTTAATGAATGAGTTATAATATGGAATCATTGATCATAAAATATGATATTTTTTAATATCATAATAATCATCTTTTTATATTGTATAATCAGTTATATGAATATAGAGAGATAATGAGATCATGCATAATAAAATTTCTCAATATCATATAAACTCCAAGTCTATATAGTTGTATAGAATGATTTATTCCCATTCAATGGTAGCAGGTGGTTTGGAAGTAACATCATATACTACTCTAGTGATACCAGAAATATTATTTACAATTTTGTGACTTACAGTCTGTAGAAAATCCCAAAATATTAATGCATCTTGCTGTTTATTTGCAAATGGAAATACGTCAGCTGTCATACCATCTGTAGATGTGACAGCTCGTAAAGCACATACATAACCATATGCACGATTATCTCCTATAATGCCTACAGCCTTTATAGGCAATAGAACTGCAAAAGCTTGCCATATTTTATTATATAAATTATAACTTTTTAATGTACTAATATATAAACAATCTATTTCTTGTAGAATATTAATTTTTTCTTGATCTATTGCACTGATAATGCGCACTGCAAGTCCAGGCCCAGGAAATGGATGTTGTGATATTATTTGATCTGAGAGATTTAGTTCTTTACCAAGACGTTTAACTTCGTCTTTAAAGAGATCACGTAATGGTTCTAATAGCCTTAAATTCATCTGACTTGGTAATCCACCAACATTATGATGAGATTTAATTATGCTGGTATTATATGCACAATGTCCTGATTCAATGACATCAGAATATATTGTACCCTGCATCAAAAAATTTACGTTACCAATTTTTCGTGCTTCTTTTTCAAAAACTTTAATAAATGTCTCACCTATAATTTTCCTTTTTTGTTCTGGATTAATCACTCCTTGTAGCTTAGCAAGAAACAAACTTGATTGATTAATATATTTGATAGGAATATCTTTTGATATACTAATATTGTGATTCTTACAAAGTAATCCTGTATCTATAAAAATGCAATTTAATTGTTTGCCTATAGCTTGGTATGTAATTGCAGCAGCGACACTTGAATCAATACCACCACTGACTGCAGCAATTACTTTTTGATCTTTTACTATATTTTGTATTTTTGATATTTTTTGTGTAATAACCGTATTCATAGTCCAAGTTCTTTGACATTTTGAAATATCTAAAAAATTAGAGATAAGTTTGTATCCATTTGTTGTAGCGTGCACTTCAGGATGAAATTGTGTACAAAAAATCTTTCTTTTTTCATTAACAACTATTGCCATGGAATCTTTTACTAGACTTGTTGCTATTACAATAAAGTCTTGTGGTAGATTCTCTATGCTATCTGTATGATTCATTAGTACTTCAGCTTGAGAGCCTACATTCCATATATTGTGTATAATCTCAGATGTTCGTAAGATTTTAATCTTCGTTTTACCAAATTCCTGTTTAAAATTCTTCTTTACTTGAGATCCAAAATAATGACAAAGCAATTGATGCCCGTAGCATATTCCAAGTATAGGTACTCTTGTAATATCATTGAGCTGTATAATTTTATGTACTACATGACTGATTTCACAATAATTATCATGTACAGATTGTGGGCCTCCAGAAAAAATAAAGCCATTAAAATGCGATATGATATTATCATCAAGATTTCTTGGCGATAATATTTCACAATACACACACATTTCTCTCACTTGTTTTGCAATCAATTGTGTAAACTGAGATCCAAAATGGATAATAGCAATTGTTGACAATTACATACCTCCGATGTTTTTATTTCTAATCTTCATTTTGTTTTATAATAAGAAAAATAATGAGTGAAGTAAATATACTATCTCATCATGATAAATTCTCAGAATGAAATATTCCTATTAAAGATATGGATATAAAAAAATATTGCTTATAGATGTTTATATAAAATATTATAACCTTGTGCATAAAATTGTATCTTAAAAAAGCATATTGTATTACTCTAATTAGACATATCACCATTTGATCTGATATATTTATTGTATTTTATATTGTATACTACTTGATGTAATCTATAAAGATAGCAGATATACTTGACTTGTATACTCTATGTTTTTACACTTTATTCTTTAAATATTATAAATCAAGATCATGTTAATTGCAATATTGAATATCTTTCAGATCACTTTAGTAACAATATTGGTAATTTTAGTATTGTTACAACCGCATGGAAGTAGCTCGCTCAGTGAATTTAGTAATTCACAACATGTATTTAATGCAATGATTCCTATCAAATCTTCTATTAATCCTCTTAGAAAGATTACATCTGTAGTTGCTGGTTTATTTATTATTAATACTCTGATCTTATCAGGTATATCATCAAAAAATTTATATTACAATAATAATGTAGATATATCTGAATCAGCAATAACAAAAAAGAATGATTTTCAATCCATTCCTTTTGATGATCATGCAGAAGGTTAGATTTATCTTTGTCACTGGTGGAGTGGTATCATCTCTTGGTAAAGGCTTGGTCGCATCAAGTATAGGAGCATTATTGCAAGCGCATGGGCTGAGAGTATCCATCAAGAAACTTGATCCATATCTCAATGTTAATCCAGGTACAATGAATCCTACTCAACATGGAGAAGTCTTTGTCACTGAAGATGGTGCTGAGACTGATTTAGATTTAGGACATTATGAGCGTTTCACTGGACTGAAATCGACTAAAGAGAGTAATATTACTACTGGTCAAATATATCAAGAATTGTTAAAAAAAGAAAGATACGGTGATTATCTTGGTAAAACTGTTCAAGTCATTCCGCATATTACTGATTTAATAAGATCTTTTATTGTAAATAATACACAAGATATAGATTTTGCTATATGTGAAATAGGAGGTACTGTAGGTGATATTGAAAGTAGACCATTCTTAGAAGCTATACGTCAGATGAATTATACATTAGCAAAAGAAAACAAAGTAATTCTAATACATCTTACTTTAGTTCCATTTCTCACCGCAGCACAAGAATTTAAAACAAAACCTACACAACATTCAGTACGAGAATTAAATGCTGTAGGACTACAACCTCATATAATATTATGTCGCAGCGAAAAAGCAATTTCTGATCATCATAAAAAAAAAATATCTCAATTATGTAATGTATCTTTATCTAATATAATTTCTGCTACTGATGTAAATAATATATATGAGTTACCAATATTATATCATCTGTGTGGACTAGATACACAAATTTTAAAACACTTTCATTGCAATATCAATAATCCAAATCTTTCTTCATGGTATCAAATTGTTCATTCTATTAGATGCTCATTACAAGAAGTAATTGTTTCTATAGTAGGTAAATACACTGAGTGTCCTGATGCATATAAATCATTATTAGAAGCTCTTACACATGCTGCAATTAGTAATAAAATAAAAATTAAGATTAATTGGATTAATGCACGTGAACATGATCATTCTATTATAGAACAACAATTGCATCACTCTCATGCAATCCTTGTACCAGGAGGATTTGGTGACGATGGAATAGAAGGTAAGATTTTAGCTATTGGTTATGCACGTATACATAATATTCCATTTTTTGGTATATGTCTTGGTATGCAACTTGCAGTGATTGAATTTGCACGTAATGTCCTTGAACTTAAAGATGTACATTCCGAGGAGTTTTATACCTGTCAACACGCAATCATTAAATTAGCACATATTGCCAATCAAAATATTAACAGTACTATGAGAATAGGTGCTCATAAATGCAATATAAAACCTAATTCTCAAATGGCAATTATATATAATAATTCTTCTATTGTAGAAAGACATAGACATAAATATATGATCAATTTAAGCTATAAACATGCTTTAGAAAAACATGGGTTACAATGTAGCATTATATCAGAAGATGGCATATATATTGAGGCAATAGAATTAGAACATCATCACTGGTTTATGGGAGTACAATTTCATCCAGAATTTCAATCAAAACCATTTTCTCCTCATCCACTTTTTGTATCTTTTATTACAGCAGCGATTAATAAAAAAGATTGTCTTATGAAGCATGTACTCCAGGAAGAGTCTGCTCAATGTGATATATGAACATCATAGTAAAAAAAAAGCAAAATATGGATAGTATATTCAATTACTCTTATAGCTTGATAATATATGTTTAATTATCAATATATGGAGCTTGCAATAGAACAAGCTAATATTGCAAAAACACATGGCGAGATACCAGTAGGAGCTATTCTCGTCAATAAGAATCAAGTCATTGCTTCCGCATATAATTTAACTCTTTCATCTCATGATCCAACTGCACATGCAGAAATATTAGTCATTAGGCAATCCTCTATCATATATGCTCAACAGTTATATCACTCTGATCTATATGTAACATTAGAACCATGTGCTATGTGCGCTCAAGCTATTTCTTTTGGAAGAGTAAAAAGATTATACTTTGGAGCTTATAATCCAAAAGGAGGAGGAGTAGAACATGGCGCTAAAGTATTTCAATATTGTCATCATATACCTGAGATATATGGCGGTATACTAGAAACCAAATGTTCTATATTACTAAAAGATTTTTTTCAAACAATACGAAATATCTAAATTATAAGATCAATTTTAAGTAACATACTGTATTGATTTGTACATGAATCATGCAGGAATTAATCAAAATTTTTATCTTGTGGTTTGATATGCAATATCGCTATCAAACTAATCAATAAGCAAAAGATTATATAGAATCCTGCAATAAAACTGATTTCAGGAAATTTCACGGTCAACCAAATGCAAATCATTGGTGTTAAGCCTCCATGTAATGCATATGAAATATTGCGTGATAAACTCACACCACTAAATCTTATGTGTGTTGGAAAAAGTTCTGATACGACTATTCCGATAGGATTGATCCCTCTTTCTATTATAGAGATAGCCATAATGCTTAACATAATTAATAGGTAACTTTTATAATAAAATGCAAGAGATAATATTGGACAACATAGTAAGATTATCATCATAATAAAGAGTATTGCAGTATATTCTTTTCCTATTTTATCAGCTAATGCGCCTAAAGCAATTGAGGAAATAGGCATAAGAATGCTAGTGATAATTAATACAATTTCATTAATATATGTTGTTGCATATATTTCAACTGATACTATTTCTTTTGCGAGAGTTCGTAGAAATATAGCAAATCCTACAGCAACATTAACAGGTATAGAAATTAATATAGCAAGTATAAAAGCCTTCTTATGATTATGAATTAATTCTATTGCTGGTACGCTAGATAAATGTCTTTGTTTAATTTGATGTTCATATGTAGGAGTTTCTCCTAACTTATATAACATATATGCACTCATTATACCTAAAAAAGATGAGCAAGTGAAAGGCAATCTCCAACCCCACGCATTAAAATCTGTAGTTTGTTTACAAATAACTATAATAATAACAGATAATAAGATTCCAATGGAACGTCCACAACTGACTATTCCAAAGAAAATACCTAGTGTTTTTTTCTTATTAGGTAAATGCTCCATAAGATAAACAGAACTACCTCCTTGTTCAGCACCAAGTGCAATGCCTTGTATCATATATATTATGAGAAGCAATATAGTAGCGCTGATTCCCATTTTATTATAACTGGGAATAAATGCTATTAGACTGGATGGAATTGATATTAATAATATAGCAATTGGTAAAACTATCTTTCTTCCATATTTATCACCAATATGACCAAAAATACATGCGCCAATTGGTCTCACCATAGCACTGAGTCCTGCTATCCCAAAGAGTTGTAGAATATTATAATACGTATCTTTTGCGTAACAAAATTCTCTGCTGATAACATTAGCTAGATCAATAAAAATCATATGCTCATACCATATTGCAGATCTACAGAGAATATTTGATATTAACACCTTTGCTTGGTGACTATACATGAAATTTATAAAAAACATTTGTCTATATGTATTGTGTCTGCTTTTTTATATTTTGCAACTTAAGCTTGAATATCATACATTAGTTATAATATATGTATATCTATCATAAAGAAGCAGTTTATATATTTGTAACTGATTTTCTTGTATTCATACTATGAGTAATACATGCATAAATTATTTTATCGGGGAGAGTACCCATGACCGGACTTGAACCGGTATACTTATCAATAAGAAGCAGATTTTGAGTCTACCGTGTCTACCATTGCACCACATGGGTATGCAGTTATAATATATGTAATAGATATGTAGTCAATTTTTTTATCTTTATATATTTCACATTAGGAATAAATATTCTACAATAGTTGAGTGTTTATTCTTCTATTATTATACTATATGAATAAATTACCTGACAAAGCCTCTTCCAAGAAGAGATATTATGATGAAATATGTCAATTACCAAATAATTTAGAAGCTGAGCAAATGCTAATTGGAGCAATGATTCGTGATAATAGAATTTGTGATGCAGTAGAAGATGTGGTGATTGCAGAACATTTTTATGATCCACTACATCAAAGTATTTTTACACAAATATCTAAAACCAGAAAATACGGTATAGTAGCCAATGAGTTGAGTTTAAAGATGTTTTTTGATAATCATCAAATTATTAATGGATTGCAAGGATCTGAATATCTTGCAAGGCTTGCAGCTCAAGCAAGTATTCCACTTGATATTTATAGTTTAATTCGTATAATTTTAGATTCTTATCTCAGAAGATGTTTAATTACGTTAGGACAGGAAATAGTACATAATAGTTATAATTATGATGTTGATCATCCTGCACAAATGCAAATTGAATATGCAATCACAAATTTATTTAATTTAGCAATAAAAAAACAGGGAGAAAGAACCTATATTTCACTGGCAAATTCAGTGAAAAGTGTCATTGACAAGATCAAGACATTGAAAAATAATCCAGAAAGTGCTGGTATTCCAACTGGACTGCAAGATCTTAATCAATTATTAGGAGGTCTACAAAAATCTGACTTATTAATCTTAGCTGCAAGACCTTCTATGGGTAAAACAGCATTAGCTCTCAATATTGCACTCACTGCTTGTAAATATTTACAAAAAAGAGTTAATGATAAGCAACATCATATAGCATTTTTCTCACTTGAGATGTCTGCAGAACAGTTAACTGCACGTTTAATTACTATAGATTCAGGTATTAGTTATCATCAAGCTCTCACTGGTAAAATGAATGATGTAGAATTACGTCAATTTATTAATACTAGTGTAGAGTTAGCAAAATTGCCATTTATTATTGATGATACTCCCGCACTATCGATTAATGCTTTACGTACAAGAATTCGTTTACTTTATCAATTATATACTATAGAAGTAGTATTTGTTGATTATCTACAATTAATTAGAGGTACAACAAAAAGAAGTAATGAAAATAGAGTACAAGAAATATCAGAAGTCACACAGGGATTAAAAGCAATTGCAAAAGAATTAAATATTCCTGTGATCGCATTGTCACAACTCTCTCGTTCTGTTGAACATAGAGATGATAAAAAACCACAACTCTCTGATTTACGAGACTCAGGAAGTATAGAACAAGATGCAGATATAGTAATATTCTTATATAGAGAAGAATATTATGAATTAAGAAAACAGCCAAGTATTGATAGTATCAAATATCATGAATGGCAAGAAAAAATACAGAATATTAGAAATATTGCTGAACTCATTATTGCAAAACAGAGAAATGGACCTATTGGAAGTATAAAATTATATTTTAATGCTAATAGAGGTACATTTAAAGATTATACTGATAAATATCATACATAAACTATGATAAATATTTATTATAGTTTATGTATTTCTATATTATTTTGATCAATCTTTATCATTTGGGATGATCATTAGATATTATATTAGAAATACTTATTATAGTAATATAGCTCTCAATAATGAAAATTATATGATAGTGATGGAGTATATGATATTTTTAATCTATACTCTATAAAACACTGGCTGTGATTTGGGTAACTTGATCCCCGAGATAATAGATGCATGACATAAAGATTGTAAATCACGTTGAGTATATGGAATTTTAAGTTGATTGAGTATTTTGTCTGCTGATTGTGGAATGATTGGTTGTAATAGAATGCCAATGATTCTTATATATTCAAGTACTTGATAAATAATTATATGCATACGAGTTTTAGTATGAGTTGTATTTAGAGTCCATGGAGCATTTTTATCTATATAAGCATTAGCTTCAGATGAAATACTAAGAATCAAGAGAATTATGCGATGCAATTCATATTTTGTAAGATGATTCATTACTGTAGTAATTATACATTGATAATCTATCTGAGGGTGCAGCAATTGCTGATCCACGTGTGGTACTATGCCGTAGCATTGAGTGTGCAATAATGAAATTGTTCTATGTATTAAATTACCTATATTATTTGCAAGATCTGAATTGATCCTCAGAATCATATTCTTCTTGCTAAAATTGCTATCTTGAATAAAATTTGTGTCTCTCAGAAGAAAATAGCGTAATGCATCTGTACCAAATTCTTTTACTAAATCAATTGGATCTATAATATTGCCAATAGATTTAGAGATTTTTTGTTCTTGATTTAACCACCAACCATGTACAGCAATCTGATTTGGTAGCGGTAAATCTGCTGCAAGAAGCATAGCTGGCCAATAAACAGCATGAAAGCGTAATATATCTTTACCAATGATATGAATTTTAAAAGATCTATTAGTATTATGTATCATACTACTATCATCTCTACTCATCATATATTGTATATCTTGTGCTTGCCAAAAATTTCTATATTCTGAATTTTCAGTACTAGGAAATCCTATTGATGTAAGATAATTAGTTAATGCATCTATCCAGACATAAATAATATGTGCAGTATTATCTAAAACTTTTATACCCCAATTAAAGCTTGTTCTAGAAATTGATAAATCAGTTAAACCGGATTTTATAAATGAGATCACTTCATTCTTTCTACTTTGAGGAAATACAAAATCTGGTTGACTGTCATATAGTGTTAGTAGTGTATCTTGCCATTGTGATAAGCGAAAAAAATAACTCTCTTCTTGTATCCACTGAACCTCAGCACCTGTTGGGGCTTTTCCATTGATCAATTCAGATGAGTGATAAAATGTTTCATCACGCATCGAATACCATCCTGAATAATAATCTAAGTATATCTGATCTCTTACTTGTAATCTTTCCCATAATGCTAACACTGCATTCTTATGTCGTATTTCTGTGGTACGTACAAAATCATCATATTGAATATTCATACATCTTGCTAACTCTTTAAATGATATGCATACTTCATTTACAAAGTTTATTGGAGACATACCTCTCACTTGTGCTGCTTTTTCGATCTTCTGACCGTGCTCATCAGTACCTGTAGTAAATTTTACTTTTTTTCCAGATAATCTTATAAATCTTGTCATGACATCACACAGTAATGAAGTATATGCATGACCTATATGAGGCTTGTCATTAACATAATATATTGGTGTTGTGATATATATATTATTAGAATGATGCATCTCTAGACACTAGGATATATAATGATAAGGTATGACTATATAGATATTAGGATGCGAAATCAACAAAGTTTTGATCTTTTATCAGAGGTTTGATCATAGATCATTTTTCTTAAAAAAATACTTAGTAGTAATGATTTGAATAGTTTATACTATAACTTTATACAGATAATTTTTATCAAGAGTATTTCTATATATTGAATCCAATACATAATATTATTCATGATATATAAAGTGACCCTATATTATTAGGGATAATTGATTTATATCATAGAACATGCGATCAGCAAATACAGGAGAAGTCAAGGGTTTGAACATAACAAACCACATAGAATATAATTCACGTCAATATTATTAGTGATATGCCATTGATTCTTGAGAATATTGTATTCAATACCAGCCATATTATATATCACAACATCATTTTCTCTAAAATATTGTGTAATTTCTGATGGTTGAAGAAATTTATTCCAATTATGTGTACCTCTTGGTATCCATTTTAATATGTATTCCGCACCAAGAATTGCAAGTAGAAAGGATTTTATCGTTCTATTAATTGTAGAAAGAAATATTATACCTTCTTGTTTAAGACAAGATATTGCTCTTTTAATAAAGAATTCCACATTATCTACATGCTCTACTACCTCCATTAATAATATTATATCATATTTTTTATTATCATTAAGCATTTCAATACTAGTATGTAAATACTCTATGTCCAATCCTACTTTTTGAGCATGCTCTTGTGCAATTTGAATATTTTCTTTGCATGTATCTATTCCAGATACATGCATACCAAGACGAGCCATTGATTCGGATAACAGACCACCTCCACAGCCTACATCTAATAGAGTAATATTTTTCAAATCACATTTTTTGATTTCTGTAATTTTCTTAATGATATAAGAGATCCTAATAGGATTGATCATATGTAGTGATTTAAATGTGCCATTCTCATTCCACCATTCATTTGCCATTTTAGTAAATTTAGATATCTCTTTCTCATTAGAAGTTATTTTTTTGTTGAAAATTGAATGCATATGATTGAGTTTATCAAGACGTATTTGATGTCTATGATCTTTTGAGAAATTTGTTTCTAAAAATTGCTTTACAATGGATATTGCCAAATCTTGTGATATCATTCTTGCACCTAAGCAGAGAATGTTTGCATTGCTATGTTCTCGCGCTAATTGTGCAAGTTCACAACTATGGCATACTACAGCATGAATGTCCGTAAAGCGATTTGCTGCAATACTCATCCCTAATCCTGTACCACAAATTAATATGCCATAAGATGATTTTTTTCTCCTGATATCTTCTACCACTTTAACAGCATAATCAGGATAATCTACAGGATCATCTTGATTATCACATCCATGATCTATCACCTGATAATTACCTATATTTTTTAGATAATGTTTAATTTCTGATTTTAATATATAACCAGCATGATCTGAAGTCATTGATATTATACATGACATATTAAGTATTGCAATTAAAGTGATATTTGCATGGGTAATTTATTTTTCTCTTAATGTCAAGTCGTTTTCATGTAAATTACTCATCTAAAGATGATATATTGATCAGTATATGTCTTGCATTATATATCAGAAGATAGTGGAATGTCTTTTTACATTATAATATACTATGATATAGAGATGGATGGCATCTATAACTATCGTATTTACTTAATGAAAATATTTTGAATATACTTAAGGTGATATATAAAATATTATTTATATAATGTGCCATCATATTATTCAGGCCATAATATGAATTATATCGCTGAGATAAAATCTAAATTACTATTGTCTGATATAATAGGACAAAAAGTTGGACTAATAAAAAGAGGAGAGAGTTTTATTGGTCTATGTCCATTTCATCACGAAAAAACACCATCTTTTTTTGTCAGTAATATCAAAGGAGTTTACCATTGCTTTGGATGTTACGCTCATGGTGATGCCTTTGAATTTATTTCACAGACTGAAGGATTAACTTTTATACAGTCAATAGAAAAACTTTCATATATTGTTGGTCTTGAAAGACCAAAAGATTTTAATATTTTTAATCATAATAAACAATTATTTGCAATATTAAATGTATCTGCAAATTGGTTTGCACAAAATACTCAAGATATCATGCATTATTTTCACCAAAGGAATATTTCCTCTGATATCATCAAAAAATTTAACATAGGTTATGCACCAGAGATTGGCTTAAAAGAATTTTTACATTCTCTAGGCATTCAAAATGATATTTTACTTGATATTGGTTTAATTAAAAAAAGTTATGACGTTTATTTTCGTAAACGTGTGATATTTCCGATATATGATCATATAGGAAGAGTAGTAGGTTTTGGAGGACGGGTACTTAATGCTGAACAACATCCAAAATATTTGAATAGTCCAGAAAGTAAAATTTTTAAGAAAAAAGAACATTTATACGGATTACACTTTGCCTTACATGAAATACGAAAGCAGCAAACTCTCTTTGTTGTTGAAGGATATATGGATGTACTAGCATTACATCAAGCTGGAATTAGTAATTCAATTGCATCTCTTGGTACTATGCTTTCTAAATGTCAGATACAAACTCTTTGGCAATTTTCTAAGGAAATTGCTATCTGTATGGATGGAGATATTGCAGGACAAGCTGCGACTATAAGAATTGCAGAACTTGCACTACCTATCTTAACTCCTGGTTATACATTAAAATTTATTACCTTATCACAAGATAAAGATCCATATGATATATGTAATGATACAAAATATAATCCAGCAAAAATCTTACACTTATTTGATCAATCTACTAAATTTCATTCTGAATTTCTATGGCATTATATCGTATCAAATAATATTTATGATAACGAAAAACTGACTCCTGAGAAATATTCAGTGATTGAATATCAATGTATGAAATATATAAATAATATCAGCAATAAAAGCATTAAAAGATATTATAAAGATTATTTTTATCATCAAGTACATGAATTAAGTAGAAATTGTAAAAACAATAATATTATTAGGACGTATGCGAAAGAAAAATGTAGTGAGAATTTTCTTAATAAATCTCCAGCGCTCATTGAATCAGAACATCATCAGGCTCTCATTTTAAGAATCGTAATAGAATTTCCAGAGATATTAAACAATCTGAGATTTTTTGAGCATTTTTCTCTTTTTATATTTACTGAAACAAATATGAAAAGATTACAACAAGATATAGTACACATGATGAATATGAAAAAAGAACTTCATCCAAATCAATTTGATCATCAATCTGAAATTATTAAGTATATTCTTAATAAGACTTATTTATTAAATAATCAATTAAAAGAGCGTATATCAGCAGAAAGTGTGTGGAATAATGTAATATTATTATCTGAACTACATGCACTGAAAAAAGAAAAAATACAAGCGAGAATAAATGGTCATTTTGATTTAGAACAGAAATTAATAGTACAAATAAAGCAAATAGAAAGTAATATACAAGATCAACAAATGTCATTGATTCATAATTATACCTAATAATATCCTAGTATTAGGTACTGCATTTCCTATGTTAAGATATTCATGAATAATAGTCTCTAAATGAGATGAGAAGCAAATCAGATTAAGATTAAATATCATAATAGTTATTATTTTACTAATATCTTGATATAGATTAAATATTTTTTGATATATTGAGTTATATAAACTTCTTGATCAGAAAGAAGGTTGGCTATTAATCTTTATTAAAGGCATCTTCCCATGTCCCTTGAGTAGCAGCCCGACTATATTCGGTCACTCTATTTTCAAAAAAATTAGTGTGTTCCACTCCATTTAGAATTTGATCAAGCCATGGAATGGGATTGTAATTTACATTATTAAATATAGATTCAAGTCCTAATTGCATGAGTCTTCTATTTGCAACATATCGTATATATCTTCTCACTTCTTCTGCAGATAGCCCTTCAACATCTCCAAAATGAAAAGCTAACTTGATAAACTCGTCTTCAAGATTAACAATTGTATGACATGCAGAATATAATTCTTTCTTAAATTGATTATCCCAAATTTCATTATTTTCTTTAATAAAGGTATTAAAAAGCATAATAATTGAATTAGTATGTAAAGTTTCGTCTCGCGCTGACCATGCTATAATTTGCCCCATACCTTTCATTTTTCCAAATCGCTGAAAATTTAGTAAAATTGCAAATGAAGCAAATAATTGTAGTCCTTCAGTAAAAGCTCCAAATACTGCAAGAGTTTTAGCAATATGTTTTTTATCGTGTTTTTTACTTTCTTCAAATTCTAACATATATTCATATTTCTTTCTCATAGCTTCATATTTTAAAAATGCTTGGTATTCACTTTCTGGCATCCCAATTGTATCTAAAAGATAAGAATAAGCAGCAATATGTATTGTTTCCATATTGGAAAAGCTAGCAAGCATCATACAGATTTCTGTAGGTTTAAATATATTAGAATAATGTTTCATATAACAATTATTTACTTCAATATCTGCTTGAGTAAAGAATCTAAAAATCTGAGTTAATAAACTTTTTTCTGAATTTGAAAGTTTAGTTTTCCAATCTCTCACATCATCAGCAAGCGGTACCTCTTCTGGAATCCAATGAATTCTTTGTTGCTGTAGCCAAGCATCATATGCCCAAGGATAGTTAAAAGGTTTATATATAGGATCCGATTCTAATAATGACATGATGCACCTACATGATCTACTAAACTAGTTATTATATTGCGTAATATTTTACACTAGTCAATTTAACTTTTTAAAAATTTGATTACAATCATATCGTGAGTTTATTATAGATATGATGAATGTACTAATATTTTGTTTATTAATCATAAGCTGCATGCAAAATGCATCTTATCATGGAGTATCTAATACCATGATAGAGCTTTGGAATCAAGTACAAATAGGAGATGAGAAAGCAAAAATTTTGGAAGTACTTGGTACACCAACATTAATCTCTCAATTTGATTCAAATACTTGGTATTATATCTCGTATCAAATTAAACAAGCGAATTTTTTAGGTAAGAAAAAATATAGTAGCAACTCTCTACGTATTTCTTTTAACCAAGCAGGTATAGTAATGAACATAAAAGAAATTAGCATTTCAAAAAGATTTTTAATCTCTCATTAGTTGATTAAAAGCATATCAACATTATTTGATAGCAAGTTATATAACGTATCAATATAATAACATTCCTAATAAAATAGTTCTATAACATATAGAAAAAACAAAAATATATTATATTACAGAAAACACAATATTAAGGACTGCATTTTTCTTGATTAATGTTATTAGGAATGTTTATATTGTATTTTAGTACGAATCACTTGCCTTAATAAGGAATATAAATATCTCATTATGTATAATGAAGCAGTTAATACAATGATATAACAAAACTTAAAAAGTGAATCTTTGATATATATTAATATACATGTACCTATAGAATATTTAAAAAATAGAGCACAAGATATTATCATACTATCTAAAAATGATGCTATGCTTAAAGCAGCTAAGTTTGTGATTTGAAATATGTATTTATATCTCAATGTTGTCACAATATATATACTAGATAAAAGAGAAATGCAAAATGCAACACATGATATTATCGACATAAAGTCGAAGATTTGTAATTTCAAGATACAACATATAATTGTACATATGGCAATATTATATGTTGCTTTCATATTACCATATACTGTAGTGATAACATTTATAATGAAACCAGAAGTGACAAATAAACATGCACATATCATTAATTGATTTGTGCTATTTAATAATAAAAGGCTTATTAGTAAAAGAAGTGATAAAAAAGGCATAATATTCCACTCAGTATGTTAGTACATGCACCATCTTAAGGAAAAATTACATTTAGTAAAGGAAAAATTACATGTCGTATAAAGATTATTAAGTTATTTCTTATAAAATAAGTTAAAGTTTTCTTTATGATAACTCTTTTCTAATTCTCTCAGATCTGTTTTTAAGATATCTTTTATATCTAATATTTTTTCTTCTGTCACTGTACCAATATATGAAAAAAAGACATTATTAAATAATTCTTCGAATCTCTTTTGATATATTGGCGCAATAGTCACCAAAATTCTACTTTGTGATTCAGAAAACATTTTTATCTTGTGTGTTATAACTGTGCTATGAATAGATTTAATTGCTACTAATGTCAGATCTACTTGAGCACCTAGCTTACCTGCAATTAATGACTTGACTAAAGCAATACTCAGTCCACCTAAATTTAATGCAATTGCAGAAGCAATAATTCCTTCATTGACCGCTTGATTATAACATTCATATAAATTTCTTGCCGTCTGTGCATTAACTTTTGGTACATTATTATTTTTGATCTTACTGTATGCTTGATATTCTGATCTTGCTAACTCATCGAATGTTTCTCCAAGTAAATAGATTAAGTCCCCCGGTACTTTCACATCAAGAGAAATAGCATGTTCTATATTGTCTATAGTACCAATTGTAGAAATCAGTAATGCAGGTGGCACAGATACCATAACTTGTTTACCATGTTCATTATAGCCATAAAAATCATTGAACATACTATCTTTTCCAGATATAAAAGGTGTACGAAATGCAGTTGCATAATCATAACATGCTTGTGTCGCTCTTTTTAATTGCCATAATCTTTTTGGATTATAAGAATCAGACCAACAAAAATTATCTAAAAGCGCTAAAGAATTAATATTACCTCCTGCAGATATATAATGACGGATCGCAGTATCGATTGCACATGCTGCCATATGATATGTGTCAACTTCTCCATAACTTAATCCAAAACCTTGAGATGTCACAATACCTTTCTGCGAAGAAAGAATTGGCCTAGATACTATTACTTCAGAACTTACCCTTCCTTTACCTTGTAAGGGCTTTAATATTGATGTTCCTTGTACTTCATGATCATATTGTACTGCTATAAATTCCTTACTACATATATTTGGCCTGCTAAGCATTTCAGTTAACTCATTAATGTATTCTTGTGTACTCATTTCATTATTAGAAGGATCTTCAGATATTATAATAGATGATTTGATATCTACATCATCTATTGATTTAATATATGCTTGAGTTTGTAAATGTATGAGAGGATTACCATTATGTAAAAATTGAGTATGGATATTCATTATTTTCTGATCATGAGAGGTGGTAATTGTTGCCATACCTGTATTATTAAACTCTCCAATAACACTCATTTCTACATCATGCTTATGCATGATATTTTGCAATGTACACAGATTCTTTTGTGGTACTGCTAAAGTCATGCGCTCTTGAGATTCAGAGATCCATATTTCCCATGGTGACATATCTTGACTTTTTAAAAGTACTTTACTTAAATCAACTGCAAAACCTTTCTTACCCATTTCACCTATAGACGATGATAATCCTCCTGCTCCATTATCTGTAATTGCATTATATAAATTAAGATTCCGTGCATCTAATAAAGCATTAGATATCTTTTTTTGTGTAATAGGGTCACCAATTTGAACGATTGTTGTAGCAATGCTTCCAGATAATGCTTCTGAAGAGCATGTAGCACCATGCATTCCATCTCGACCAACTCTTCCTCCAATCACAACTATCTTATCTCCATCTTTAATTTTTTTGATATGTGAGGGTATATTGTTGATCTTACGTGGTATCACGCCTATACTTCCAACAAATACTAAAGGTTGTCCAAAAAGTCTATCATCAAAATATACAGATCCCAGTTGAGTAGGAATACCAGAACAGTTACCTGCAATTTGAACTCCATGAATTACTTGTTGCATAATATATTGCGATGAAAGAACTTGATTTGTGCATTTTTGATTTCTATAAAGTGTATTATTAGTGTTATGAGAAAAGCAAAAATAATATGTATTCATGATAGGCTCTGCACCTTTCCCAAAACCTAATATATCTCTATTGACTCCAAGTAGCCCAGTCATTGCTCCACCAAAAGGATCAAGAGCTGAAGGGCTATTATGCGTTTCAACTTTTGCAACAATCATGTTATCATCATCAAAAATGATACCTCCTGCATTATCAGAAAATACTGATACGCATATATTAGAATTGATTTCACGAGTTGCACGCTTAATATAATATGAATATAAACCTTCTCTTATTTCATCAATAGGAGAACAAAAAATATTATGTTTACAGTGTTCAGACCAAGTTTGTGCTAGCGCTTCAAGTTCAATATCATATGGAGCTCTATTAAGATGTTGAAAATAATCTCTTATAGCTCTCATTGCTCTTAGAGAGAGTCCTAAAGTACCTCCATGTTCATGGATTCCATATTTACTCATATATTCAAGTTTTTGATCATTCACATTCAGATCTACTGTTTTGCTATTAACATTCATCATAATATCTGTGCTATCATGAGAAAGTGTGTTGTGTATATCAGACTTCATCACCGTAGTGTGATGACTAGAATCATTATAATATTTATGAATATAATGATTATTCTGTTTGCATATAATCATACAATACTCAGTAATAGGATTAAACTTCTTTGCTATATCTTGACTAGAAATTTCTTCTTGTACCAAAATGAGTTTAGCGCTTCTCACACTTATACATTTATTTACATTCACATATCCTTGATTGAGCAAATATTCTTGAATAATTTGTTTAGTTGTATTGCCTATATTATCAGTAATACCTGGTAAAAAATATATTTCTAATCCCCATGTGATATGCGGTATTATAAACTCATATTTTACTTCTTCAAGACTATTATTATACAGATAATAATTACACTGCTGTATGACTTGATTATGTAAAATGTTACATAATTCTTGATATATACTTGCTCTTAATTTGATTGCAAGCTCAATCAAGTACACAATAACGGTGCGTGTATGTGGATTTTTCTCATATGTATTGAGAATTTCTATTCTGAGTATCATATTACATTATAAAAGTCAAAGAATGTGCGACTATACCATCATATATGATATAGGTATAGTGATATATCAGTGAATTCTGTTAATTGATGGAGACGAATATTATAGATATAGAAAGCATGAATATTTTAATATAATACTCTCAATTGAACAATATATATTATAAAAAATTCATGATTATTAGACTCTAATATTTATATTAATTTTTATCGTGATGTGAATGATGAGACAGTATAAAAAATAATGTATGAATCAGTATCTAATCTGCATTACTCTAACTTTGAGAATCTTTCAGCAGAAAGAAATCTTATCACTTAGGTATAAAGGGATAGATATGCGATATTTTAATATGTATAATGATTTCTAAAAAGATTACATACTTAATAAATCTTATCATATCACTTCAATTATTTCATTATGATAATATGTCTTGTCTTATCTTCAAAATGACTTTTATTTGACTTTTTATCTCAAATGTACAGAATATTGAGATTATAATTTTAATCAGAATATGATGCAAGAATCTTGGGAAGCAGTAATTGGACTTGAAGTACATGCTCAGATCTCTTCTAAAAGAAAATTATTCTCTCACGCATCTACAGAGTTCAATACTAATCATAATACTCAAGTTTCTTTAGTCGATGCTGCAATGCCAGGTACATTACCTATATTGAATGATTATTGTATAGATCAAGCAATACTGACTGGTATTGCTCTGTCTGCAGAAATTAATCAGAAGTCTTCCTTTGATAGAAAAAATTATTTTTATCCTGATTTACCTCAAGGATATCAAATCACTCAATTTTTTGAACCTATAGTAAAAAATGGAATAATTTATATTACAGAAAATAAAAAAAAAGTGAGAATTGCGAGAATTCATTTAGAGCAAGATGCTGGCAAGATGATTCACGGAGAAACTAATTCTTATATAGATTTAAATCGTGCAGGTATTGCGTTAATGGAGATTGTCTCTGAACCAGATCTTAGTTCATCGCAAGAAGCTGCAGAGTTTGTAAAAAAACTGAGACAATTGATGCGTTACATTGGTGTATGTGATGGTAATATGGAAACAGGATCACTTCGTTGTGATATCAATGTTTCTATACGTGTACAGGGAAGCAATACACTTGGTACTAGATGTGAAATTAAAAACCTCAATTCAATACGTTATATTATACAAGCTATAGATTATGAAATACAAAGACAAATTGATATCCTGAAATCAGGAAAAGAAATTAGTCAGGATACTCTTTTATTTGATTCATTATTAGGACAAACGAGAGTAATGCGTAATAAGGAAAATGCAAGTGATTATAGATACTTTCCTGAACCTGATTTATTTTTTCTACAGATCAATCAGAATAGAATAGATCGTATTAAATCTATGCTACCTGAGTTACCAGAACAAAAAAAACTTCGATATATTGAACAATTTGGTCTTACAGAATACGATGCTAATATTCTGACATATGATCAAGCAACAGCTAGTTACTTTGAAATACTAATCAAAAAGCATCATCCAAAAATTGTAGTATCTTGGTTGACTGTAGAGCTGTTTGGACGCTTAAATAAAGCTTCTCTTCATATTATGCATTCTCCTATTACATCAGAATCATTATCGAAGCTTTTAGATTTTATTGTTGATGGTACAATTTCTGGTAAATTGGGAAAACAAATTTTTGATATTATGTTTAAAACTGGTCAAACTGCATCTGAAATCATAGAAGAAAAAAATCTTAAGCAAATTACCTCTAAAAAGCAGATCTTAGAGAGTATAGAAAACATTCTAAAATATCATCAAGATAAAGTAATAGAATATAAAAAAGGAAAAAAAAAATTATACAAATTCTTCATAGGTGAAGTAATGAAAGAGACACATGGAAAAGCAAGTCCTAATATTGTAAATGACTTGCTCAATCAAAAATTAGATCATTAATCTTCAAAAATTATATATATCACTATCTCTTAAATAACCTTACAATGAGGTTTTTATATAAATAAAACATGTCATCATATATCAAGATATATATCAAAATATGATAGTTTGTTATTAACAGTATATATATATTTTATAGTATATTATGAATTGCATTCATATTGATGCATGTAATTATACACTTACTGTATGATAGTAAAATATTCATCAAATGATTTATCTTGACAACTAATTTTTTATGCGTTACGCTATAATATAGCGATAATATAATTAGCATGTTTGCAATCATTGATAGCGGAGGAAAGCAATACCTTGTTCAAAAAGGCAGCATAGTCAAGGTAGATAGGTTACAATTAGAACAGGGAATGCAAATAGATATACAGACTTCTATCATTCTATTTCATGCAGCGCCTTCTTCATTCTTATCCTGTGCTACTGTACAAGCTGAGGTGATTGAACAATGTAGAGGAAAAAAAATATATATTTTTAAAAAGAAAAGAAGAAAAAACTTTCGTAGAAAGGTAGGATATAGAAGTGCAATTACTGTACTTCGTATCAATGATATAAAGGTTTACGGAGAATTAAGGGAAGCACATGGCAACTAAAAAATCAGGTGGCAGTTCGTGTAATGGTAGAGATTCGTCAGGTAGAAAGTTAGGTATTAAAAAGAATGGTAAAGTGATCCCAGGCAATATTATTGTGCGTCAAAGAGGTACAAAATTTCATCCTGGTAAAAATGTGGGAATAGGAAAAGATCACACGATTTTTTCTAAAATAGCAGGCTATGTTATTTTTCGTAAGACATATCATGATAAAACTTTTATTGATGTGATACCTAATATACAAGCTTTAGGGGGTCTGTAGCTCAGGGGTTAGAGCGCACGCCTGATAAGCGTGAGGTCGGAGGTTCAATTCTTCCCAGACCCACCATTTATCTTCTAATAAATCAATTATAATATGTCTGATGTTATATACTTACAAAGATGAATTTGTATAAAAATTTTATCACTAGTGAATCAGTTGCAGCTGGACATCCGGACAAAGTTGCAGATCAAATTTCAGATGCTATTCTTGATGAATTTTTAATTACTTCTCCTTTATCTCGTACTGCAATAGAAACTTTGGTTACTAAAGATAAAGTGATTATAGCTGGAGAAGTATATGGACCGCATGTTAAAACCAGTAGAATTGAAAGCATCATAAGAAACACAATCAAAGACATTGGTTATGATCATTATAATTTTCATTGGCAAAGAGTCAACATTCATTCATTTTTACATGAACAATCACATGATATTGCGATCGGTCTTGTACAAGGTGCTGGAGATCAGGGCATCATGTATGGATATGCAACAATAGAAACTAAAGCATTGATGCCAGCTCCTATTTTTTATGCACATGCAATTCTCAAGAATATTATGAATTCTGCTCGAGAACTATTACTTGGTCCAGATGCAAAATCACAAATTACCTTACGATATAATCATAATGGTCTGCCAGAACAAGTTGAGAGTATCATAATTTCAATACAGCACCACGAAAGTCTAGATAGATATAAAGTGAAGGAAATAATTTATCCTTATATAGTTGCTTCATTACCACAAGATTGGATGTGTTCTGAAAGTAAACTGTTCGTTAATCCGTCCGGAAGATTTGTTCTTGGTGGACCTGCCTATGATTGTGGATTAACAGGGAGGAAAATTATGGTTGATACATATGGTGGTTATTTTCCTCATGGAGGAGGAGCATTTTCTGGTAAGGATGCAACAAAAGTTGATAGATCTGCAGCTTATATGGCAAGATATCTTGCTAAGAATATTGTATATGCAGGTTTATCACAACATTGTCTAACACAACTTTCATATGCAATTGGTATTGCACAACCTACTTCATTTTATATCAAAACGTTTGGTACAAATGTAATAGAAGAAAGAAAAATTCAAAAGTTTATAGAGAATCATATAGATTTATCTACACAAGGTATCATAAAGTATTTATCTCTGGATCGTCCTATATATAAAAGCACTACATGTTATGGACACTTTGGTAAAAGTATAGAGATTGATGGTGAATTTTCTTGGGAAAAGACTGATTTATCAAACGAGTTATGTAGAGAATTTAATATTATTAGTTGAGATATACTATAGTGATTTTATGCAGATAAAAAAACACTTGAGATACATTATAGATATGATAGACATAAGTATAAATATTATAGATATAAGATTCAATAAATCTTGACAAGAGCATTCTTGTAGATATACTCATTTCTTTCTTTTGCAGATACTATATAAAGTACTATGAAGAATAAAACGCATGATTTTCATTTAGTGCAGCCAAGCCCTTGGCCAATTTTCATATCAATAGCAATACTTATATTTGCACTTGGATTAGTGAGCACATTCCGTAAGCAAACTTTAGGAGTAATCTCTTTATTAATAGGAATATGTAGCATATCAATAGTGTTGATGTATTGGTGGCTAGATATCATAAAAGAAGCAATGTATGATCATTGTCATACTCCTATTGTAAAATCTGGCTTAAGATATGCTATGTATTTATTTCTTATCTCTGAAGTAGTATTTTTTCTTACTCTTTTTTGTTCTTTTTTTAAAGCCTGGCTAAATCCAGTTTTTTTATTTGAATCTTTTATACTCACACAACCATTCAAATGGTCTACTCAAATAGGCATTCCTCCTAATCCATGGTCATTGCCATTGATGAACACGTTAATATTATTACTTTCAGGTACAACAGTCACATGGGCTAAGCACTCTTTACTAGAAAATGATCATCATAATATGATGAAAATGCTATATATTACTCTCTTGTTAGGAATATGTTTTATAATAGTGCAAGCAATAGAATACTATGAAATAAGCTTGATCTTACAAAATACAGATATTTATACATCCAATTTTTATGTTATTACAGGTTTTCATGTCTTACATGTGATTATAGGTATGTTCTTTTTATCAGTTTGTTTGTGCAGAGCAAGACAAAATCATTTTACACTTCAAGATCATTTATGTATTGAATTTGCCTCTTGGTATTGGCATTTTGTAGATTATGTATGGATATTTGTCTTTATATTCATTTATTGTTTAAGTATATATTAATGATAATTATAGGTCTTGATCCTGGTATTAATAATACTGGATGGGCTGTTATAAGACTTGATAAGAGCAATAATATTGAATGTTTAGGTGGAGGAACTATATCAAATAGTAGTAAATTAGATCTCTATGAGAAATTATATCAAATATTCATACAATTACAAAAAGTTATTTCTATATATAATCCTAATGAAGCTGCTATAGAAAAAATTTTTATTAATAGCAATCCACAATCTTCATTAACTTTAGGATATGCAAGAGGAGTAGCGATGTTAGCATTAAAAACACATCACTTATCAATTTTTGAATATAATCCAAATCATATTAAGAAAAGTATTACTGGCTATGGACATGCTACTAAACAACAAATGATCTTTATGGTACATCAGATAGTAAAAGGTTGGAATGTTGCCTGTCATCATGCGTGTGATGCATTGGCTACAGCAATTTGTCATGTATATCATCACCCTATAAATGAGAAAAAGATGTAACAATTTATTCTGATTGAAGAATCTCTTTTGCTAGATATCACAGTGATTGTCTTGTAAATTATCTAATACTATTCATAGTATCTAGAGCGCGTTGCAAGATAATACATGCTGAAATTTTATCATCTATCTTTTTAGATTTAGTACTTGAAATACTAGTAATTTTGAGCATACGTATTGCAAGAGCTGTTGAGAAGCTTTCGTCTTGTAAATAAATATGTATTTTATATTTTATTATTATTTTATTTGCAAATTTAATTATTGTCCTACACCATTCATTCTCTTGACCGCTCATTTCTAATGGTATGCCAATGACCATGGCACTAGATTTACTCGCTTTAAATATTTTATTTAGATAACCTAAATCTTTAGATAGATTTCTTCTATGATATACACTATGTGCCATTGCTATTAATTGTGTTGTATCGCTCAAGGCAATGCCTATGAATTTTACTCCCATATCAAGACACATAATGCGATTCTTATGAGAGATATATATTAAAAATTTATTTATATTTCTATGTAGCATATCTATTGACATGATAAGCAGTCATTATCATCAATATCTGTTTTTGGTTGTAATATACCATTGTTTTTAATCACTTCATGTGATACTTTATCTGCTCTTTGCATAGATTGTGATCTACAATAATACAAGCTCTTGAGGCCTCTTTTCCAAGCTAACATATGTATTTTATGTAAATAACGTTTATGAACGTTAGCCGGTAAGAACAGGTTGACTGATTGAGATTGACAAATATATTGAGTTCTATCGCTTGCATGTTCTATGATCCATCTCTGATCCAGTTCATATGCTGTTTTAAATGTAAGTTTTTCATGATCACTAAGAAAATCCAAGTGTTGTACAGATCCCTCATTTGTAGAAATTGAAGACCATATTTGGTCATTATCATGATTCTTTTTTGCCAATAATATTTGTAAGAATTTATTTCTTACTACAAATGATCCTGTAAGCGTCTTTTGTATAAAGACATTTGCTGCATATGGCTCGATTCCAGGAGAGGTATTACCTGCAATAATAGAAATTGAAGCTGTAGGTGCAATAGCAAGTTTATGTGTAAATCTTTCCATAAGATTTAACTCTTGAGCATCTAAACATACTCCTTTTTCTTTTGCTAACTTTCTAGAAATCAGATCTGCTTGTAGACGTAGAGATTTAAAAATTTTCTTATTCCATTGCTGTGCTGTGACTGATTCAAATGGGATCATTTTACTTTGCAAGAATGCATGAAATCCCATAACACCAAGGCCTATACTTCTTTCTCGTATTGCAGAATATTTTGCTCTATGCATTTCATTAGGCGCTTTCTCTATAAAATCTTCCAATACATTATCAAGAAAACGCATAATATCTTCTATAAAGCATTCATGTTTTTGCCATTGATCATAATATTCAAGATTGACAGATGACAAACAACAAACTGCAGTACGTGACTTATTTAAATGATCATAACCTGTCGTTAAAGTGATTTCACTGCAAAGATTCGACATTTTAATATCTAAGTTAAGTCGTTTATATGATTCTGGTTTGTTATTATTTGTTGCATCAAAGAATACAATATAAGGTTCGCCAGTTTCAACTCTTGCTGTTAAAATTTTAATCCAAAGATCTCTTGCTTTGACTATATCAATAACTTTATTACTATGTGGACTAATCAAATGCCATTCTTGATCGTTTTCAATCGCTTGCATAAATTTATCTGTTACTATAATGGCATGATGTATATTTAATGCTTTTCGGTTTGGATCTCCTCCTGTAGGCTTTCTTAAATCTAGAAATTCCTCTATCTCAGGATGAGATACTGGTAAATATACTGCTGAACTACCTCTTCTTAAAGATCCTTGACTAATTGCTAATGTTAGGGCATTTTGTACTACAATAAATGGCATAATCCCTGATGTTTTACCACTAATATTTACACTTTCACCTATTGAACGCAAATTTCCCCAATAACTACCTATTCCTCCACCACGTGCAGCAAGCCACACATTTTCATTCCATAAATTGACTATTCCTTGTAAACTATCTTCAGTCTCATTAAGAAAACAAGAGATAGGTAATCCTCTTGTAGTACCTCCATTACTCAATATAGGAGTAGAAGGCATAAACCATAAATTACTCATATAATCATATATTCTTTGTGCATGTGCTAGATTGTCAGAATAATAATTAGCAATACGTAGAAACAGTTCCTGATAACTTTCATTATTCATTAAATATCTATCGGATAGGATTGCTTGTCCAAAGTTAGTTAATTTGCTATTTTTAGCATAATTAATAGTAATATTATTCATAATAATCCTTATATATAATGGTAATAAATAAATATCTTTTTAAGAGATTTAGTTAGAGAGATAAATTTCTTAGTCAAAGCTCCTAAAATATATTATAGAGATGATGTTCTTACTAAGAAATGATTATCTTTAAAAGATTGTATATTATATCTTCTATTCAATATACCTACAATTGCTTTTATATAGCGAATTATAATTTTTTATATAATATTAAAATTCCATTTCTTTAAAACTCCTTATTTATATATATTTGCAATTCATTTTTAGTACTAGTACTCTAAATATTTAAAGATAATGCTCTTGATATCAAAATCATGATGAAAGATGTAGAGATAATATTCTCTTTTAGAAAAAAGCTATCCTATAGAATACATATTATCTTCAGACTCTTTAATATTAGAGATAATTCTTTATTCTTATTGAAAATAATATATATAATATGATATAAAAAAAAAGTGTTGACATCCTATCTATAGGTTCCTAGTATGAGGAGGAATGTTTTAGATGTTTGACAAGTTTTTGTGGTAGAGATTATATTTAATCTCAATTCAATTAAATAATATTTAACTCTGTATATGCTACATATAGTCAGAAAATAAATTATTAAGAGCACTTGATGGATGCCTTGGCGTTAAGAGGCGATGAAGGACGTGGCAGGCTGCGATAAGCTGTGGGGAGTTGTCAACATACTGTGATCCGCAGATTTCCGAATGGGGAAACCCAACTAGCTAAGCTAGTTATTACATGTTTATTAAATATGTAAGGTAAACTTGGTGAACTGAAATATCTAAGTAGCCAAAGGAAAAGAAATCAACCGAGATTCCGTAAGTAGTGACGAGCGAAAGTGGAACAGGCCAGTGATCTAAGGATAAGAATTAGAATACTCTGGAAATAGTAACCATAGAAGGTGATAGTCCTGTATAAGTAGAAAGTTCTTAGATACTTGAGTAGGGCGGGACACGTGAAATCCTGTTTGAATATGGGGGGACCATCCTCCAAGCCTAAATACTCCTTAACGACCTATAGTGAACAAGTACCGTGAGGGAAAGGTGAAAAGAACCCCGGGAGGGGAGTGAAATAGATTCTGAAATCAAGTGCTTACAAACAGTTGGAGCTCTATATCATATGATATTTAGAGTGACAGCGTACCTTTTGCATAATGGGTCAGCGAGTTAATGTGTTAAGCAAGCTTAAGCCGTTAGGTGTAGGCGTAGCGAAAGCGAGTCTGAATAGGGCGTTGAGTTTAATGCATTAGACCCGAAACCAAGTGATCTAATCATGACCAGATTGAAGGTGTAGTAAAACACACTGGAGGATCGAACCAGTTAATGTTGCAACATTATTGGATGAGTTGTGATTAGGGGTGAAAGGCCAATCAAACTTGGAAATAGCTGGTTCTCCGCGAAATCTATTTAGGTAGAGCGTTGTATATATTTTATCGGGGGTAGAGCACTAGATAGACTAGGGGGATTCGACGTCTTACCAAATCTAACTAAACTCCGAATACCGATAATTAATTGTACAGCAGACACACTATGGGTGCTAAGTCCATGGTGGAAAGGGAAACAACCCAGATCACCATCTAAGGTCCCAAAATTACAGCTAAGTGGGGAAGGAAGTAGAAAAACCATTACAGCTAGGAGGTTGGCTTGGAAGCAGCCATCCTTTAAAGAAAGCGTAACAGCTCACTTGTCTAAATAAGTTTTTCTGCGCTGAAAATGTATCGGGGCTAAAGCTGTATACCGAAGATGTGAGTGCTACATTAAGTTCTATTTATATGTAGCGCGGTAGCGGAGCGTTCCGTAAGTCTGTGAAGGCAGTTTGTGAAAACTGCTGGAGATATCGGAAGTGAGAATGCTGACATAAGTAGCGTAAAAGAGTGTGAAAAACACTCTCACCGAAAATCTAAGGTTTCCTACGTTAAGTTAATCTGCGTAGGGTTAGTCGGTTCCTAAGGCGAGTCCGTAAAGGGGTAGTCGATGGCAATTAGGTTAATATTCCTAAACCTCTTAAGTGTGACGGATTGTGTATTTGTATAGACCTTATTGGATTGGTTTATGCTTAAAAAGAATCCCAGGAAATAGCACTTATATTCATGAGGCCGTACCGTAAACCGACACTGGTAGATAAGTAGAGAATACTAAGGTGTTGAAAGAATGATGTTGAAGGAACTCGGCAAATTGTACCTGTAACTTCGGGAGAAGGGTAACCTGTTTTTAGGCAACTATTAGCAGGTGGCACAAAATGGGGAGTAGCGACTGTTTACTAAAAACACAGGACTCTGCAAACACGTAAGTGGAAGTATAGGGTCTGACGCCTGCCCGGTGCTGGAAGGTTAATAGGAGGGGTGCAAGCTCCAAATTGAAGCCCCAGTAAACGGCGGCCGTAACACTGACGGTCCTAAGGTAGCGAAATTCCTTGTCGGGTAAGTTCCGACCTGCACGAATGGCGTAACGACTTCTCCGCTGTCTCCAACATCAATTCAGCGAAATTGAATTCCCCGTGCAGATGCGGGGTACCCGCGGTTAGACGAAGAGACCCCGTGCACCTTTACTATAGCTTTACATTGCTATTAAGAGTGTGATGTGCAGCATAGGTGGGAGACTGTGAAGTTATGGCGCTAGCAATAATGGAGTCAATCTTTGAGATACCACCCTTTATGCTTTTGATATCTAACTATGCTTCATAATCTGAAGCTAGGACATTGTATGGTGGGTAGTTTGACTGGGGCGGTCGCCTCCTAAAAAGTAACGGAGGCGTGCGAAGGTAAGCTATAGCTGGTCGGAAATCAGCTTAATAGTATAATGGCATAAGCTTGCCTGACTGCGAGGCTGACAAGCCAAGCAGAGACGAAAGTCGGTCATAGTGATCCGGTGATTCTGTATGGAAGGGTCATCGCTCAACGGATAAAAGGTACGCCGGGGATAACAGGCTAATGGTGTTCGAGAGTTCATATCGACGACACCGTTTGGCACCTCGATGTCGACTCATCACATCCTGGGGCTGAAGAAGGTCCCAAGGGTTCGGCTGTTCGCCGATTAAAGTGATACGTGAGTTGGGTTTAGAACGTCGTGAGACAGTTTGGTTTCTATCTGCCGTGGGTGAAGGAAATTTGAGAAGACCTGTCTCTAGTACGAGAGGACCGAGATGGATATACCTCTGGTGTGCCAGTTGTTATGCCAATAGCATCGCTGGGTAGCTAAGTATAGATGGGATAATTGCTGAAAGCATATAAGCAAGAAACCCTCTTCAAAAAGATTTCCCAATTAAGGCCGTGGTAGACTACCACGTTGATAGGCTAAGTGTGGAAGCATGGTAACATGTGGAGCTTATTAGTACTAATAGCCTGACTGATTTATTTGCTGTACTATATGTGCGTATACAGTGTTAAATATTATATATTTCTATCATTTTCAAAGATTTTTGTTGACTTGGTAGCTATTGCAAAAATGAAACACCCGATCTCATTCCGAACTCGGAAGTGAAACTTTTTAGCGCTGATGGTACTTAAAAAAGGGAGAGTAAGTCGCCGCCAAGTCAACAAAAATCTTTGTATCTCCCACTTATAATGTGGGCTTTCTGTAAACATACAGTCAAATCTTTTTTCAACTGACCATAATTTGCATGTAAAATATTTTTATGACTTAATATTATGTAATAGCTCCCTAAATTATCTGTATTGAGAATCACAGATCTAATCAGCATCTTAAATTGTCTTTTGATTTTATTTCTTATAACTGCTTTCCCTATTCTTCTACTAATAGCTAAACCAATTCTAATAGTATTATTTTTCTGAAACTCTATGCTTTCTTGTATCACATATAGAGAAATATGTGTAGCATGATAAATATTATTGCTATATAATAATTTATTTTTAAATACTAAAGCAAAGTCTTGCTTTTTTATGCTATCAAGTTTTACGCTACGCATATCGTGCGACATCCTAATGCACGTCTCTTATTGAGGATCTTTCTACCACTTGTTGTTCTCATACGAATGCGAAATCCATGTGTGCGCTTTCTTTTTAAATTATTTGGCTGAAATGTTCTCTTCATTATTATTATTAATATTGATATAATTACTCTATTTTAGAACACTTTACTTTATTGTCAAATTACAAGATTCTACATTTGTATGACATTTTCATAAAACAATATGATAAATTATGTGATAATATCATCTATCTCTATTTTATTGATTTTTGTACTTTATATTAAGAGGTTCTTCAGCAATCAGAATAGCATAGTTTCTTATTTGTCTTTTAGTACTATATGGCTATTAATATGCTTATTGATTATTTTTGATCATAAGCTTATAGCATGTATTTCTTCTGTAATACTCCTTTTTTTGAGATTTTTTTATATTGTTCATATACAATATAGCAAAATAATAAAACTGTCTTTATTTATTGCTTTAATAATATCATGTATCATCACTGTATTTATCATGTTATCTATTTTTATTCAAGCAATTTACTTTTTTCATCAGGTAGATTTTTTAGAATTCTTGTTCTGTCCACAATGGCATTACAATGTAATTATGATAGAAAATACTAATGATAGTATAGGGACTTTTGGTATTATTCCACTTTTAGTGGGTACATTAGTGATCACTATTGTTGCAATGTTATTCGCTATTCCTCTTGGATTATTTTCAGCATTATATATTAGTGAATATGCAAGTGAAAAAATACGTTATATTGTAAATACTACTCTACAGATTTTATCTGCTATTCCAACAGTGGTCTACGGATATTTTTCAGTGGTATTTCTATCTTCTTCTGTAAAATTAGTAGCAAGCTTTTTTGGTCTCAATATGCATTCAGAAAGTGCTTTAGTAGCTGGACTCTCAATTGGCATCATGATATTACCTTTCATTATTTCTTTATTAGAAGATGCCATTAGATCCGTTCCAAAAACATTACGTTATGGTTTTATGGCATTAGGTGCAACTCCAGCTGAAACGGTATGGCATATCATTCTTCCTTATGCAATGCCTACAATTATCAGTGCAATTTTATTATCAATTTCACGAGTCATAGGAGAGACAATGATTGTGCTTATGGCTGTAGGAATTAATGCAAACTTAACTTTTAATCCTATGAATGCAGTCACTACTATTACTGTACAAATTGCTACACTACTAACTGGAGATCAAGATTATAATAGCGTGTATACGCTTGCAGCATTTGCACTCAGTTTTGTACTTTTTATTATTACTTGGATATTAAATGCATGTGCATTATTTATTATAAAGCGTGTATAAAATACGTTTGTATGTTGCACAAACTATATAAATTCGATATATTCTCTATAATCATTATACAGTGTGTGATAATACTTTAAGTATATTGAAATATCAGGTGATAATACAGTGTCAGATAACAAAAATGAAATAAACTATGGTAAAGCGGTAAAAATTACACGAGCAGTGATTGATGTGCATTTTGATAAGAAACTTCCTAAAATATTGCATGCTTTACAAAGCAAAATTCAATATAAAGATAATAAGAACTTATATTTAGAAGTTACACATCATATAGGTGATCACATAGTACGCTGTATAGCTATGGATAGTACAGATGGAGTATCTAGAAATGATGAGTTTATTGATATGGAGATTCCAATTTCAGTACCAACAGGAAGAGCAACATTAGGACGAATCTTTAATGTCACTGGCGAGCTTATAGACAATCTTGGTCCACTAAAAAATGGATCCTTTAATTTACATTCTATACATAGATCTGCACCTAGTTTTATAGAACAAAATATACAAGAAGAGATACTAGTGACTGGTATTAAAGTGATAGATCTTCTTGCACCTTATCTGAAAGGTGGAAAAATCGGTTTATTTGGTGGAGCAGGTGTAGGAAAAACAGTTCTTATCATGGAATTAATTAATAATATAGCAAGAGATCATAAAGGTATTTCTGTATTTGCAGGAGTAGGTGAAAGAACACGAGAAGGTAATGATCTATATCGCGAAATGATAGCATCAAATGTAATAAATCTTCAAGAACAAGAGAAATCTCAGGCTGTATTAGTATATGGTCAAATGAATGAACCTCCAGGCGCAAGAGCAAGAGTTGCTTTAACAGCTCTAACTATGGCAGAGTATTTTCGCGATACTGAACATCAAGATGTTTTATTTTTTATAGATAATATTTTTAGATTTACCCAAGCTGGTGCTGAAATTTCTTCATTACTTGGAAGAATTCCTTCAGCTGTTGGATATCAACCTACACTTGCAACTGAAATGGGAACTCTACAAGAACGAATCGGATCTACTACTTCTGGTTCTATTACTTCTGTACAAGCAATTTATGTTCCTGCAGACGATTTAACTGATCCAGCTCCATCTACTACATTTTCTCATCTTGATGCTACTACAGTACTATCTAGAAAGATAGCTGAAATGGGCATATATCCTGCTGTAGATCCACTTGATTCTACGTCACAATCTTTATGTCCTTCATTAATTGGTGAAGAGCATTATCAGGTTGTATCTGAAGTAAAACGTGTATTACAGTCTTATAAGTCTTTACAGGATATTATAGCAATACTTGGAATTGATGAATTATCTGATGAAGATAAAATAATAGTAGATAGAGCTAGGAAAATTCACAAATTTCTTTCTCAACCTTTTCATGTAGCAGAAATTTTTACTGGTATGCCAGGTAAATATGTTGCATTATCAGATACTATTGCAGGGTTTAAAGGAATTATTACAGGACAGTACGATCATTTGCCAGAATCTGCTTTCTATATGGTAGGAAATATCGAAGAAGCAATAAAGAAAGGAGCGAACAAGTAGTGCTTAAAATGCAACATTGTATATAAATTGTATGAAAACTTTTATAGTCAATATCCTATCTCCTGATTATGAGATCTCATTCATTGACACATCTTATCTTATAGGAGAAGGAATAGAAGGGAGATTTATGATTCTACACAATCACGCTCCATATCTAATATATTTATTACCTAGTATGATTACTGTATGTATGAGGACTCAAGTACAAAAGTTTACTCTGAGTAATCGTAGTATACTAAAAGTTGTAAATAATGTGTGTAGAATTATGACTAGTACAATACAGAGTGTTTAATATGATATTAAATACTATATCTTTATACAAGCGAGGATCATAAAAATGAATTTATTTCTTGATAGTGCTGATATCAATGAAATTGAATATTTCAAAGAATTTATTGATGGCGTAACAACTAATCCTTCTTCAATATCAAAATCTTGGCATGACACTAAGTATGAGGATTTAATACATGCAATATGCACAATTATAAAAGGACCCGTCAGTGTCGAAGTAATTGCTAATACTCATGATGACATGTTAAAAGAAGCTCTACATTTAACTAGCATAGCTAAAAATGTTGTAATCAAGTTACCATTGACACATGAAGGATTAGTAACTTGTAAAAAGTTGTGGCAAGGGTATCAAATCCCTGTGAACATGACACTATGTTTTTCTCTTTCACAAGCTATTTTAGCGGCTAAGGCAGGTGCTACGTTTATTTCCCCTTTTATTGGTCGTCTTGATGATATTAGCTGTGATGGAATGAATTTTATACAAGATATATGTAGAATATATTCTAATTATCGTTTTAATACTCAAGTACTAGTTTCTTCAGTCAGAAGTGTCTTACACTTTACAACAGTTGCAAAGATTGGTGCGCATGCAATTACACTACCCGTACAAATACTAAAACAAATACTAAAAATACACCCTCTCACTGAGCATGGCATTACAATCTTTCAGCTTGACTGGGAGACAAGAAGATAAATTTTATTTCGATAATTCAAAGATTTTCTCAATTGAAATCTAAAATAGAATTATATATGATTTGAAATCATAATGAGAGAGAGCAGTGGGACAGAATGCAGTTTTAATTTTACAAGATGGCAAGAAATTTATAGGACGTTCAGTAGGTAAAAAAGGTAAGTGTGTAGGTGAAATATGTTGTACAACTAGTATGACTGGTTATCAGCATACGATTACCGATCCTTCTTTTGCTAATCAAATTATTACTTTTACTTTTCCTCATATTGGTAATGTCGGAATTAATCATATAGATAGTGAAGGTAAAAAAGTATTAGCAAGTGGTGTCATTATGCGATCTCTTTCTGAGCCGTCGCATTCCTCTTCATATATTAGCTTAAATGATTGGTTAGAGAAAAATAGTGTAGTTGGAATATCAGATATTGATACTAGAGCTCTTACACGATATCTCAGAGCACATAAATCTCAAAATGGCATGATAGATTCATATACAACACACAATCTATTTGATCATGGAGTAGAAAATACTATTTCATGTTACACGCTTCAATCTATTAATATTATGTCTACTAATAATAATTATAATAAGCGCATCCATCATGTACAATATAAAGTAATAATCTTGAATTTTGGTATCAAAAATAGCATTATTGATCGATTAGTAGAATTAAATTGTGCAATTGAATTGATACAACCAGACATAGGATGTGCTACACGGATATTAAATATGCATCCAGATGGTATAGTGCTATCAAATGGTCCTGGTGATCCAAGAGAATTAGGTAAAAATATTACACATGAAATAGAAATAATGATAAATTCTAATATACCAATCTTTGGTATATGTATGGGACATCAATTACTTGCAATGACTTTAGGAGCACAAATAGTTAAAATGTCTATTGGACATAGAGGAAGTAATCATCCAGTTTATAATAAAATAAATAATAAGATTGAGATTACTAGCCAAAATCATGGCTTTGTTGTTGAAGAAACTTCTATACCTAATAATATTATTATAACGCATATTTCTCTTTTTGACAAAAGTATAGAGGGAATCATGATGAAAAATTATCCGGTGTTCTCTGTACAATATCATCCAGAAGGTGGTCCAGGAACACATGATTCATATTATCTTTTCAAACTATTTATTCACAATATCACATTATATAAAAAAAATATGCTTGACTTGAATCAAGATATTACTTGATTTTTAATTTTCAGTATTTAATATCTAAATATACAAGAAATATATTAAGATAAGAATATTCAAAGATTATTTATAATTACCTTCTTGGAGGAGTGACCGAGTGGCTAAAGGTAACAGACTGTAAATCTGTCCGCATGATTGCGTACGTAGGTTCGAATCCTACCTCCTCCATATGCGGGTATAGCTTAATTGGTAGAGCGCTAGCCTTCCAAGCTAGTGGAGTGGGTTCAAATCCCACTATCCGCTCTTTAATTTTTGTTGCATTTTTATAAAATAAATATATTGTGTACTATGTTAATAAGAGTGTTAGATTATGACAAAAGTAGTAGAAGCATTTGGTAGACCACATATAAATGTAGGTACCAATAGGACATGTCGATCATGGAAAAACGAACGTTAACGGCAGCGATTACAAAGACACTATGGAAAGTTTGTAGCATATGATCAAATAGATAAAGCTCCTGAAGAAAGAAAAAGAGGGATCACAATCGCAACTGCACATGTAAATATCAAACAGATAATAGACATTACGCTCATGTTGATTGTCCTGGACATGCTGATTACGTAAAGAATATGATAGTAGGTGCTGACAAATCGGACTATATCAGTAGTATCAGCAGTGGATGCGGCTTATGCCTCAACGGAGGAGCATATTCTACTTGCAAAACAGGTCGTAATATGTCGTAGCATATATCAATCATATATCTGATAGTCGCTGATCTTGATATGATTGATTTAGTAGAGATGAGATTAAATATTGCAACAGGATTTCCTGGAAGTGATGTCTCAGTAATTGTAGGCTCGCGTTACAAGCACTAGAAGACGTAGAGAATAAATATGGCAGAAGAATCAATAGATCACTTAATGACAAAATTAGATGCATATGATCCTGTTCCACCACGCGCAGTAGAATTACCATTTTATTACCAATTGAAGATGTTTTCGATTTCTGGACGTGGTACGTAGTAACTGGTAGAATAGAAAGAGGTGAAATAAAACCTGGTGAAGAAATAGAGATTATAGGCTCAAAGTACACAAAAACAATATGTACTGGTGTGGAAATGTTCAGAGAATACTAGATAAAGAGTATTAGCAAAACCCGGTACAATCACCCCACATAATGAAATTTAAGGCAGAAGTTTATATATTAAAAAAAGAAGAAGGGAAGACATACACCATTTGCAAACTTCAACCTCAATTTTATTTGAGAACCACTGATGTCACTGGCGCAGGGGACTACTATCAGGTAAAGAGATGATATGTCAGGATAATTTAGGTATAGAAGTAGAATTACAGGAACACCTATAGCAATGGATCAAGGATTACGCTTTGCAATAAGAGAAGAGGAAGAACCATT